>JAAFHX010000007.1 GCA_013297695.1 Rhodobacterales bacterium | reverse complement strand
CCTGCGGCGCAGCCGCGCAGCCTGACGCTGATCGGCGGGCCGATCGACCCCGATGCCGCCGCGACCGACGTGACCGATTTCGGTCGCCGCGTGACGATGGGGCAGCTTGAGCAGCTTGCGATCCAGCGCGTCGGCTTCAAGTACAAGGGGGCCGGTCGGATGGTCTATCCGGGCCTGATGCAGTTGCAAAGCTTCATCTCGATGAATGCCGACCGCCACAGCAAGGCTTTTGCAGACCAGATCATGCGGGTGGCCAATGGCGAGGCGTCGGATCATGACGCGCACAACCGGTTCTACGACGAATACCTCGCGGTCATGGACATGACCGCCGAATTCTACCTGTCCACCGTCGAGCGCATCTTCAAGAACCGCGAGATTGCCCGCAACGGCTTTACCGTGGCGGGAACGCGGGTGGATATCGGCAAGATCACCGATATCGCCGTGATGACCGTGGAAGGCGCGAATGACGACATTTCCGCCCCCGGCCAATGCGTGGCCGCGCTGGACCTGCTGACCGGGCTGCCCGCCGCCAGGAAACAGCAGCATCTGGAACCGGGCGCGGGCCACTACGGCATCTTCGCGGGCAAGTCCTGGCGTCTGAACATCCGGCCCCTGGTGCTGGGGTTCATCGACCGTGCCGCCGGAACGCCGCCCAGACAGCGGATTGCGCTGGCCACATCGAACTAGGCCGCGCGACAGGCCGGGGCCGTCAGGGCCCCGGTGTGACCTCGTCGATTGCGCCCGCAATCAGCGTCAGACAGTCCGGCGCGGAAAACCGGTGGTCCGCGCCCTTGACCAGCGTCAGGCGGATATCCGGACCTGTCGCGTGATCCAGCAGGCGCAGGGCCACGTCGGGCGGCACGTCGCCATCGGCGGTGCCGTGCAGCAGACGGACCGGAAACGGCAGCAACAAGGGATCGCGCAGCACAAGCCGGCTGCGCCCCTCCTCGATCAGGCGGCGGGTGATGACGTAGCCCTCGGGCGCGTATTCCGAGGGCAAGGTCACCTGCCCGTCGCGCAGCAGGGCCGCGCGCTGATCCGGGTCAAACCCCGCCCACATACTGTCTTCGGTAAAGTCGGGTGCGGCGGCGATGCCGACCAGACCGGCCACCCGCTCCGGCATTGCCCGCGCCAGCAACAGCGCGATCCAGCCGCCCATCGATGATCCGACCAGCACCTGCGGCCCTTCGGTCAGCGCCACCAGCGCGGCGCGGGCATCCTCGAACCAGTCGCCGATGGCCCCGTCCTCAAAGGCCCCGCCCGATTGACCGTGGCCGGAATAATCCAGCCGCAGAAAGGCCCGCCCCCGCTCCGCCGCCCATCCGGCAAGATACGCCGCCTTGGTCCCGGTCATGTCCGACCGGAAGCCGCCCAGAAACACCACACCCGGCCCCCGCCCCGGCTGCCGACTGCAGGCGATGTGGCGGCCTTCGGGGGTCTTCAGCATCCTCTGCTCCGTCATGCGCCCGTCCTTCGCTGCGGCCCGACCATCCGGGCGACTCGTCTCTGGTCTTCATCTTGGCGCAAGTATCCCACGGGGGTCCGGGGGTGTGAAACCCCCGGTTCCACGTTGACAATCCCGTACCGCCCGCGCAACAAGACGCCCGACATACCCGCAGCCGGGCGTTCCGTGGGCGCCAAACCGACGAGGAGGCCCTTATGGCCCAGATTACCCTGACCTTTCCCGATGGCAATCAGCGCATCTTCGCCTCTGGCGTGACGGCGGCCGAGGTGGCCGCCTCGATCTCGCCCGGTCTGGCGAAAAAGGCGATCTCGGCCAGCCTCGACGGCGCGCATGCCGACCTCGCCTGGCCGATCACGCAGGATGCCCGCATCGCCATTCACACCATGGCCGACGAGGCGCAGGCGCTGGAACTGATCCGGCACGACCTTGCCCATATCATGGCCCGCGCCGTGCAGGAGATCTGGCCCGATGTGCGGGTCACCATCGGCCCGGTCATCAAGGACGGCTGGTACTATGACTTTGACCGGGCCGAGCCCTTCACGCCCGAAGACCTGGGCGCGATCGAGGCGCGGATGAAGCAGATCATCAACGCCCGCGACCCGGTCCGCACCGAGGTCTGGGACCGCGACGCGGCCATTGCTTACTACAGGTCCAGGAACGAACCCTTCAAGGTCGAACTGGTCGAGGCGATTCCCGCCGACCAGATGATCCGCATGTACTGGCACGGGCACTGGCAGGACCTCTGCCGGGGTCCGCACCTGCAGCACACGGGCCAGGTGCCCGCCGATGCCTTCAAGCTGATGTCGGTCGCCGGGGCCTACTGGCGCGGCGACAGCAACAACCCGCAGCTTCAGCGCATCTATGCCGTGGCCTTCCGCAACCGCGAGGACCTGAAGGCCCACCTGACCCTGCTGGAAGAGGCCGCAAGGCGCGACCACCGCAAGCTGGGCAAGGAAATGGACCTGTTCCACCTGCAGGAAGAAGCCCCCGGCATGGTGTTCTGGCACCCCGCCGGATGGTCGATCTACCGCACGCTGGAAGACTACATGCGCCGCCGCCAGCGCGGCGCGGGCTACCGCGAGATCCGCACGCCGCAGGTGGTGGACCGCGTGCTGTGGGAACGGTCAGGCCACTGGGAGGCCTACCGCGAGAACATGTTCCTCGTCGAGGTGGACGAGGAAGGGGCCAAGGAAAAGCGCATCAACGCGCTGAAGCCGATGAACTGCCCCTGTCATGTGCAGGTCTATAACCAGGGCCTGAAAAGCTATCGTGACCTGCCGCTGCGGCTGGCCGAATTCGGGTCCTGTCACCGGTATGAGTCTTCCGGCTCGATGCACGGCCTGATGCGGGTGCGCGGCTTCACGCAGGATGATGCGCATATCTTCTGCACCGAAGACCAGATCGAGGCCGAATGCGCGAACTTCATCACGCTGCTGGCCTCGGTCTACCGCGACCTCGGCTTTGACCAGTTCGAGATCAAGCTGTCGACCCGCCCTGCCGTGCGCATCGGCAGCGACGAGACCTGGGACAAGGTCGAGGCCGCTTTGGAAAACGCCATCCGGGCCACCGGGAATGCCTATGAGATCGACCCCGGCGAAGGCGCCTTCTACGGCCCGAAACTGGACTTCAAGCTGACCGATGCCATCGGGCGCAAGTGGCAGTGCGGCACCTTCCAGGTGGACCCCAACACGCCCACCCGGCTGAACGCGGAATATGTCGGCGAGGATGGCGCGCGCCACCGCCCCTACATGCTGCACCGCGCGATCCTGGGGTCGTTCGAACGCTTCATCGGCATCATGATCGAGAATTATGCGGGCCGCCTGCCGTTCTGGCTTGCGGCACGGCAGGTGGTCGTTGCCTCCATCGTGTCGGATGCCGACGACTATGTGCACGAGATCGTCGCGGCGCTGGTCGCGCGCGGGGTGCGGGCCGAAGCCGATGTGCGCAACGAGAAGATCAACTACAAGGTCCGCGAACATTCGGTCGGCAAGGTCCCTGTGATCCTGGCCATCGGCATGAAGGAAGTGGCCGAACGCACCGTGTCGATCCGCCGCCTGGGCGAGACGCGGACCGACACGGCAGCGCTGGACGACACGCTCGACAGTCTGGTGGCCGCCGCGCTTGCGCCGGACCTGCGGGCGGTCGAGGTGATCGCCCGCCCGGCAGCGACGGTCACCGCAACCGAAGACGAACCGGCCTGACGCTGCACCCGGGGCATCGTCGCCCCAGGCTTCGCCCACCCGTCACTCCGCCGATCGCTGTCCCGCTGACCGGTCGCAGACCGCGGCCCCGACCGGGTCCGCGCGCGTCAACAGGTAAAGCAGGCTTGGCCGCGCTTGATTTTTTGTGCCGATTTGTCATTCTTTGCGGGTGAAACCGGGCGTTCCGGCCATCGCTCCACCTTGCGTGCCGAGCCATGACGGACAGGGGACACCCCCTGCGGTACTGGTGCCCGGGGGAACGCGAGGGGAGAGGCGGCATGCCGACGGGCACCGTGAAATGGTTCAACACCACCAAGGGCTATGGCTTCATCGCGCCGGATGACGGCGGCAAGGATGTGTTCGTCCATGTATCCGCTGTCGAACGGGCGGGGCTGAAGGGGCTGAACGACAACCAGAAGATCGGCTATGAACTTCAGTCGGGCCGCGACGGTCGCGCCTCGGCGGCGGACCTGCGCCTGCTGTGATGCCGCCACCCGGCGGCATGATGGCCGCCCGCCGGATGCACCGGGCCGGTCATTTCAGCAGCTTGGCCTGAACCCCTGCATCCCAGCCCAGAAACAGGCCGTCGTCCGTCCGGATGACCGGCCGCTTCATCAGGGTCGGCTGCGCGGCAATCTGCGCTTCGGGGTCCGACGCGCGCAGCCAGTCGCTCAGCCCCCGCCAGGTCGTGGACGACCGGTTGATGATCGCATCGCCAAAGGTCCGCACGAATTCGTCGATCTCGGCCTCGCTCAGCGGGTCTGCCCGCACGTCGCGGAACGTGACCGCATGCCCTGCCGCCTCAAGCGCCTTCAGCGCCTTCTTGCTGGTGTCGCAGGTCGACAATCCGTACACGATCATTGCATCTGCCCCGGCTGCGGCATCCTCTGCACCAAGCGCTAGCGAAGTCTTCAGGTCTTGACCAGAGCCTGCGTGACCAGAACGCCACCCAGGGCGGACAGTCCCGTCAGCACAGCGCCCCAGGTCGTGTCGGCAAGCAGCATCGAGATGTGCCAGTCCTTCATGATCGCATAACTGGTGAATTCATAGGTGCCATAGGCCACCGCCCCCAGCACCGCCCCATTCACCAGCGCCTGCATCGGCTGACCCGCGCGCAGGGCCGGAAGCGACACCAGATACAGCAGGCCCGCCACATAGCCGACATAAAACACCGCCGCCGCCGCAAGCCGGGGCGATGCCAGCATCAGCGGCCCGATATGGGTCTGGAACAGCGGCTGCATGAAAACGGTCAGCATGACCGCATCCAGCACCAGAAAGATCAGGGCCGTCGATACGAACAGGATCAGCAGGGTCATCGCGGTGGCCTTTCGCCGGTTTGGCTGCAACTTAGCACGCCGCGCCACATCGTCACGCAAATGGTTGCCCGCCCCCCGCGTTGGCGGCATGGTCGGCGCGTTGCACAATACGGAAGCCAGGACATGAGCGTCGAACCCGGGTCGATCGAGCATCTGACACAGATCATCTCGCAGGTGGTCGGACCGTCGTTTCTGCTGGGAGCGGTCGCCAGCTTCATCTCGATGCTGTTCGGCCGCATGGGCGGGGTGCTTGACCGTATCCGGACCCTGAACGCGATCCCCGAAGATGACCCCTACCGTTCGGTGCTGAAGGCCGACGTGCCGCGCCTGCAGCGCCGTATGACTCTTCTGCACCTGTCGATCCAGCTTGCGATCGGCGCGGGCGTGGTCACGACCCTTCTGATCATCGTGGCCTTCGCCCTTGCGATCATGCGCGTTCAGCACGTCATGGGCTCGGCCTTGCTGTTCATCGTGGCGCTGCTGTTCTTCTTTGCCTCACTGGTGGTCCTGGCGCGGGAGTTGTCCATTTCGATCAGCGAGTACGACCACTACTGACCGCCGAATGCCCCGCGCCTATTCGGCAAGACGCCGCGCCCACATCTGGCGAAACCCGGGCCGCGCGTGGCAGCGCGACAGCCAGGCCGTCGCATGCGGAAAATGGTCCATCAGCGCGGCATCGGCGGCGGCATAGCGCACGCATTCGGCCACCATGATGTCGGCCACGGTAAAGCGGCCACCTACCAGATGGTCGCCCCCGGACAGGTGCCGGTCCAGCCGGCCCAGGGGCGCGTGCAGCCGGCCCGCCGCGGCCGCACGCGCCGCCTGCGCCTCGGCCGTACCTGCGCGCGGCGGCTGTTCCGACAGGTAGATCGCGATGCTGTCCGGCTCGACCGCCGTCGCGGCGAACAGCGCCCATTGCAGCATCAGCGCATCCTCGGCGGCATCCGCCGGGCCAAGACTGCCGCCATAGCGCCGCGCCAGATACAGCGTGATCGCCAGCGACTCGGTCAGGATCAGCCCGCCGTCCTCCAGCGCGGGCACCTGCCCCTGCGGGTTGATCGCCAGGAAGGCGGGCGACCGGCTGTGCAGCGGCGCGTCCGGCGCATCCGGGTCGGCAAGACGATAGGCCTGGATCACCGGCACATGGGCGAAAGGCACATCCGCCTCGGCCAGAAGCCACAGCGGGCGCGAGGCGCGTGACTGATAGACGCCGTAAAGGGTCAGCATGGCAGGGGGTCCTTTCCTTGGTCGCGTTCTGTCTAGCACCCGGCTGGTCCCCCGGAAAGCCGCGCGATGTGACGTTTGCATCGGCCCCCCGGCGTGCACCGACCCAGGGGCGCAGCCCTTCGCTCGCGGTTCGGCGGCGCATCGCGGCGTGGTCACGGCCCTGCGACTGGCACGTCGCCCGCAGCCGCGCTATGGTCTGCCGACGGGTGTTGCCGGGGGGTGGGCATGGGGCTTCGCGCGGTACTGACGGCGACGGCGGTGATGCTGGCCACTCCGGCGGTGGCCCATCCGCATCTGTTCATCGACACCGGGATCGAGGTGCTGTTCAACCCCGACGGCACCGCAGGCGCGGTCCGGATCACCTGGACCTATGACGAGATGTATTCGCTGCTGATCCTCGAGGATCGCGGGCTGGACGACGACCTTGACGGCGTTCTGACCCAAGCCGAGATCGACACGCTGAACGGGTTCGACATGGCCTGGGACCCCGGCTATCCCGGTGATACCTATGCCCTGCTGGGCGAGACGCCCCTAAACCTTGGTCAACCGCAGGACTGGACCGTGGACTTCCGCGAGGGCAAGATCATCTCGACCCATCTGCGGCGGCTTGCGCAGCCCACGGCAGTAGCCGGAGTTCCGCTGATCGTGCAATCCTATGACCCCAGCTTTTACACAGCCTATCGCATCGTCGGAACGCCGGTCGTGTCGGGGCGGTCCGATTGCACGGCGCAGACCTTTGAACCGGACCTCGCCGCCGCCGACGCCTACCTGCAACAGGCCTTGCAGGAACTGAACGCCACCGGCGATGTGGAAGGCGAGTTTCCCGCCGTGGGGGCGGCCTATGCCGACGAGGTGCGCGTGACATGCGGCGCACCTTCCTGATCCTGGGCCTTGCTGTCGGTGCCGCGCTGGCGCTGCTTTGGGCGGCGGGCGGGCTGGCATTGATCGAGCGTCTTGCGACCGACGCACAGCGTCAGGTGCAGGGCACGCTGGCGGGTGCGATCCGGGCGCTGAAGGGCGGTCGTCCGGGGGCGCTGGCGACGCTTCTGTCCCTTTGCTTTGCCTATGGCGTCGTGCATGCGGCAGGGCCGGGGCATGGCAAGCTGCTGATCGGGGCCTACGGCATGGGCAGCCGGGTGCGGCTTTTGCCGCTGGCGGTGATTGCCCTTCTGTCCAGCCTTGCGCAGGCCGGATCGGCGGTGGTGCTGGTCTATGCCGGGGTCTGGATGCTGGGCTGGACGCGCGAGCGGATGGTGGGCGTGGCCGAGGACGTCATGGTTCCTGTCAGCCATGCGGCCATCGCAGGCATCGGGCTTTGGCTGGTCTGGCGCGGGTGGCGCGCCCTGCCCCGTCGCGCGGCGCAACCTGCGGCGCCCCATGCCCGCGATCACCAGCACGGACCCGGACACGATCACCTGCACGCGCATGACCACGACCACGCCTCCTGCGGCCACCGGCATGGTCCGACGATGGACGAGGTGGCGCGCGTCACGGGTCCGCGCGACGCGGCGCTGCTGATCGGCAGCATCGCCCTGCGGCCCTGCACCGGTTCGCTGTTCCTGCTGATCCTGACCTGGCAGATGGGGATCGGGGCGGCGGGCGTGCTTGGTGCCTTTGCCATCGGGCTTGGCACGGCATCGGTGACGCTGGTGGTGGCGGGCCTTTCGGTCTGGACGCGCGAGGGGGCCTTTGCCACCCTGCCGGGAGCGGGACTTGCCCGCGCTATTCCGCTGGCGCAGATCGCTGCAGGCGGCCTGATCGCGCTGGTGGCACTGCACCTTCTGGTGCGTTCGGTCTGACCGGTCCGCAGCCCGGGCACCGAAGGCTTGCCCCGCAGCCTGCGGCAGGATAGGTCCCCCAGCATGACGACCGCACCTCCGATCAGCCTCGCCGCCCATGCGCGGGCGGTGCTTGTGCTTGGCCTGCCCCTGATCGGCAGCCACCTCGCGCAGATGGCGCTGCACGTCACCGATACGGTGATGCTGGGCTGGTATTCGGTCAGCGCCCTTGCGGCGGGCGTGCTGGGCGCATCAAGTTTCTTCGTCATCTTCATCCTCGGCTCGGGCTTTGCCCAGGCGGTCATGCCGATGGTGGCAAGCGCCTTGGGCCGGGGCGACGAGGCGCAGGTGCGGCGCGACACGCGCATGGGGCTGTGGCTGTCGATCGGGTTTTCGGTGCTGTGCTATCCGTTGTTCTGGGGATCGGGGCCGATCCTGCTTGCGGCGCGCCAGCCACCCGAGGTGGCGGCCCTGGCGCAGGACTTCCTTCGCATCGCGGGCCTTGGCATGCTGCCCGCGCTGCTGGTCATGGTGCTGAAAAGCTACCTCGCCGCGCTTGGGCGGACGCAGGTGGTGCTGTGGGCCACGCTGGCGGCAGTCGGGGTGAACATCGCCGTCAACTGGGCACTGATCTTCGGCAACTGGGGGGCGCCGGAACTGGGCGTCCGGGGTGCGGCGATGGCGTCGGTCGCAGCACAGGTGCTGACCCTTGCGGTTCTGGCCCCCTATGCGGCCCTTCTGCCCGCACTGCGGCGCTATCGGCTGTTCCAGCGGTTCTGGCGGCCCGACCCTGCGGCGCTGCGCCAGGTGTTCCGCCTTGGCCTGCCCATCGGGCTGACCGGGCTGGCGGAAAGCGGGCTGTTTCAGGCCTCGGCGCTGATGATGGGCTGGATCGGCACCCGGGAACTGGCCGCCCATGGCATCGCGCTGGAGGTCTGCGCGCTGGCCTTCATGGTGCATCTGGGTCTGTCGAATGCCGCCACCGTGCGCACCGGCAGGCTGGAGGGCGCGGGCGACGCACGCGGCCTGCGCGATGGCGCACGGGTTGCGATTGCCCTTTCGGCAGGCTTTGGCCTTCTGGTCGTGGCCTTGTTCCTGACCGCGACGCGCCCGCTGATCGCGGCCTTTCTGGACGCCGCGAACCCCGACAGCGCCGGCATCATCGCCATCGGAACCACGCTGCTTGCCCTGGGCGCGATGTTCCAGATGGCCGATGCGACGCAGGTCATGGCGCTTGGCCTGTTGCGCGGCATCCGGGATACGCGGGTGCCGCTGGTTCTGGCGGCGGTCAGTTACTGGCTGATCGGCATCCCGGCCAGCTATGCGCTGGCCTTCCCGCTTGGGTTCGGGGCGTCGGGTCTGTGGTTCGGGCTGGTGATCGGGCTGACCTGCGCTGCCACGTTGCTGATGCTGCGCTTCTGGCACCGCGCGCCCCGGGGTCCTGATCCGGCAGCATGACGGTGCGCTTCCTTCCCCGGAAGGAAAGCAAGGCAACAGCGCGCACCGCGCGGCGGCAACGGGGAAATGGCCAACCCGACAGCGACCATGACCGGGCGCGGCCCCCTTTTCGCCGACACTCAGGCCAGTTCGTCCTGGATGCGCGCGCGAAACACATCGGGCATCTTCCAGTTCGGCTGATGCCCCAGAAGCAACTGCAGGAAACCCGACGAAAAGCTGGCGTCCTTCAGGGCATTTTCCCGGAACGACCACCAGTGCCGCAGATCGTCGATGGCCGGATCAAGTTCGGTCACAGCCTGGAATTCCTGCGCCATCGCGGCGGAATGCACCGACAGGCAGAACATCGTGCAGCAGTAGCCTTCCGGCCAGAAGGCGGCGGCCGACCCGGCATCGGCATGCCGTGCAGGGCCGCTGGCCCGGATCGGCATGTCGGCGGTCAGTTCGCGCAGCATCAGGGCGGCGGCAAATTCGAAGAAATCGCGCCGTTCCTCCTTGTTGGCGGGTTTCTGCAGCTCGATCGCCTTCAGCCAGCGCAGAAAGGCTGCGGCCAGCCGGGCTTCGTCGACCGCGAAGGTGCAGCCCAGGTCCGCGCCCGTCGACTCGGCAAAGCGCAGGAAGGCCGATTTGAACCAGCGCAACCGCCGCACCGCAATCCGCAGCGGCTCGTTGGTTTCCGGCAGGGCGTCGGGGTGAAGGCCACTGTCAGACATGCGGTACATACCGGGTGAAAAGTGCGGTGATCCGCGCCCCGTCCCGGGCCGCGAAAGCCGCCGAAACCTCGGGGGCCAGGGCCACGGCCAGATCGGTTGCCGCATTCAGCGCCGTCTCGTTTTCAGCCTCGGACCGCTCCGACTGGATCCACAGCATCACGGCAAAGATGCTGACGGGTTCCAGCGCCGCGCCCGGAACCAGTGCCGCCTGCTGCGCGGTCGTGCCGCGAATGACCCGGGCCTCCAGCAGGGCCAGGGTCAGCGCGGCCGCATAGCCGGCCGCCGGTTCCGTCGGGTCGGGCAGGGCCACGGTTTCAACGGCACTGCGGGCGGCCGCCTCGCTGACGAAAACCGACGTCGCCCCAAGGCGGCGCAGGACCGACCGCAGCGCCACATAGAAGGCTGCGGCAAACAGCGCGTCGGAACGCGGCTGCGCGATCAGGTCATCCAGTTGCGCCACCTGGGGCGGCTGCCCGCCCAGAAGGGTTTTCGCCAGGCCCGAGGCAAGTCCGTCAACCGACCGCGCCAGACCGTCAACCTCGCGCAGGACCGCACCCGCAAGGTTCGAGGCCGGCTTTGGCAAGGCCTCCAGGTTCAGGGTATCTGCGATCGTCTCGCCCCCGCGGCGCAGAAAGAACCGCAGGCCGCGCAGGGCGTCACGCAACTGGACCGGATCGGGCGGAGTCAACATCTGGCGCGTCACGGGATGCTCCCTGTCATTCGCCGAAGTGTAGACTATGCGCGCGACGATACCAAGTTGTCGTTCCCATGGCGCAGCGGCGTTGACCGGATGAAGGCCAGGGTCGTCGCGAAATCCCGGACCCCGGCCTGACTGCCAAGCCCCGTGGCATTCTGTGCGGAGGACGCCTGCGCCACCTGGATGGAGTCGGCCAAGGTCATCCCCTTGACCAGCCCGGTGGCAAAGCCGCCGTTGAAGCAATCGCCGCAGCCGCAGGTGCATTTCACCTCGACGGCAAAGGCCGGAACGCGCAGTTCCGTGCCGTCGCGGTGGCGGCAGTAGGCCCCTTCGGCCCCCAGGGTCAGGATCACGCAGGCCGCCCCCCGGTCGATCAGGAACTGCGCCAGATCGCGGTTTTCCACCAGCCCCGACAGGGCCCGCGCCTCTTCCTCGGACGGCAGGAAGTAATCGGTATGGGGCAGCAGACGCGCCACCTTGGGCAGGTCTTCGGGGGTGGAAGCAAACACGTCCAGCGTGGTGATGACGCCGCGCCGTTTCGCCTCGGCCATGATTTCCTCGGTACGGCCCTGGTCCATCCGGTTCATCAGGCCAACGCCGCCGACATGCAGGATGCGGGTATCCAGCAGGTCGTCGATCTGGCTGTCCTCGATGTAGAATCCGTCGGTCGCGCCGCGCTTGTGCAGGGCGGGGCGGGCCCCGTCGGGGCGCGTGGTCACCAGCGAGGACGACGTCGTGAACCCCGCGCACCGGGCCATCATCGCGGTGTCGATGCCAAAGCTGCCCAGCTTCATCAGCACCCAGTCGCCCATGTCATCATGGCCGACCCCCCCCACCGCGCGGGCCCGCAGCCCGTGCTTGGCGGCCACGATCACCGCACTTCCGGCAGCCCCCGAGACGGCAAGCGTGAATTCCTCGACGAAATAGGTGTCGCCGCCCGGAGGTATGTGGGTCACCGGGCGGCACAGGGCGTCAAAGGTGATGAAGCCCATGGACGTATAGTCGAACCTCGCGCTCATGCCGCCCCCCGGATGCGCTGCCCCTGATCGTCGAAGAAGTAAAGATGCGCTGGATTGAAGGTGATGCCCACCGGCACGTCGATATCGGAACGGTAGGCGCGCGCCGCCTTGACCTCGATCTTCTTCGTCCCGGCCAGAACCGTAAGATAGGTCACATCGCCCGTCGGCTCGACCCCGTAGACCATGCCCTGCGCGGACTCGCCGCCGACGCTGCAATCCTCGGGGCGCACGCCAAGCGTGACCTTGCCCCGCACATGGGCCGGGCAGGCCACCGAAACCCCCGGCGCGACAAAGTGGCCGTCCTGCGCCACGCCGTCGATCAGGTTCATCGGCGGGCTGCCGATGAAGCCCGCGACGAAGGTATTCGCCGGGTCGGAATAGATTTCGTCCGGGCTGCCGACCTGCTGGATCGCGCCCTTGTTCATGATGACGATACGGTCGGCCAGCGTCATCGCCTCGATCTGGTCATGGGTCACATAGACCGTCGTCACCCGCAGTTGCCGCTGCATGTGCTTGATCTGCACGCGCATCGACTGGCGCAGCTTGGCGTCAAGGTTCGACAGCGGTTCATCCATCAGAAAGACCTGCGGCTGGCGCACCACCGCCCGGGCCAGCGCCGCGCGCTGGCGCTGCCCGCCCGACAGCGCCCCCGGCTTGCGGTCCAGATACGCCCCAAGTTCGACCATGTCGGCCGCCCGGCGGATGCGCGCATCATGTTCCGACGCCGGAATGCCGCGCATCCGCAGCGGAAAGCGGATATTCTCGTAGATCGACATGTTGGGGTACAGTGCATAGCCCTGAAACACCATCGCCACGTCACGGTCGCGCGCGTCGATGTCGGTCACCACCTCGCCGCCGATGACGATCTGCCCGTCGGTCGGCACCTCCAGCCCGGCGATCATCCGCATGGTCGTGGTCTTGCCGCAGCCTGAAGGGCCGAGCAGCACCAGGAATTCCTCATCGGCAATCTCCAGCGACATGTTCTGCACGCCGACAAAGGCCCCGTATTTCTTTTCGATGTTCTGCAGGTGGATCGAGGCCATGGTCTACCCTTTCACGGCGCCCATCGTCAGGCCGCGCGACAGGTGCTTCTGGATCAGGATCACCAGGATCAGGATCGGCACGAAGGCGATGAACGAGACGAGGGCAATTGCATTGTAGATGATGCCGTCCGAGCCGCCGGTAAAGTTCGCCAGCGCGACCGACATGGTATAGGCGTCCGAGGTCGAGGCGATGAGCAGCGTGAACAGGAATTCGTTGATCGCGAAGATGGCGGCGATCACGGCGGCGGTGATGATGCCGGGCAGGCAGGCCGGCACGATGATCTCGCGCAGGATGGTCAGATCCCCTGCCCCATCGGTGCGGGCGGCATCCTCCAGTTCTTTCGGAATGTCGAGCATGTAGCTGCGGATGATCCAGGTCACCAGCGACAGGTTGATCGCCGCATAGATAAGCATCAGCGCCCAGACCGAATCCAGCAGGCCCAGTGTCTTGAACAGAAAGAAGATCGGCACTGCCACGATGGCCGGGGCCATCATCCGGGTGGACAGGATGTAGAACCCGATATCCTCGCGCCCCCTGAAGTCATAGCGTGCCAGCGCAAAGGCCGCCGGGATCGCCAGCACCAGGTCGATGATGACCGACCCCGCCACCGCGATGACCGAATTGCGCAGATACAGCGCGATGGGCCAGTCGCTCATCAACAGGTGCCAGGCGTCCAGGCTGAAGGTCGGCCAGTAGATCGGTTTCGGGGTGATGACTTCGGTCCGGGGGCGGAACCCGACCGACAGGAACCACAGGATCGGCAGCAGGCAGACCAGCGCCCAGCCCCCCAGCACCAGATAGCGCAGCAGCAGGCTTTCCCCTCGGGTCTTGCGGGTCGTGGCCATCTATTGCTTCCCCGAATGGAAGGCGCGCTTGACGACGGTCTGCGCGATCACCACCGTCAGGATCAGCATCAGCACCGACGCCGCCGAGGCATAGCCGAAGTTGAACATGCGGAACCCCTGCCGGTAGATGAAATAGCTCATCGTTTCGGTCGCGCCGCCGGGCGAGCCCTGGGTCATGACATAGACGTTGGTGAACATGGTCGTGATGTCGATCCCGCGCAGGGTGACGGCGACGACGATGACCGGGCGCATCATCGGCAGCGAGACGTTCCAGAAGATCGCGGGCCAGCTTGCGCCATCCAGCCGTGCGGCCTCTTCGATCTCCTGATCCTGGCCCTGCAGGGCGGCCACGAAGATGATGAACAGAAACGGCGTCCACTGCCAGACATCGGCAACGATCAGGGTCAGCCGTGCCAGCCAGATGCTGCCCAGCCAGTCCAGATTGCCTTCGATCAGGCCAAGCCGGCCCAAGAGGTCGGAAATCACCCGCCCGTCATTGAAGGCCAGTTTCCAGATGAAGGCCACGGCCGAGGGCATGAACAGCATCGGCATCAGAAACACGATGCGCCAGCCGCGGATCAGCGGATCGCGATAGGCGAAATAGGCAAGCGCAAGCGCGATGGCGGTCTGCAGCGACAGGGATATGGCACCGATCAGTGCCGTGTTGCCCAGGGCCGCCCAGAACTCGCGGTCCTGCAGAATGGCGGAATAGTTGCCGAAACCGGTCCAGGTCCAGGTCAGGAACTTGACCACGAACAGGCTCTGGTAGATGGCGAAGAGGCCCGGATACAGCGTGATCGCCAGCAGATAGACCATGGCCGGGGCCAGCAGCAGGTACGGAAACGCCTTGCGAAGCAAGGGGCTTCGGCGCCGGGGCAGCGTTCCCCTGCGGTCGGGGGCGGCTTGCGCCACCCCCTGTGCGGGAACCTGGGAAAGGTCAGGTCCCATCGGATCAGAACGGTAGGGCTTTGCCGTCGCCCACGAACAGTCCGGGCGCGACATCGGCATAGGCCACCGGGCCGGTGCCATCCTTGAAGCCGTTCTTCGCCATGATCGCAACCCAGGCGGCCTGGCCGTTGTCCAGCGCCTCCTTGGCGGTGATCTGGCCGGTGATCGCCCGGTTGATCTCGTTGCCAAGCGCCTGTTCCATCTCGAACATGCCGGGCAGACGCGGGCTGCACCAGGCGTGGTCAAGGCTTGCCGCCCAGACCGCCATCGGCTGCGAGACCGCCCGCAGCCGTTCGTTGGCCAAGACCGACCGATAGCCGGGTGCCACGCCGTTTGCGTTTGCCTCGTTCATCGCCATGATGGACGAGGTGGTCAGGAAGGCCAGCATCAGGAACGCGCCTTCGGGGTTCTTGCTGGTCGCCGTGACGACCGAGGTCGATCCCGCGATGTTCGGCGGGGCAAAGCGGCCGCCGTCGATGCGCGGTTCGAAGATCGTGACGAAATCGCCGACGATCTGGCTCTGGTCCGGGCGCATGGCCTGGGTGCCGCTGTCCTGCCAACTGATGTTGGCCGCCACCTGACCGCCCAGCCAGGCGGCACGGTTCTCGCCCCATCCTGCGCCCGCAACGCCTTCGATGGCGTTCTTGGACAGCGCGAGCAGCGTGTCGAGCCCCTTCATCCCGGCATCGGTGTTCAGGGTCGGGTTCCACTGGTCATCGAACAGCATCATCCCGGCCTGGGCCGCAATGTGCTGCCAGGAATAGGTCGACCAGAAGCCGCGCGCGCCCAGCAGGCCGATCCCCGCCACGCCATTGTCCTTTGCCAGCTTGTTCGCCTCGGCCGTGATGCGGATCAGCTCGTCATAGGTCGGCACCGATTTCGACAGGTCGATGGGGCCGCCCAGGATCGGTTCCAGGATCGACTTGCGCAGATGCACCATCTGGATGTCGCAGTCGAACGGCAGGCCCACCAGCTTGCCGCCGAAATAGCCGTAGTTCAGGCGGTAGGTGTCATAGAAATCGTCCAGCGGCAGCGCCCACTTGGCGGCGTAGTCGTCCAGCGGCGCAAGAAAGCCCGGGGCCGCGAAGTCGCCCAGCCAGGCCGAGAAGAACTGCAGCGCATCGAACGAGGCATTGCCCGAGATGAATTCGGAAATCGCCTTGTCATAGATGCTGTCATCCGGGATCGGAACCAGTTCGACCTTGATGCCCGACAGCGCCTCGAACGGCTTCAGCCCTTCGGCGGCCGATTCCTGGTCGGCCGCGCCGATGGCAAAGCGCACCGTCGTGCCGGCGAATTCGGACCGAACCTTTTCCCAGTCAACCGTGCGGATCCAGTCCTTGGACGGTTCCCACAGCGGATCGTTCGTCATGTCATACAGCTTGCGATAGTCGGCCCGCACATAGTTCTCGACAGAGATTCCATCGAGCGTGGCCTGGATATCCGGCAGACCCGACTGGGCCAGTGCCGGCATCTTCAGTCCGGCTGCGCCCGTGGCCACGCCAAAGGCGGCCCCGGTGCGCAGGAACGAGCGGCGGGACATCCCCCCCAAACGAAGTGTCATTCTGATCGTCCTCCCTTGGCGATACTTGATCGGTTGGCCGCACGCGGTGCAAGCAGGGCGTCTTTTCCTTCTCCTCGGACGCGATGGATGCCCTGACGGCGGGGTGTGAACTTTCGTTACACTTATGTATCATCTGTTCAAGCACGGTCACCTGTCAACGACTATTTCTTGCGCTTTTTGCTGCGGTGCAGCGTGTACTCTTGATTGACAGAAGAACAGATGTTCAAATAAGGTGCCTAAAACGCCTGCGAAGGAGAATGCGAAATGCCGACCAACGTCGCCCTGACGGGTCTTGCAAGGGACCTGGCCGCCCGAGCAGAAAGCGGAAAACCGATCCGTGTCGGACTGGTTGGCGCGGGCGAGATGGGCACCGACATCGTCAGCCGCATCGCGCACATGCGCGGGATCGAGGTCGGCGTGATCTCGGAACTGAAACCCGGGGCCGCAGCCCGGTCGGTCGAGATCGCCTATGGCAGCAATGACCGGTCGCGCAAGGTGGCAACCCCCGGGGCCGCCAATGCCGCCATGGAGTCCGGCCATATCGCCGTTACCGACAATGTGGAGGCGCTGCTGGAGGCGGGGCTGATCGATGTGGTGGTCGATGCCACCGGCGTGCCGTCGGTCGGGGCGGACATCGGGCTGCGGGCGATGGAGCGCGGCAAGCACCTTGTGATGATGAATGTCGAGGCCGACGTGACCATCGGGGCCTATCTGCGCGCCGAGGCCGAACGGCTGGGGGTGATCTACAGCCTGGGTGCCGGGGACGAGCCGTCGTCCTGCATGGAACTGATCGAATTCGTATCGGCCATGGGGCACCGGATCGTCAGCGCGGGCAAGGGCAAGAACAATCCGCTGAACATCGACGCCACCCCCGACGCCTACACCGAAGAGGCGATCCGCCGCCACATGAACCCCCGGATGCTGGTGGAATTCGTGGACGGATCGAAGACCATGGTGGAAATGGCCGCCATCGCCAACGCCACCGGCCTGATCCCCGACAGGCCCGGCATGCACGGGCCGGCCTGTTCGCGGGACGAGTTGAACAAGGTGCTGGTGCCGCAATCGGCAGGGGGGCTTCTGTCCTCGGGCGAAGGCCGCGTCGATTTCACCATCGGCAAGGGCGTGGCCCCCGGTGTCTTTGTGGTGGCCGAAATGGACCACCCCCGCATCCGGGAACGGATGGAAGACCTCAAGATGGGCAAGGGGCCGTATTTCACCTTCTTTCGCCCCTATCACCTGACCTCGCTGGAAGTGCCGCTGACCTGCGCGCGCGTCGTGCTGTACGGCAAGGCCGACATGGTGCCGATGGCCCGTCCCGTGGCCGAAGTCTGTGCCGTGGCCAAGAAGGACCTGGCGGTGGGCGACACGCTGGACCAGATCGGCGAATACTGTTACCGCGCCTGGATCATGGAGGCCGCCGAGGCCCGTGCCGCCGAAGCCATTCCCTGCGGCCTGCTGACCGGGGCGCGGGTGACGGCCCCCATCGCCAAGGGCACGCTGATCACCACGGCAAACACCGCCCTGCCCGAAGGCAGCCGGATCGTCGCCCTGCGCGCCCGCCAAGACAAGATGCTGGGCCTGTAAGCCGTGGCCGCGCCCGACAACCGCCCCTTTGCCATCCGCACCTATCCGCCGGATCGTCTGCGCGAGGCGCTGAAGCGGATGCATCTGATCCGGCGCTTCGAGGAAGGTGCCGAAGACAGCTACATGCGGGGCCTGATCCACGGCACGATGCACCTGTCCATCGGGCAGGAGGCCAGCGCCATGGCCACCTGCATGGAACTGACCGACAGCGACAAGATCACCTCGACCCATCGCGGTCATGGGCACTGCATCGCCAAAGGGGCCGATGTGGGGCGCATGTTCGCCGAATTCTTCGGCAAGGAAACCGGCTATTGCCACGGGCGTGGCGGGTCCATGCACATTGCCGACGTGAAGACCGGCAACCTGGGCGCGAATGGCATCGTGGGGGGCGGTCTGCCCATCGCCGTCGGTGCCGCCCTGTCTGCCCGGCGGCTGGGCAGGCCGGACGTGACGGTCTGTTTTTTCGGTGACGGGGCCAACAATGAGGGCGCGTTCCACGAGGCCCTGAACATGGCATCGGTGTGGAAGCTTCCGGTGGTTTTTGTCTGCGAAAACAACGGCTACGGCATGTCAACCTCAACAGCACGCTCGACGGCAGTCAGGCAGGTCGCGGACCGGGCCGTGGCCTATGCGATGCCCGGTGTCACCGTGGACGGCAATGATTTCTCGGCCGTGGCCGAAGCGGTGCATATCGCCATCGCACGGGCCCGCGCCGGGGACGGACCGTCGCTGGTGGAAAATGTGACTTACCGCTGGCGCGGCCATTCCAAGTCCGACCGCAACCGCTATCGCAGCAAGGAAGAGATCGAAGAGTGGATGACGCGCGACCCGATCGCGCGGTTTCAGGCCGAACTGATCGCGCATGGGGTGCTGGACCAGGCCGGGGCCGATGCGATCCTTGCCGCCGCCATTGCGGATGTGGAGGCCGGGATCGCGTTCGCCAAGGCAAGCCCTGCCCCGAACGTGTCCGAGGTGACCCGCTACGTCTACGCGGAGAAGTGAGATGAACGCCATGCACCAGGATCAGGCTTTGCGCACGCTGTCTTACGCCGAAGCCATCCGCGAGGCGATGGCCATCGCGATGGAGGCCGACCCCACCGTCATTCTGATGGGCGAAGACATCGGCGTCTATGGCGGGGCGTTTCAGGTGACGCTGGATCTGGTGGACCGGTTCGGACCAGACCGCGTGATGGACACGCCGATTTCCGAACTGGGCGGCGCGGGCGTGGCCGTCGGCGCGGCGCTGACCGGGCTGAAGCCGATCTACGAATTCCAGTTCAGCGACTTTGCCATGCTGGCGATGGAACAGATCGTCAACCAGGCGGCCAAGCTGCGCTACATGCTGGGGGGCGAGGCCTCGGTGCCGGTGGTGTTCCGGCTGCCGTCCGGCTCGGGCACCGGGGCTGCAGCGCAGCACAGCCAAAGCATCGAGGCGTGGTTCGGCCATGTGCCGGGGCTGAAGGTGCTGCAACCTTCAACCCCCGAAGATGCCAAGGGCATGCTGCTGGCGGCGCTGGCCGACCCCGACCCGGTGATGATCTTCGAACACAAGCTGCTGTACAAGATGAAGGGGCACGTCCCCGCCGGAAGCTACACCACTCCCATCGGCAAGGCCGCCGTGCGGCGGACGGGCAGCGACCTGACCATCGTGGCAGGGTCGATCATGGTCCATCGCGCGCTGGAGGCTGCCGAAAGGCTCGCCGCCGAAGGGATTGACGCCGAGGTGATCGACCTGCGGTCGATCCGGCCCATCGACCATGAAACGATCCTTGCATCGGTACGCAGGACCGGGCGGCTGATGGTGGTCTACGAGGGGGTGAAGGCCTTTGGCATCGGGGCCGAAATCAGCGCGGCAGTGGCCGAAAGCGATGCCTTCGATTTTCTCGACGCGCCGATCCTGCGGTTGGGGGCGGCGGATGCCCCGGTGCCCTACAACCCCGATCTGGAACGCGCTTCGGTGCCGCAGGTGGACAGCATCGAGGCCGCCGCCCGCCGCCTTGCCCGCCGCGAGGTGTAATGTGCCGACCGAAGTGATCCTGCCCAAGGTCGACATGGACATGACCCATGGCACCCTTGCGGTCTGGCATGTGGCCGAAGGCGAAAGTGTCACCCGGGGCGCGCCGCTGTTTGACATCGAAACCGACAAGGCCGCGATGGAGGTCGAGTCCCCCGCCACCGGCACCTTGTATCACATCACGGCGCAGCCGGGCGACAAAGTGCCGGTCGGCAGCGTTGTGGCCTATATCTATGCGCCCGACGTGACCGTCGGTCCACGACCCGATGCGCCTGTGGCGACGCAAGGACCGGGGCCGGAGGCATTGCGGCAAGATGCGGCGGCAGCACCAGGGATGGCCGCTGCACTCGAGGCCGAGGCAGGCGTGCGCGCCACCCCCGCCGCCCGGGCCGCTGCCCGCACGGCAGGGCTCGATCTTGCCGAAATTCCCGGTACCGGCCCCCGGGGGCGCGTGCAGCGCGGCGATGTTGCGGCGGCCCTAGACCACGCCCCTGACCAGCCGATACCAGCCGTGCCGCCTGCGGCCTGGATCGCCCAGCCCGGCCCCCTTCACATCAACACCCGGACGGGCACTGGCCTGCCGCTGGTCCTGATCCACGGCTTTACCGCCGACAGCCAAGGCTGGGCACCGCTGGAAAAGGCCCTGGGGCCCGGTCGCCCGCTGATCCGGATCGACCTTCCGGGCCATGGCCGGTCGCCGCGCCGCAGAGTGCGCAGTTTTGCCGACCTTGCGCGGATGATGACCGAAGCCTTTGACCTGGCGACGCGGGACCACGACCGGGTGGACCTGCTGGGCCATTCCCTGGGCGGTGCGCTGGCGCTGGCGATCGCCGACATCCGGCCCCGGCGGGTGGCAAGCCTGTGCTTGCTGGCTCCCGCAGGGATGGGACCCGAGATCGACGCCGCCACCCTGACCGGGATCACCCGCGCCAGCCGCGCCGAAAGCCTGGCCCCGTGGCTGCGCCGTCTGACGGCAACCCCCGACGGCATCAGCGACGACTATGCCCGCGCCGCGATGAAACAGCGCGGCGACCCGATGCTGCGGGCCTGCCAGGCCGATATGGCCGGGGTTCTGTTCCCCGACGGGGTGCAGCCGTTCGACCTGCGCCCGGCACTTGCCCGGACCCAGGCACCGGTCAGCCTGGTCTGGGGTCGCAGCGACCATATCCTGCCCTGGCGGCAGGCCCTTGGCGTGGCGGGCGATTACGCGCTTCACCTTTTGCCCGATGCAGGCCATGTTCCGCAGATCGAATGCCCGGAGCGGGTTGCGCGCATCCTGTCGCGGCACCTCGCATCGGCATCGACCGCACCAGGGCACGACAATCAGGGATAGCCGATGCAGCCTGCCAAACAGGCCACCGCCTCGCAAAGCGAAACCGACCGTCTGAGGGCAAGGGCTGTCTGGCTGTATCACGTCGAAGGCAGTACCCAGAATGACATTGCGGTGCAGCTTGGCATCAGCCGGGTGATGGTGGTGCGCCTTCTGGCCGATGCCCGCCGCCGCAACGAGGTGCGGGTCACCGTTTCCGCCCCTTTGGCAGAGCTGATCGAGCTGGAACGTGAAATCGAGACCCGGTACGGCATCAATCGCGTCATCGTCGCGCCCTTTGCCGACCCCGACGAAGACCCGGTCAAGGTGATCGCGGCGGCGGCGGGCAATTTCATCTCGGGTCTGATGAAATCGGGCATGACGGTGGGTGTGGGCTGGGGCCGCACGCTGTACAACACCCTGCCCTTCATTTCGGGCGAGACGCTGGAGGATTTCCGCGTGGTGTCGCTCCTGGGCGGAATCGCGGCGGCGCGACGGTTCAACCCGGCAGAATTCGCCTGGCAATTCGCCGAGCTTTTTCAGGCCGAAGGCTTTCTGATCCCCGCGCCTGCGGTGGTGGACAGCCCCGAAACCAAGCATGCCCTGCTGGAACGCTGCGGCCTTGCCGCGATTTTCGAGATGGCCAACAAGCTGGATGTCGCGCTGTTGTCGGTGGGCGGCATCTCGACCCTGACGACCAGTTACCGCACCGGCTATATCACGGAATCAGACCGCCGGTCCCTGATCGATGCCGGGGCGGTCGGCGATGTGCTGTACAATTTCATCGACGAAAACGGGGTGGTGATCGATCACGATGTCAACGCGCGCGTGATTTCGGTGGACCTTGCCAGCCTGCGCCGCACGGCTGAACGGGTTCTGGTTTCGGGCGGCAAGGAGAAACGCATTGCCCTGCGCGCCGCGCTGAAGACGCTGAGCCCGACCACCTTGATTACGGACGAGATCACCGCAAAAGACCTCTGTCCTTGAAACGCGGAGGCATGCGGCAGACCGCGTGCCGGCAGATGGCGGCATCTTCGGCGGTCCCGCCCGTCTACGCGCGGCCCTTGCCCTCTATTTCCCCCAGTCCGAGATGTTGCGATTGTCGTTGTCGGGGATCGGCGGCACCATGCCGAAGACGCGGTAGGACAGCAGTCGCGCGCGGCGCGCAATTTCGGAATGCGCGCGCATGTAATTCAGCGAATTGTAGTCGAAGATCGAAGCCGCCGGGATGACCCCAAGCGATTTCGGCATGTTGTTGACCGAAAAGGTGGTCAGCGTGCTTTCCT
This sequence comes from Rhodobacterales bacterium, assembly GCA_013297695.1. Lineage (GTDB taxonomy): Bacteria > Pseudomonadota > Alphaproteobacteria > Rhodobacterales > Rhodobacteraceae > Aliitabrizicola. The sequence continues at coordinate 25,397 of JAAFHX010000007.1, read as the reverse complement.
TCCAGTCAAGCGTCCGGGTGATGTCGATCAGGGCCAGATCATGCCAGGGAAAGATGCCCGCGTCCCAGAGCACCATGTTGTTGAACACCTCGGGGTCTTCGTTTTCGGATGCCGGGCGCGTCTGGATCTGCATCAGATACTGCGCCCCTTCCCGCCGGACCCGATCCTCGTATTCGTATTTCAGATAGTTCCGCCCGCGCGTTTCATGCGGCAGGACGCGCTGATTGCACTGGTCCCAATCGCTTGGGTCCGTGTTGATCCCGCTTTCCGGCGTGCCGTCGGCGGGAACAATGCGGTACTTGGCATAGCGCCTGATCCCGTCGGTTCCGATGTAGTGGAACGGAGTCTTGCAGTAATAGTGCAGGTGCAGGAACGACCTTGCGTGCCGCCGCCCCGCCTTCTGCGACCCGACCAGACCGTCGGGATAGCGGCGGTTGTATTCGCGATACTCGATCCCGTATTTTTCCTTCCGCATCTGCGCGAATTTCAGGAAACTGGCCGCCGACCAGAACAGGCTGGTCTCGCCGCTGTTCATCTCGATGTCGAAGGGGCTGCGGAAATGGTGGTCCGAGAACTTGATCGACAGGCTGCGGATGCAGTTCATGGCATCGTCCAGGAACGTGGCCGACGCATGGCGGATACGAACGGGAAACTGGCGCCCCGGCTGGAAGAATTCGTTCGGCGGAAATGTGGGATGATCGACGATCCGTACCGTTCCGGTCGCGGCGATCCCGTTGTTGTGGCTCATCCGCTGGCGCGACGGGAAACACAGGAACAGCGCCAGCATCAGGGAAAAGAGTTTGACATACAGCCACAGCACCAGCCTGTCGAACACCCGGCGCAGCCAGTACGCCTCGACCCGACCCGGAGCACCAGGGGCTTCAAAGCTCATATGTTCGTCCTCGATTCGATCGCGTCGATATCGACCCCAAGCAGCCGGAACGCGTCGCGCCGTGATTCCAGCGCGCGCGCAAAGCGCGGGTTGACGTCGCCTTCCTCGTTCCGGGTGATGAAGCCGTATTCCGTGCGCGACAGCAGATTGGTGAAGAACAGCATCTGTGTGGCCCGGACCAGATCGAGGGCGATTTCAAGATCGCTTTCCGGCGCCATGATGCCGTCGGGTTTGGTGCCGAACCGCAGACCGCCGCAACTGTAGAAGACCTCGCCCAGGTCATCATACTGGTGTTCGTTGATCCAGGTGTGCATGTAGGTCGCCTGCATGATTGCATATCTGCACGCCTGTTTCAGATTGTCCCAGTCTTCCGGCCCTGCCGCGTCAAAGGACTGCGCAGCCGTGATGCGCGACAGCGCACGCGGCTGCCCGTCGATCACCGGTCGGTCAAGCGACGGATCAAAGCAGTACTGGCCGCGATAGTAGTCCAGCCGCCGCCGTGCCAGCGCGGCCCAGTTCTCGCCCTCCGGCGGTCTGTCGCCCGGTGCCGTGAAGGCGACCGGAACGGAATGGGTCACGAGGTCTTCGGAAAAGCGGTACACCTCGTACCAGTGTTCCCTGATTTCGGCGGCCCGGTCCGCAAAGAAATCCTCGACATAGGTGGACACCACGTCCCAGAACAGCGCCTCGGCGCGCGCGCAGGAATGGGCCGGGCTGATCGGCGTCATCGGCCGCCAGCCTTTCCAGTCAAGCACACCCAGGATGTCACGCGTCCGCTGCTGCAGCCCCTTTTCGGTCAGCGCAGCCGCCGACGGGATGTAACCGCCGATCAGGGTGCGGTCGGCGGTGTGATCAAGGATCGACACCTCCTTCAGGTGGGGCATCAGAAGGGCCGCCACGGGGTTGAGGCGCAGATTTCGATAACAGGCAACGGCGAATTGCTCGGTGTTCAGATGGGTGCCTGCAAAATGTTCCTCGACCTCGGTGTTGAAGGCCCCGGCCACACGGGCTACCCGCTTTGCATGGGTCCAGGACGCCCCGTCCATCGGGGTGTAGCTGCGCGTGGCCCAGGGATCGTGGTCATGGGCGCTGAGCCGCCCGGTCAGGCGAATTTCTGACGGCCTGGGCAGGCCGTCATCCTTGAGGGTAAAGCGGATATCCACGTCCGGCATCGCATAGACTTCGTTGCTGTCATACCAGCATTTGCCGAAATACCTGATCCAGTAGCTGCCCTGCGCCTCGGGGTCGGGCTGGAAATAGCCGCGGTTCATTCCGTTCATCATGCGCTCGCCGAACCAGTCGTCGCCGCGCGTGTATCCGGGCAGGTACTTCTCGATGCAGGTGGTCAGGTTTTCGGGGTAATCCTTCTGGATCTGGTCGATGGTCAGCGTGCCCGGGGCCAGGGTGATCTGCTCCAGATGCTTCAGCTTGGTCAGTTCGATCGGGATGATCTGCTGCATCATCGCGTCTTCGCGCCCGTGGCTGTAATGTTCGGGGGCAGTACCTTCTGCATTCACCCGCGCACGCGGGGCCGGGGCATCTTCGCGATAGCACCAGAAATCAAGCTGCAAGGTGCGCAGGTTGTAATCCATCCCGATCAGGTCGGATTTCGGGACGGGCTGCCGCACCCACAGGTCGAAATGAAGCCGCGGGGTATCGGCGTCGAAATAGACCCGGGTTGTGGTGTGAACCTCGAAATACAGGTGCCGCAGCGATATCCGCCGCGCCTGCCGCAGATCGAAGGGCAGGCGGAAATTGCCGTCGCGATCCGTTCTGCCGACCGCCAGCTTGCGCCAGGTGCCGATCCAGGTCCGGCCCCAGAATTCGACGTGCAGATTGTGGATGGGCGCACCGTCGCCGCGACGGTCGGCATGGATCACGCGACCGACAAGGTGGCTGTCCACATGGTCACACCAAAGCCTGTCATGGCGCGGAAACAGCCACTCCGAAAGCCGCTGCATTCCGTCCCGCAGGCGGGTGAATTGCAGATACAGCCATTCAAGGATGATCGCCAGCGGGCTGGAGATGATCCTTGACCGCCCGACCTCGAGATGATTGATCCCGCGCAGGCGCGGCGTGAAGAAAGCGCCGTCGTATTTGAAATCGACCCGGGTTTCGCGCTTTGCACGGTCGATGATGTCGCGGATGCCTCTTTCGTCAACCTGCGCGCCGTCGGCGGTTGTCCAGCTTTCAGCGGGAGGCCTGAACGTGTCCATCGTGTCGTTTCCTTTCCGCGCCGTCGTGCAGATGATCGACAAAGTACATCGGAAGATGCCCTTTGCCCTTTGCCTCCAGATTGCCCCGGAACGTGAAGTCGAACCGGTCCTTGACAAGGTCGAACGTGTCGCGGGACACGTTGACTTCGCCCGCTTGCCCTGCTGCCTCCATCCGGGCGGCGATGTTCACGGTATCGCCCCAGACATCGTACTGGAATTTCAGCAATCCGACCACACCCGCCACAACCGGGCCGGTATGAACGCCGATCCGCACAGCCAATGCGCGACCATCGCCCGTCTCGACCCGGTGGCGCATGAAATCGCGCATCTCGAGCGCGGCGGCCACCACGTTTTCGGCATGGGTCGAATTCGGCACCGGCAGGCCGCCCACGGCCATGAAGGCATCGCCGATGGTCTTGATCTTTTCGACGCGGTGCCGTTCGGCGATCAGGTCGAACGCCTTGAAGCAGGCGTCGATCTCGGCCACCAGTTCCGACGGGGTCAGGCGGGCGCATAGTTCGGTAAAGCCCTGGAAATCGGTGAACAGGACCGTGACGCGATCATAGTGGCGGGCGACGGCATGGCCGTTCCGGCGCAATTCATCGGCCGTTTCGGCGGGCAGGATGTTGCGCAGCAGCGCATCGCTTTTCTGCTGTTCACGCTCCAGTTCGGCAGTGCGTTCCGATACCTTCTGTTCCAGCCGCTCGTACAGAAGCGCATTGTTGATCGAGACGGCGATCTGCCCCGACAACAGCGACAGCAGGTCAACCCGGCTGCGCGTGAAAGCTCCCGTGGTCAGGTTGTTTTCCAGATACAGCACCCCGACCGCGCGGCCGCTGTTCAGGATCGGCACGCACAGGATCGACCCGCTTCGCGCCACGCCGCCCGGCGCACCTGCGCCCAGACGGTCATCGGTCGCGGCATCGGAAATCATGACCGTGTCGCCGGTGCGGTGAACAAAGCTGACGATGGGCACCGGCAGGTCGGGATATGCGGACAGCGGCGTTTCCTGCATCACCTCCAGCCGCCCGCCGCCTTCGACACCCTCGGCCATGACGCGAAGATCGCCCTTGCCGTTGCGGTCCAGCAGCAAAAGACCCCGCGTTGCGCCCGCATTTTCCAGCACGATCCGCATCAGCACGCCAAGAAGCCTTGACGGCACCACCTCGCCCGAAATGGTCGTGGACGCCTTGAGCACCGTCACAAGATCAAGGCTGGCCCCATGGATCGTGGTCGTGGCCGCGCCGGAGCTGCCGGCGTCGCCGGTGGCAAGATACTTGGGATAGGTTTCGGCAAGATCGCGCAGCTTGGCGGTGGCCCCCCATTCCCGGTAGGTCGTATAGGCGGCCTTCAGGTGGAACTCGGCCAGCACGGTGCGCCCGGTCTCGGCATAGAAGCGCCCGGCAAGTTCATAGGCCAGCGCCTGTTCGTGCAGAAAGTCCTGTTCCGACGCGCCTGCGATGGCACGGTCATAGGCCAGCCGCGCCGCGCCCTCGCGCCCGGTCACGCGGGCCAGTTCGGCGGCGCAGAGGTCGTATTTGTGCCGATAGTTCTGCGGTGCCGTGCGTGACCAGCGTTTCAGCCGCGCGATGTCGCGGCGGGCGCGGACAAGATGGGCAAGCCGCGCCGTGCCGCGCGCGCGCCTGGCCAGCGCCAGCGAGGTCAGCGCCGCATAGAAGGCATGGTTCGGAATTTCGAACTTGGCCAGCACCGCACCCAGCAATGCACGCGCCGCAGCCGCATGGCGGTCAGCCTCGTCGTAGCGGCGGAACAGGCAGCAAAGCATCAACTTGTTGAAATGGATGAAAAACGCACCTGTCTTGTCGCTTCTCTCGGCGGTCTGGGCCAGCATCTTCGCCTCGTCATAGGCGTCGCCCGTCAGTCGCACCGGGTCCTCCGAACGCCCCATCAGGTTCAGCATCGCCTGCCGGAACACCTCGTTGTAGTTGAGGTTCGTTTCCTGCCGGAACTGGCGGTACAGGGCATTGTAGGCACGCGTTTCCTCTTCCACGCGCAGCAGGGGGCGACCGCACAGAAAGGACTGGATGCAGTAGATGTTGGTGTTGACACAGGCGAATTCGACCAGCCCTGTCTCCATCCCGATCTCGAACGATTGCTGCAAGGGCCGCAGCGTGGTGCGGACATGCTCGTTCCAGTGGTTGATCAGCGAATAGGGCGTGACATAGATCTGCGCCTTCCATTCCTTCGCATCCAGCAGGTCAAGAAGATCAAGCGCAAGCTGCCCGTACCGGTACCCCTCGCGCATGGCACCCAGAACGCCGCACATCAGCACGCCGTAGGCCCCGTAGGCAAAACACGACACCGGATGATTGCCGTGGCGCAGCGACAGCCGCACCATGCGGAACACGACCAGCGGGACAAGGTTCGGCCTGCCCCAATAGACCGACGAGGTGATGTTCGCGATGATCCGCATGGCGGCGCTTTTCTCGGGGTCGCTCATGCGCGGCAGGGCCATGAGGTCGGCGTTGCTGCGGCCCCGCAGCGCCGCCCAGGTCACCGCCAGGTCCGCGAACACATGGCCGGGGTTGGGCCGTGCCGGAAAGCGTTCGCCCAGCACCGCCAGCACCTCCAGCCCGGTGTCGATCGCCTCGATGAAACGGTTTTCCGCCTTCAGCGCCAGAATCCGGATTTCGTAGGGGCGCACCTTGTCGGGAATGCCGCGCGCGCGGTCCAGCGTCTCGCGGAACCACAGTTCCATCCGGTCGAAGGCACCGCTCAGATAGGCCGCCTCGGTCGCCTCAGTGAACAGCGCCAGCGTCAGGTCATAGTGGTCGTCCCATGGATCGCCGCCCCCGCCGTCGCGCAACAGGCAGATGCCCCGGTCAAGATAGGCAAGCGCGGTGGGAAAGGCCGAATTCAGCTTTGCCTGCCGCCCCGCGTCAAGGTTCAGCCCCGCCAGGCCGAGTATCTCGGCCCGGTCGGTCATCAGCGCGCTGCCGCGGTTGAGCTGGTCTACCATGTCGAACACGGGCACAGCCCCGCCCTGCCCTGCCCTGCGGGCCTTCAGGGTCCGGCCGATGTCCAGGTGCACCCGTGCCCGCTCGGCCTCGGGGATCAGCGAATAGACCGCCTGCTGGATGCGGTCATGGCTGAACGCGAAAGCGCCGCCGCCAAGCGGCAGAACCAGCCCCTCGGCCAGCGCCGGATGCAGGTGCCCGGCCAGCGTCGCGGCCTCCACGCCGACAATGCCGCACAGGGTGTCGCCGTCGAACCGGTTGCCCAGACAGGCGGCCCCCTGCAGCGCCAGGCGGGTCTCGGGGGCCAGTTGGCGCACCTTGGCCGCCAGCAGGTCCACCACATTGTCCGACACCGACAGCGCGGCGATCCGCTCCGTTTCCCACTGCCAGCGGGACGTGCCGACATCAAAGCGCAGCAGCCCCTCGCCGGCGAGCATCTTCAGGAACTCGGTGGCGAAAAAGGCGTTGCCGCGCGTCTTGTCATGGACCAGCCGGGCCAGCGGCACGACGCTGTCCGCGTCTGCAGCCAGCGCATCCGACAGCAGCGCCACCAGATCGGCCCCGGACAGGGCATCGACCCGCACCCGTTCGGGCACCAGGCCGGTTTCGGTGACTGCATCCACCATGCGCAGGAACGGATGGGTCGGATCGACCTCATTCTCGCGATAGGCGCAGACCAGCATCAGATAGCCGCTTTCGGGATCGGTCAGCAGCGCCTGCAGCAGGTCGAGCGAGGCGGAATCGGCCCATTGCAGATCGTCGATGAAGATCACGACCGGCGCCTCGGCCGTAATCAGGGCGCGCACGAACTTGCGAAACACATAGCGGAACCGGTTCTGCGCCTCGGCGCCGCCAACCTCGGCCACCGGTGGTTGCACGCCGATGACATGTTCCAGATTGGGCAGGACGTTGGTCAGCACCCGTCCTTCCTCGCCCAGGGCTTCGGACAGGCTGGCGCGCAGCGCGGCAAGACGGCCCTCATCTTCGGTCAGACGGGTGTCGATCAGGTCGCCGAATGCCTCGAGCACGGCGAAATAAGGGGTGGCGCGCTGCAACTGGTCGAACTTGCCGCGGCAGAAATAGCCGCGGCGCGCGGTGATCGGCCGGTGAACTTCCTGCACCAGCGCGGTCTTGCCGACGCCCGACTGCCCCCCCACCAGCACCAGTTTGCGCGCACCCTCGGCGCTGTCTTCAAAGGCCCTGACGATCCGCTCGACCTCATCTGCCCGTCCGTACAGCTTTTGCGGCAGACGGAAGACCGACGTATGGTCGCGGGTGGCAAGCCGGAACGGCGCAATATCGCCGGTACGCTCGAATTCGGCAAGGCAGCGGGCAAGGTCGTGCCTGACCCCCCGCGCCGACTGGTAGCGGTCGTCGGCGTTCTTGGCCAGCAGCCGGGCAACGATGTCCGACAGCACCTGCGGCACCGCCGGAACGCGGGCCTTCAGGGGCACGGGCCGTTTTGCCAGATGCGCATGGACAAGTTCCAGCGCGTCGGGCGCCTCGAACGGCGGCGCACCGGCCAGCATGCCGTAAAGCGTGATGCCAAAGGAATACAGGTCGCTGCGATGGTCCAGCGTGCGGTTCATCCGCCCGGTCTGCTCGGGCGAGATGTAGGCAAGCGTGCCTTCAATCAGGTCGGCGTTGCCGGTGAACGGTTGCTTCAGCGTCAGCCGGGTGGACAGGCCGAAGTCGATCAGCCAGACCCGGCGCGCCTGCAGGTCCACCAGCAGGTTCTGCGGCGTCAGGTCCTTGTGGATGATCCCGGCGTCGTGGACCCCGGCCAGCACGTCGGCAATGGCGATCGCGATGTGCAGGGCGTCGATGATGTCGCCGGACTTGCCGCGGAACGCCTCGCGCAGGGTGACGCCCGGCACCCATTCCATGATCAGGACATGGCGCGTGTTCTCGCGTGTTTTGGCCACCGCGCGGCGCAGACCGGGCAGATCGAGCCCCGCGATGGTATCGACTTCGCCATGAAACTGGGCAATATCCGCCGGCGTGGGAAATTCCAGGTTCAGGACCTTGACCGCATAGGCCGTGCCGTCCGCGGTGATCCGATGAAAGACCTTGGACCGGTTGCCGTCATAGATCAGCCGGTCGATCATTGCGCAGCCTCGGCGTCCGACGGACGGGCGAGTCTGATGCGCCCGGCGGGCGAGCTTGGATTTCCTGTCTTGTCCGGACCGCTGGCCATGCAATTTCCTGTTGCAGAAATTTCAGCTAGACCGAAATGCATCCAGACTGCAACCGGGGCGGCGTGTCAGGGCAACACCGGGTGCCGTATCCGCCATTGCAGGGATGGCCGATCCTGACTGTGGGGTCGGCTGCGGCACCCTCCGGCCCATAGCCGGTGACCCGCTGCCGCGCCACGCGCCCCCTTTGCAAGGTTGCGGTCGGCGCGGGGACCGGTGCGCGTCGCGGCGGTTTCCCTGGGCTGGCATCCGGGCGTGGCCCTTTCCCCTGCCGGTCATTCCCCCTGACCGCCGCACCGCGCCGGTCGCGGGCGCGCGCAGAAGCAGCCGGAAAACGTGGCAATCCCCGGGGCGACCGGAATACGGGCACCGTGGCGCATATCAAGGCTGCCGGACGATTAATGACTCCCTGCATTTACAATTCCTCTGGAGCGTTCACCGAAATTTAATCAGCGACCGCGATTCGCGCGCATGGTAGGGGGTCAGAACATGCCTGGAACTTTGAATACGAATGGCGCGAACGTTTCCAGGACCGCAATTGAATTTGAAGATTTCGATGTAATTCGCCATTCGGCGGCCACGCCTGCCGCCCCAGTCACATTGACGGTGACAACCGGCGGCCCGCTTGATCTTTCGGCGGAACTCGGGACCGTTTCTGCCACGATAACGACCTCGAACGTCGGCACGTCGCTCACCACCGGGGGCGGAAACGACTTGCTCACCGGCGGGACGGGGAACGATGCCCTGACCGGCGGCGCGGGGAACGACACGCTCTTCGGCGGCTTCGGCACCGACACGCTGGACGGTGGCGCGGGGGATGATGCGCTTTATGGAGACAGCAGCCAGTCCGATGCCGCCGGCACGGACCTGCTGATCGGGCGGTCCGGCAACGACTCGCTGCATGGCGGTGCCGGCGCGGACCGGTTTGTCGACAGCGAGGGGGCGAACCTCTTCTACGGCAACGGTGGCAATGACCAGTTTCTTGAGGTGGGGGCCGGGACGGGCATCGACACGCTCTACGGCGGGGCCGGGGCGGACAGCTATCTGCTGGGCGGCAATCTGGCGGCGGCCTGGACGGTCGACGTGGTGGCGGACTTCGGCCAGTCGGGTGTGGATGTCATCGGCCTGGGGTCGATGCTTGGTCAGTTGAGCGGACTTGCTGCAGGGGCGAACCCCTTGACCACAGGCCATGCCCGTTTCCTGCAGGAGGGTGGAGACACCCTGTTCCAGATCGACCGGGACGGTTCGGGCAGTGCGGCATCCTTCGTGTCGGTCCTGCGTCTCTCGGGCACCACGGCCACGACGCTGACCGGCGCGAACATCTCGACTTCGGCCGGATCGACCTTTGCGCCGGAGGCGGTCGACGACAGCGGGTTCGTGTCTGGTGAAGACGGAAGCGTGGGCATCGTCACGGCAACGCTGATTGCCAACGACTATTCGTTGCTGCCGGGCAAGACCCTGTCCTTTGGCGGCCTGACCAGCACCACCAGCGCGCAGGGTGCGACATTGTCGGTGAATGGCGGGATCGTCACCTACACGCCGGGTGCCGCGTTCCAGCGGCTGAAGGCGGGCGAGACGGCGACGGACACCTTCACCTATCGGCTGGTCGACAATGACGGGTCGGTCGATATCGGCACGGTCAGCGTGAATGTCGTCGGCGTCAACGATGCGCCGAGGGCGGTGGCGGATACGGTGTCCTATGCGCCGGGGCCGGTGTCCGGAAACCTGTGGGCGCAGATTCTGGGCAACGACACCGATGCCGATGTCGGGGACGGAAGGAACATCGTTTCCGTGGCGACAGTCGGCACCCGCGGTCAGGTCCTGCTGAACACGGCAACACAGTCGCTCACCTACACGCGCGACGGCGCGGCGCTGGATCTGCTGGCACCGGGATCGGACAGCTTCACCTATACGATGGCAGATGCGGTCGGGGTGACGTCTTCGGCGGTGGTCACTGTCGTCTACCAGCCTGCCAGCATCGGCATCGGCGTGCAGTCGGTGGCGGCCCCGGCTCTGATCTCGGAGTTCGGCACAACGACGGTCAGCTATACGGTATCGCACTACGGCCTGACCGGACTGGGCCTGACCGGAACGTTCCGGACCGAACTTTATCTGTCGCGCGACGGGGCGATCAACATCGGCGACAAGCTGGTGTCGAGCGCCGAAACGTCGGTCGCCACCCTCATCAGCCAGGCAAGCAGCGGCGCGCCCCTTGCGTTCACCGTTCCGGCGTCATCGCTGCTGACCGAAGACTTCGGCCTTTACCAGTTCATTGTCCGGGGGACACTCGACCTCGACCGGTCCGTTGTCGATCTGAAGGCAACCGCCGCGTCGAATGCGGTTCAGATTGCGCCGAGCTATTCGGCAACTGTCCAGACGGTCGGTGGCACAACCTTTGTTTCCGGCGATCCGGTGTCACTGACCGGCCGCGCCCTGGCGACCGCGACCGGGCTGCCGGTCGGCAACGCGGTGGTTGAAGTTGCCGTGGCAACGGGACGAACGGTGCAGACATTCCTTGCCACCACCGACGCAGGCGGCACCTTCACCCTTACGGTGCCGACCTTCGAGGATGCTGCCGGACGCTATCAGATCAAGGCCTATCATCCAAGTTTTCCGGGGGAAGATACGGGCTACGATGGGGCCTTCGATCTGCTTGGCGTCGATATCGTGCAGTCTCAGATCGGCCTTGCAGCGATTGCCGGGCAGGCGGCGACGGGCAGTTTCGTCGTGACCAATCCGGGAAGCGCCCCGATCAGCGGGCTGAGCCTTTCGGTCCCCGACCTTCCTGCCGGATGGGCAGTGACCTTCGGCTCGTTGCCGGGCAGCCTGGCCGCAGGGGCGCAGGCGACGGTGACCTATGTCGTCACGACGCCCCCGGGGGCAGTCGTCTCCGACACCCTTGACCTGCGTGTCACGACCTCGGAAGGGGCGCGGGATGCGGTGGCACTTGCCGTTTCGGCAGCACCGGCGGCGGCTGACCTTGAGATCGGCGGAGCGGATTTCTCGCGCACGGTGCTGCGCGGGGATCAGACCATTGTCGAGTTCACACTGACCAACACGGGCACCGAGACGGCGCGCAATGTCGAGGTCCTGCTGCCGAACCTGCCGTGGATGTCATTGGCGGGCACTGCGGCGATCGGCGATATCGGTGGAGGACAGTCGCGGACGGTGTCGCTGCTGCTGACGCCGGAAGCAACCCAGGCGCTTGGCCAATACGACGGCTCTTTCGTGGTGCGCTTTGGCGGGACCGGGAACACCGTTCGGCAAGAGACTTCCGCCTTCGCCTGGAAGGTCACTTCTGACGCGAAAGGGTCCTTCGAGCTTCAAATCCGCGATGAGTTCACGCTGCATGCGGCCGAAAAACCGCTGGTCAACGATGCTGTCGTGCGCGTCGTCAATGCCACCACGGGCGAGCTTGTCGCCCGCTATGGCGACGTGGACGGAACGCTGGTCGTCACCGATCTGGTGGAAGGCCTGTACAACCTCAGCATCACTACGGACAAGCACGCGACCTTCAACGGCACGTTCAGGATCGAGGCAGGCAACGAGACAAAGCTGTCGGCGTTTTTGCCGCGTGAAACGGTGACCTATACCTTCACGGTTGTCGAAGGCACGGTGGAAGAGGCCACACGGGTCACTGTTGACGCCACCTTCGACACCAGCGTTCCCGCACCGATCCTGACGGTCAGCCCGGACTACTTCCGGCTTTACGATCTGGCACCCGGCCAATCCAAGACCTTCGACGTGACCCTGAGCAACCTCGGGTTCATCGCGGCCAACGCGGTCGATCTGTTCCTGCCCGATCCGGACGGATTCATCATTGAAGGACTGACCGAGTATGTGCCGTCGATTGCGGCGAAATGCAGCGTCGTTGTCCCGATCACCATCACGCGCAAGACGGCGGTCGAAAACGCCTCGGGCGTGGACACCACGGGGTCGGACGGGCGGGGATATTCGGGGCAGGTGTTCTACCGCTATGTCGATGGCATCGGCAACGACAGGGTCGAGGTGGTTCGCGCGGCGCCCATTGTCTATGAAGGATTGGCGGCCGTTTACATTCCGCCGCAGGTTCCCGTCTACAGTTCCACGGGCGGAACCTTGGGCAACTTCGTTTATGGCGGTGGCCGTGGCGAAAGCATCGATTCCATCGGGAACGGCGCTGGCGGCGGGGGTGCTGGTCCACGCGGACCCGGGGGTTTTTCGTTCACGCCCCTTCCGGTTCAGGCGATCACGACCTACGACGAAGGCGTCCGGGTTCAGGTCAAGCTGCAAATCCAGCAGGACGTGGTGGCCACCCGAACCGCCTTCTTCGGCACGCTGGAACTGACTGCCGGGGGCGGATCGATCCAGGATGTCCGTCTGGACATCAAGATTTATGATGATGAGGGGCGGATCGTCGACAGTTCGATCTTCGGCGCGGGCGCTACCCATCTCAAGGGGATTTCGGCACTCGACGGAACGGCGGACCTCGCGGCCGCCCAGAAGTTCCTTGCCGAGTTCATGTTTCTTCCCTCGACCCGAGCAGCGGTTCAGACGGCCGAATCCTACTCGATCGGCGGAACGCTCAGCTATGTCGAAGACGGCTATGGCGTGACCTTCGACCTCAATCCGGTCAAAATCGAAGTGCAGCCGCAGCCGGAACTGACGCTGGATTACTTCTATCAGCGCAACGTGATCGGTGATGACCCGTTCACCGATGTGGCCGGCGACGGATTCAGCCGGATCGAGGCTTCCGTGCCGTTCCTTTTGGGCGTGCAGGTGCGCAATGACAGTTTCGCCGACGCCAAGGGCGTCCGCATCGAAAGCGCCAAGCCGAAGATCGTCGAAAACGAGAAAGGCTTGCTGGTCGATTTCCGGATCATCGGATCACAGGTTGCGGGAGAAAACAGCAACACCGGCCTGAAAGCAGATTTCGGCACCGTCAAGGCCGGTGACGTCGAAACAGCGGCATGGTTCCTTGAGTCAACTCTGCAAGGCAAGTTCATCGACTTCAAGGCGACGTTCGAAAGCCTCAATCCGCTCGGCCAGTCCGGGCTCTCGCTCATCAAGGCCGTGCGGGTCCACGAGCTGACGCAAGGCGGTGATTTCGACGGCGATGGAAAGATCGATTTCCTTGTCAATGACGTGGTCAGCACTGGCGATGTCTATGGAACGCCGGACACCTTGTACCTGTCCGATGGCAGCATCGAGGCGGTTGACGTTCTGGGCGCGACCGTCGGTTCGATGACCTATGCGGTCGCCAGCGGCAGGTACACCCTGTCGGTCGGCCTGTCGGGCAAGGATGCAAGCTGGCAGTACCTCAACGCGCTGGCCCCGCTTGCCTATGATCCCCGCATCAGCACTTTCGGCGACTATGAGGTTGTCTCGGCCCGGCGTGCGGACGGGTCCGTGCTTGAGGAAGATCAGGCGTGGGTGTCGGACCGTACCTTTCTGGATGACCTCGGCCGGCCCCGCTACGAGAACAAGGTGCACATCCTGGACGACCAGGCATCCTCCGGGTACACGCTTGTCCTTGGCCTGAAGGCAGCCGCCGCGAACGTTCCCCCGACGCTTTCGGTCGGCACGCAGTCTGCCCCGCTGGTCGAGGCGGGCATTTCCCTTGCCGGTTTCCTGTTCGCCGGAACCCAACTCGCCTCGATCCTGCTGACCAAGTCGGACAGCAATGCCGGCGATGTCACGTCCTTTGATACATCGGGCTGGACGGATGCCGGGACGGGCAAGTTCGCGATTTCCGGTATCTACGGAAACGCGGTGCTGGATACGGAAACCGGCGTGCTGAGCTATACGCTGGACAACGCAAGGGCAGCGACGCAGGCGCTGTCGGGCGGAGCTCAGGTGACGGACGACATCGACATAACGGTAAAGGACAGGTCGGGGGCCAGCGTGACCCAGAAGGCAAGCTTTGCCATCACGGGCAGCAATGACCCGCAGACCGTCACCCGAACGCTGACAAGCTCTTCGGATATCTTTGCGGCCCTGACCGACGACAATTACATCGTGTCAGGTGGCGCGGGCAATGACCGGATCACAACGCTTGAAGGCAACGATACGATCACCGGAGGCACCGGAAATGATACGATCAGTTCCGGTGGCGGGAACGACACGATCCTTTTCGGAACCGGCAGCAACGGGTCAGATGCAATAGACGGCGGTGTGGGGTCGCTTGACCGGATTGTTGCAAACGCCGCAGGCGTCACGATCGGGCTGATGTCGATTTCCGGAATTGAAGTGATTGACGCGGGCGGCTTCGCAAACATCAGGATCGTGGGCACGACATCGGCGAACAGTTTCGACTTTTCGGCGGCAACGCTCATCGGCATCGCGTCCATCGACGCAGGTGCCGGCAACGACACCGTCCTGGGATCAGCGTCGAATGACGTGATCATCGGCGGCGCGGGGAATGACCTGCTCCGTGGCGGCGGCGGCAATGACATCTTCCGGGTCGGCACCTCTGGCGGGACAGATACCCATGATGGCGGCGAGGGCGCCGACCGGATCGAGGCATCGGCCGCCAACGTGGCGCTGACCGTGACGGGAACGAACATCGTCGGGGTCGAGACGATCTCGTCGGCGGGCTATGCCGGATTCAAGCTGGTCGGCACGACGGCTGCCAACACCCTGGACTTCTCTGGACTGGTCCTGTCGGGGGTCGCCCTGATCAGCGGCGGCAGCGGCAATGACGTGATCACCGGGTCTTCCGGTGCGGACTTCATCGAGGGCGGGGTCGGAAAGGATACACTGACCGGTGGGGCCGGTGGGGACATGTTCATCTTCACCAGCACGACGCACAGCAAGGGCACCACAAGCATCGACCGGATCACCGACTTCGTCCGGGGGCAGGACCGCATCGACCTGTCGGTGATCGATGCCAACACCCTTGCCACCGGGAACGACGCCTTTGACTTCATCGGCACGTCGGTCTTCAGTGGTGGCGCAGGGAAACTGCGGTTCGATGCGACATCCATTCCCGGCACCACGCGCATCTTCGTGGATGTGGACGGCAACCTTGCAGCCGACATGGAGATTCATCTGGCCGGGACCTATGCCCTGGAGGCAAGCGACTTCGTCCTGTGATCCCCGCTTGCAGGCTCATCCCACGGCAACTTCGACGCTGACCCGCGCAAACCACTGCGCAAAGACCTTGCCGGGCACCAGCCCTTCAGCATGACATTCCGGCCGAACGGCGGTTCCCGGCAGGGACCTGCATTCTGGATTGCCGGTGATCTGAGCACCGTCTTGCCTTCGGGGACAGGGATGGGACGCGAGTTCCCCGGCGCAAAGCCGTCCTTCCCATTTCCGGGATGTTCCCGAGGCACGGAAATTCCCGGACGCGGCCCCGCCTGCCTGCGCGCCCGAAACGCCTTTGGTCACGGGCGCGTCCACGAAGATATCGGCTTGCGGTGGTCGGCGGGCTTTGTCCGGGCCCCGGAGGCTACCGCCCCGGCCCGTACAGCACTGCCGCGCGGCGTTCAAACGCGCGGACGACTCGCTGCATCGCATCGTTGAAGACAACCCCGATGATCCCCTGCAGGATCGCGTTGCGGAATTCGAAATCCACGAAGAACGCGATCTCGCAGCCGCCCGTCGGCAGATCGCGGAAGGCCCAGTTCGACCGCATGTGCCGGAACGGGCCGTCCAGATATTCCGTGTCGATCTTCAGGCGCGACGGCCACAGCGTGACCCGGCTGGTAAAGCGTTCGCGGAACACCTTGAACGAGATCACGAGGTCGGCCTCCATCACCTCGCCGTCCGGAATGGGCATGCGTGACCGGATGCGCGCGGCGGAATTCCACGGCAGGAACTGCGGATAGGATGCCACATCCGCCACCAGATCGTACATCTGCTGCGCGGTATAGGGCAGCGCCTTGGTCTCGTGATGCGTCGGCATCTGCGGCTTTCCGGGCGGGTCTGCGGACCGGGCCGCAGGCGACAGGGGTGGCGTGACTTGGGCCGCCGTTGTCGTTAAACCGGCAGATGAAATCAAGAGGCTGCTTGCCGCAGGGAACCCGAATGCCCCCCAGTCCACGCCCCCGCCCCTATGTCATCGACCAGATGATTTCGGCCAAGACCATCGCCGCGCGGGTGGAAGAGCTTGCACGCGAGATCGCCGCGCATTTCGCAGGGTCCGAGCGGCTGATCGTGGTCGGCCTGCTGCGCGGGTCCTTCGTGTTCATCGCCGACCTCGTGCGCGAGATCGACCTGCCGGTCGAGGTCGATTTCCTGGAAGCCTCGTCCTACGGCAACTCCACCGAATCCTCGCGCGAGGTGCGCATCCTCAAGGACCTGCGGGGCGAGATTGCGGGCTGCGACGTGCTGGTGGTCGAGGATATCGTGGATACCGGGTTCACCCTGTCGCATGTGGTGCGCCTGCTGCAAAGCCGCGAGCCGCGCCGGCTGGAGGTCTGTGCGCTGCTGGACAAGCCGTCGCGGCGCGAGGTGGACATCCGCGCCACCTGGACGGGATTCACGATTCCCGATGAATTCGTGGTGGGTTACGGGATCGACTTCGCGCAGCGCAATCGCAATCTGCCCTATATCGGCAAGGTCCGCTTTACTGACGGTGCCTGATTGCGAGGGCGTCGCGCCCTGTTAGGTCGCCTCCGCCCAAAAAACATGCATTCACACGAATGTGTAGGCGTACGACTGTCTGCATCTGTCGCAAAGCGGGCGCATGCGGTTAGAGTTCGAGTCGTAGCCCCCGGCATCGGCCCGGTACGGGCCAAACACAGGATCGGTCCATGAAGCGTCTGTTCGTTCTGGCGGCCCTAGCCGCAACCGTCTCACTCCCCGCCCTTGCCCAGGATGCGGAAAGCCCGTTCAAGGACGTGATCGAGGCCCGCCACGGACTGATGCTGCTGATGGCGCAGAACCTTGCAACCCTGGGCGGCATGGCCAAGGGCGCCGTCGCCTATGACGCCCCGGTTGCCACGCGGGCGGCCGCGAACATCGCGGCGCTGTCGTCGGTGATGAGCCCGGACCTGTTCCCCGCCGGATCGGACTACCCGACCGCGCCAGACAGCTTTGCCCTGCCCGCGATCTGGTCGGATCAGGCCGGGTTTCTGGCCAAGATCGCCGACCTGAACACGGCGGCGGCGGGAATGGTTGCGTCGGCGGGAACGAATGTCGATGGGGTCAAGGCGGGAATGGCCGCGCTTGGCGGGGCCTGCGGTGCCTGCCACAAGGCCTATCGCCAGCCCGAAGAGTGACGTAACCTGCACCGGCACGAGGGTGCGGGGGGATCGCGGATGCTGCGCTGGCTGATCGGACTGGTTGTGCTGGGGCTGGTCGGCCTTGGCGGATTCGTGCTGCTGACCCGGCCGCAGCACAGCGACCCGTCGGTCTTTGCCACGCTGACGGGGGATGCCGCGCGCGGCGAGGCGGTGTTCTGGGCCGGGGGCTGCGCGTCGTGCCATGCGGTGCCCGACAGCACGGGTGCGGCACATCTGGTGCTGGCAGGCGGGCGTGCGTTCAAGACCGCCTTCGGTACCTTCCATGCCCCCAACATCTCGCCCGATCCGGTGCAGGGCATCGGGGCATGGAGCGTGGTCGATCTTGATACGGCCATGCGCCACGGCACCTCGCCCGAGGGGGAACATTTCTACCCGGCCTTCCCCTATACCTCATACGTCCACGCGACGCCGCAGGACGTGGCCGACCTGCATGCCTTCCTGATGACCCTGCCGCCGTCGGACGTGCCCAGCCTGCCGCATGAGGTGGGATTCCCGTTCAACCAGCGCCTTCTGCTGGGTGGGTGGAAACTGCTGTTCCTGTCGCCCGACTGGGTGGTGAACGGCGATCTGACCCCGGAGGAACAGCGCGGGCGCTATCTGGTCGAGGGGCTGGGCCATTGTTCGGAATGCCACACCCCGCGCAATGCGCTTGGCGGGCGCGACCTGTCGCGCTGGCTTGCCGGTGGCCCTAACCCTGACGGAAAGGGAAAGATTCCCAACATCACCCCGGCAGCATTGGACTGGTCTGAAGCCGACATTGCCGAATACCTGAAATCCGGGTTCACCCCGGATTTTGATTCCGCAGGCGGCGGGATGGCAGATGTGGTGTCCAACATGGCGCGGTTGACGGATGCGGACCGTGCGGCGATTGCGGCCTATCTGAAGCGCGTCCCCGCCGTGCCGTGATGCGCGCGCGACCCCGGCCCCTGGGGCGTTGACTCGGGTTGCCGTTGCGTTCCAGAACGGGCCACCGTGCGGAGAGACCGATGACCATCCAGAGCACCGATTCCGGGCCCCCCCCGGCCGTTCGTCCGTTGACCGCCGAACATACGGTGCTGCCCATCATCCTGGCGGTGGCGTTCTGCCACATGCTGAACGACCTGATGCAGTCGCTGATCCCGGCGATCTATCCGGTGCTGAAGGGCGAACTGGCCCTGACCTTTGGCCAGATCGGGCTGATTACCCTGGTGTTCCAGGGCACGGCGTCGCTGCTGCAACCGCTTGTCGGCATCTACACCGACCGCCGCCCCCTGCCCTATTCGCTGGTGGCGGGCATGGGGTTCACGTTTTCCGGGCTGATCCTGCTGGCCCATGCGCCCAGCTTTGCGGTGGTGCTGGCTGCTGTTGCGCTGATCGGCATGGGGTCGAGCGTCTTTCACCCCGAATCGAGCCGCATCGCGCGGCTTGCGGCGGGTCTGCGGCCCGGCTTTGCGCAATCGGTGTTTCAGGTGGGCGGCAATGCGGGGTCGGCCTTTGGCCCGCTGCTGGCGGCGTTCATCGTGGTGCCGTTCGGGCAGATCAGCATCGAATGGCTGGCCGGGGTCGCCGTGTTGGGCATGGGCGTGCTGTGGCTGGTGGGGCGCTGGTACAGGATCGAGGGTCTGGCGCGCGCCCGCGCGGCGCGGGCGCGGCCGGCGATGCAGGCCCTGCCCCGCGCGGTTGTGGTCGGGGCGATCCTGGTGCTGATCGCGCTCAGCTTTTCCAAATTTGTCTACATGGCGGCCTACTCCAGCTATTTCACCTTTTACCTGATCGACCGGTTCGGCCTGGGCGTGCAGGAGGCGCAGCTTTACCTGTTCGTGTTCCTCGCCGCAGTCGCGGTCGGCACGATCATCGGTGGCCCCATCGGTGACCGGATCGGGCGCAAGCGGGTGATCTGGGTGTCGATCCTGGGGGTGGCCCCTATCGCGATGCTGATCCCCTTCGTCGGCCTCGGGCTGACCATCGTGCTGAGTTCGCTGGCCGGGCTGATCCTGGCATCGGCGTTTCCGGCGATCATCGTCTATGCGCAGGACCTGATGCCGTCCAAGGTGGGGCTGGTGGCGGGGCTGTTCTTCGGCCTGGCCTTCGGCCTCGGGGGCCTCGGCGCTGCGGGCATCGGCATGATTGCGGATGCGACCAGCATCGAACATGTGTTCTGGCTGTGCTCGTTCCTGCCGCTGATCGGCGTGCTTGCGGTGTTCCTGCCGGATGTGAAGCGGGCCTGATCGGCCCTGCCGGCCCTGATCGCAACCGGGCGCCGCCGGAAAAAGGAAGCGCCCGGCCGTGTCGTGATGCGCGGTCTAATCGACGGAATAGGCGACCAGCTTGCCGCCAAGGGTCATCGGCACGATCAGCAGCGACCGGTCGGCGATGTATTCCAGATCGGCACTGCCCATGTCGAGGTCAAGAAGCTGGGTGGACGTCCCGTCTTCTGAAATCCGCAAGGCCGACCCGGCGATCCAGTCGGTCGCCATCCAGCCCCCCTTGCCGTCGGGTTCCAGCCCGTCGAGGTTCCCGACCGGGGCACCCGACCCCAGGGGGGCCACGGCCCCGGTCTGAAGATCGACCACCAGAAGGTGCCCCCCGACTTCGGTCGTCAGGTCGTCTTTCAGCCCCTTGCCCCATCCGGCAACCACCAGACGCCCGTCCTGGACATTCAGGCCATTGGGGTGCTGCAAGTCCTCGCCTTCGGCAAGAACCGTCATTTCGCTGCCGGACAGGACGTGGATGCGGCTTGCGACCGTGTCCGACACATAGACCCGACCCGCACTGTCCATCGCCGTATCGTTCAGAAAGACGGCACCTTCGACCGGAAAAATCCCCGAGATCTTGCCGGTTTCGATATCGATGACAACAAGCCGGTCGATGTCGCTGACATAAAGGGTGGTGCCGTCGCTGAACAACCCCTTGGGGGCGTCAAGGCCGGTGATCCATGCCGCGTCCAGCATCTTCCCGTCGGGGCTGACGCGCGAGATCACGCCGTTCCCGTCCTTGGCGAGCATCTCGCCGCCAATGCTGGAGACATAAAGGACATCCCGGCCCGCGTCGAAAAAGACGCTTTCGGGCATGTTCAGCCCTTCGAGCGTCCAGACAGCCTCTTGCGCCGCCCCCATCGTGCCGCCCCAGAGCCCGGCCGTGACGACCAGTGCAGCCATGCAGTTCTGCTTCATCTCTTTCCTCCGATCTGTTGATCCGACAGTTCCGATCCGGCCCGATGTTCTGCGTCAGGGCCTTCCGGCCGTTCCCGTTCCCGCGATTTTCCTTGCCCTGGCCAAAGGTCCGCACGGGCGGATCGGGCCCCCTGATCAGGGCAGGTGCGGCCTGGCACGATGCCCTGTCCATGATCGCGTCGGCTTGCCCGCCGCCTTTCGCGCATTGCCCCTTTGCGCTGCAGCGGTGCGCCGAATCCGGTCGGCAATCCTTCGCCGCGCTGCGCGCCGAACGCTGTGCCGCAGGGAACACCCAGACCCGACCGCGCCTTTTCGCGGCCCCGGCCCGGTCTGCCTTTCCCGGCTTCAGGCTTGCGCCCGCAGAACCCGGCGCAGGATTTTGCCCGAAGGTGATTTCGGGATCAGGTCGGTGAAGTGCACCGCCCTCAGCGCCTTGTAATGGGCCACCTGCCCGGCGATATGGGCCTGTACTTCGGCCTCGGTCAGCGCAGCTTCGGCCCGGCGCACGACAAAGGCCACCGGCACCTCGCCCGCCTCGTCATCGGGCCGACCGATCACGGCGCAGTCGGCAATGGCGGGATGGGCCAGCAGCAAGCCTTCCAGTTCCGCAGGGGCGACCTGAAAGCCCTTGACCTTGATCAGTTCCTTGACCCGGTCCACGATCCAGAGGTTGCCGTTTTCATCGACCCGTCCAAGATCGCCGGTCCGCAGCCAGCCGTCGGGCGTGATGGTGCGGGCCGTTGCCTCGGGGTTGTTCAGATACCCGACCATGACCTGCGGACCACGCACCCAAAGCTCGCCCTCGGCCCCGGGTGCGGCATCGCGTCCGGTCCCGGGATCGACGATCCGCGCCTCGGTGCCGGCGACAAGCTCGCCCGATGCGCCGGGCGGAGTTCCCCTGGTCCGCGAGAAATGGGTGACAGGGCTCGCCTCGGTCATTCCATAGCCCTGCGCCACCTCGCAGCCCAGACGTGCCGCACAGGCCAGCGTCAGGTCCGGACCAAGCGGGGCGGCACCCGAGATGACGAGGTCCAGCGAGGACAGATCGTGCTGGTCCACCAGCGGATGCTTGGCCAGTGCCAGGACCACGGGCGGCACGATGTAGAGGTGCCGCGAACGATGATCCTCGATCAGCCTGAGCGCCAAAGGCAGATCAAAGCGCGGCAGCGTCACCACAGCGGCCCCCCTCGCCAGTTGCAGGTTAAGCAGCACCTCCATTCCGTAGATGTGGAAGAAGGGCAGCACGGCAAGCGTGACGTCGCCGGGCCGGATATCCAGACAGGCCCCGATCTGAACGGCATTCGCCACAAGGTTGCGGTGGGTCAGCATCACGCCCTTGGGCAGGCCCGTGGTGCCAGAGGAATAGGGCAGTGCAAGAATGGCCGTCGCGGGGTCCAGCGGGACCTGCGCGATGGGGGCCGCCGACAGCACTTCGTGCCAGGCAGTCGCCGCTTCCCCGTCACCCGCCAGTGCAACGGTCTCGGTCACGGCCGTTCCCGCGACGGCATCGGCGGCCAGCGGCAGCAGGGCGGGCGGCACGACCAGCAGCACCGCACCGCTGTCGTTCAACTGGTGGCGCAACTCCTGCGCGGTGTAGGTCGGGTTGACAGTGGTGATCGTGGCCCCGGCAATGGACGTGCCGAAGAAGACCACGGCGAATTCGGGGCAGTTCGGGGCCATCAGCGCCACGACCTTGCCCGGCCCGATGCCGCGCGCGGCCAGCGCACCGGCAAAGCGGCGCGCGGCGTCGATCAGTTCAGCCCCCGTCATGGCGCGCCCGGTCTGACCATCGATCAGTGCGGGCTGATCCTCGCGCCCCTTCAGGCCCGCAAACACAAACTCGGCAACGGCCGCGTCGGGAACGCTGATGTCGGAATACTGGCTGCGATAGATCATTCTTGACCGGCCTCCCCTCCGGAGCGCCCGACCGGGCGCTGCGAAAGCCTAAGGCAAAACCGAAGAATGTCTGAAGTCTTTTTCAGCCGCGCCCGAGGCGGTCCAGCCGTGCGCTGCGCAGGCGCGCGAAATCCTCGCCCGCGTGATAGGACGACCGCGTCAGCGGGGTGGCCGAGACCATCAGGAACCCCTTGCCGAAGGCCGCCGTCTCATAGGCCTTGAACTCGTCGGGCGTGACGAAGCGGGCGACGGCATGGTGCTTGGGGGTCGGCTGCAGATACTGGCCGATGGTCAGGAAATCGACATCCGCCGCGCGCATGTCATCCATCACCTGACCAACCGACTGCCGGTCCTCGCCCAGACCCACCATGATGCCCGATTTGGTGAACATCGCCGGGTCCAGTTCCTTGACCCGCTGCAGCAGGCGCAGGCTGTGGAAATAGCGCGCGCCGGGCCGCACCTCGGGGTACAGGCCCGGCACGGTTTCAAGGTTGTGGTTGAACACGTCGGGCCGCGCGGCGACAACGGTTTCCAGCGCCGTCGCGTCGCAGCGCAGGAAATCGGGCACCAGGACCTCGATGGTGGTGGCGGGTGCGCGGTGACGGATGGCACGGATCGTCTGGGCGAAATGCTCGGCCCCGCCATCGGCCAGATCGTCGCGGTCAACGCTGGTCACGACCACATGGTTCAGCCCGAGCTGGGCGACTGCATGGGCCACCCGGCCGGGTTCGAACGCGTCCAGCGTCTGCGGCTTGCCGGTCGCCACGTTGCAGAAGGTGCAGCCGCGCGTGCAGATCTCGCCCATGATCATCATGGTGGCGTGGCCCTGGCTCCAGCATTCGCCGACGTTGGGGCAGCCCGCCTCTTCGCAGACCGTCACCAGCCGCTGTTCGCGGATGATGTCACGCGTGGCCTTGTAACCCGCGCTGGTGGGGGCCTTGACTCGAATCCAGTCGGGCTTTTTCGGCTGTGCATTGTCCGGGCGATGGGCCTTTTCCGGATGCCGCTGGTCGGGCAAAGAAAGATCACGCACTGCTTTTTTCCCCTGACGCAAGCTCTTTACAAAGATATGGTCTTTGCAGCCCCAAGGCAACCGGAGGCAGTGACGCATCCGGAAACGAAGAAAGATATCGGTGCCGTCAGGACGTGGTCGCGCACCGACCAAGGAGGGAACATGACCAAGAAACTGATTGCCGAAGCATTGGGAACGATGATTCTCGTGCTGTTCGGCGTGGGTGCGGCAGTGATCGGGCAAAAGGTTGTCGGTGCGGACGGTGTCATGGTCGGCATCGGCTACCAGGGCATCTCGCTTGCCTTCGGCCTGTCGATCGTTGCTGCGGCCTATGGTCTGGGTGCGATCTCGGGGGCGCATCTGAACCCGGCGGTATCGCTCGGGATGGTGACGGCCGGCCGGATGAGCGTCAGCGATTTCGTGGGCTATGCCATTGCACAGGTGATCGGTGCCACCCTCGGCGCCCTCATCATCTATGTCATTGCCAGCGGCGCGCCCGGATGGGGCGGCGGCATGGGCACGAACGGCTGGGGCGAAGGCTATGGCGGTGGCTACAGCATGACGGCCGCGCTGGTCTTTGAATTCGTGATGACGTTCATCTTCGTCACCGTGATCCTTGGCGCGACAGGGTCCGGCGCGGCAGCCGGATTTGCGGGTCTTGCCATCGGCCTGACGCTGGCGGCGATCCACCTGGTCGGCATTCACGTCACCGGCGTTTCGGTGAACCCTGCCCGGTCCATCGGCCCGGCCCTGTTCGAAGGAGGTCGCGCCCTGTCGCAGCTTTGGCTGTTCATCGTGGCCCCTCTGGCGGGCGGTGCCGTGGCGGGCGCGCTTTATGCCGCCGGGCTGACCCGCGCAGACGACTGACGCAGGCCTGACATCCGTGCGGCGCGCGGCCCGTCCGCGCGCCGTTTCCATTTCGTCAACTGCAGATCAGCCGATCAGCGGGCCGGACCTGCCGTAGGTTTCGTCGTAGTGGCGCTTGAGCCGCTGCAGCGCGATGCGCAGCACGATCTTGCCCGACCGGGCCGACCAGCCCATGCGCTTTTCGGCGGCCTCCAGCCCCTCCAGAAAGCAGCAGCAGCGCAGCACCATGTCGCCCAGCCCGGGGCCAAGATCGCGCAGTGCCGCGGCCACACGGTCGCGGGCGGAACGCGGGCCCTCGGCCTGCCCGGCATCGGGGCGGAAACCGCCGCGATCCCCCGCCGTCAGGAACCTGTCCCAGTTCTGCGCCACGCGCGGCCCCATCTGCGCCAGTTCGAAATCCTCGCGCAGACGTTCGGCCACCTCGACAAGGTCCGGCTCCAGGAACAGCTTGCCATCCTTGTCGCGCCGCCGTCCCAGGGCGGCCACCGGGCTTTCGGCAAGGTTGTACCGGACCCTGCGCGACCCTTCGCCGTCGTCTTCGCCGATCTCGCGCGTGGCCCAGTCGCGGTGCTGGTCGGCGAAGGGCGTTGCGGCCTCGGCCAGGCCGCCCTGCCGCTGTTCGGCATCCAGCATCCGCTTCAGCGCCGCCCGCCCGGCGGTCGTGATGTCATAGGTCGCGACCCGGCCCGACTTGCGGCAGCAGATCCAGTCCTTCAGCGCGAAGGCCTGCGCCACGGCCCGGTCCACGACCCCGGTCCGGGCGGTGCGCCCGTCCGGCAGTTCGCGCAGCACCACGGCCTTTTCCATGTCGGGGGCAATGGCCAGCACGGCGCCGGGTTCGCTCAGCCGACGCAAGACGCGCCGCGCCTCGCTGGCCAGCATCAGATCGTCGGTAATGCGCGGAGCGCTGCGAAGCGGGGCTGTCATCGGGGATGTGTCCTTTTCGGTCGGGAATGGGG
>JAAFHX010000069.1 GCA_013297695.1 Rhodobacterales bacterium | reverse complement strand
CCGGGCCGGTTGCCGCGGGTGGCCCCCGCCCCGCCGGCCGGCAAATGGCTTGACCCGCAGGACCCCGCCGACCGCGCGGTGCTGGAGGGGATCTTCGGGGCCGCGCTGCCGCCCGGGCTGATGCTGGAGCCGCCGGTGCCGGCCGACCCCAGGGTGCTGGCGCTGGCGGTGCAGACCGAACTGCAGCGGCTGAACTGCTATCGCGGCACCCTGGACGGCGACTGGGGCAAAGGCTCGCGCACGGCGCTGGAGGTTTATGGCAAGGCGGCGGGCAGCATGCCCGACACGCTTGATCCGACCCCGGCCCTGCTGCAGTCCCTGCAGGCCAGGCCCGACGGCAAGCTCTGCCCCGATCCGGAAAAGCCGAAACCCGCCGCTGCGGCCCCCACCCAAAAGCAGCAGCCCGCAAAGCCCGCCCAAAAGCAGCAGGCCAAGCCGCCCACGCAGAAGCAGCAGCCCGCAAAGCCCGCGAAAAAGCAGCCCGACATCGCGATCATCGGGCTTTGACCGCGCCCCGCCGGGGCTTTTCCGCAGGCCGGCTTCCGGACGGCCGGAGCGCGGGCAGGGCGGGGGGCGTCTTTCCGGAGCGGATGCCCGGTTATCTTGCGGGGCGCGGGCGGAAGGTCCGGCGCAGCGTGCCGATGAAATTCCGGATGTTGCGCCCGACCGGATTCTGCCGCGCGGCAGCGGCGATCTGCAGCCCCGTGTAGTGCGGGACCGGGCGGCCCGCCAGCCGCAGCGCGGCCAGCCGCGCCCAGAGCGCGCGGCGGCGGTCGCGCTGGCCGGGCTGGATCGCGGCTAGGTCGGCCACGTCGAAGGGCGCAGTCTTGATCGCGCCGGCCGCCCGCGCGGCCTCCAGCAGCTCGGCGCCCAGGGCCGTGCGCGCCACGATCAGGCTGACGCCCGGCACCTCCTCGAAGCGCGGATAGCCCTCGGCATCGCTTTCCCAGGCATCGGCGCAGACCAGATCGGCGGCCACCCCGGTGCCGTCGGCGCAGATCTTGCAGCGGTGCTGCACATGGCGCGACAGGATCTTTCCCCAACTGTCGTGATAGGTCATCGACCGGTCCGACCCGTCGTCAAGCCGTGCCGTGGCGCGCCCCGGCCAGCCCATGCCGCGATAGCGGAAGGCGGTGACCCGGGCCGGATCGGCGTCCAGCGCCGCCAGCACCGCACGGCCCCCGGCCTGGCTGGGCACGCCCGCGCAGAAGAAGGACAGGATCACCGGCACGGCGGCGGCAAGCGCGGGATCGGCATCGCGCATCGCGCGCAAGGCGGCGGCATCGCAGGGCTTGCCCACCACGGCATAGCGCCGCCCGTCGGCGACCCGGGCCGGCAGCCCGTCCAGCGGGGCCGAGGGCGCATAGCGCGACCCCGCAGCCGCCCGCACGCCCGCCGCATCGGTGCTGACCACCGTCACATTGCCGATGGGCTGGTCGGGATCGGCGGCGATCTGGATCACCGCATCGACCCGGCCCGCCTGCAGCAGATGCACCAGCAGCGCCGACAGCCCCCCGCCCGAGGCCCCGGCAAAGCGCAGGTCCGGATCGGTGGCCCAGCCGGTCTGCATCGACACATAGGGCCCCCACAGCACCGCCTCGGTGCGGCCCGCTGCCGCCACGCCCTGCCCCAGGCCGGGGCAGGTGCGGGCAATGGCGGCCTCTTCGGCGGCGGCCAGCGGGGCGTCCTGCACCGGGCGCAGATAGCCGGGCGGGACCATCGCCATGCGCACCTTGCCCGGCGCCAGCGCGGCACAGGCCCCGCAGCCGGCGCAGAGATCGCCCTGCATCACGCGGGCCAGGCTGGCCGAGGCGGGGCGCGGGCCGGTCACGGGGCGGGGCCCGATGCAGGGGAACAGGCACGGGCGCGGGCCGCGACAGCGGCGGTCGGCGCAGTCCCTGATCTGTTGTCACCGGACACGGACCTGACCGTTCCCTTCCCCCCGCGAGGGCCCGCAAGGGCCCCGCATTTCGCGCTTCCTGCTTCTTGCCCCTTCTCCTTTCGAATGCAAGAGCCTGCGCAAGGCGGGGCGACGGCCGATCCTGCCCGGGGCCGGGCCCGGGGAAGATCGGCCCCCCGGATGACATTTCCGGACCTGTCCACATCATCCCTGACAAGGCAATGTCGCGTTTGGTTCCCGCTTGCAATCGAAGCGGTTAGCTGAAACCCGAGCGGTCGGGCCGGAGCCTGGCATTTCAGCAAAGGCCTGTCGGAAGGGCAGGGGGCTACAGTCCGGCGGCCTTGGTCAGGTTGACCCGGAACCGGTCGCGGCGTCGCTGGTATCGGCGGGTCATCTCGGCGCTGGCATGACCGAGCTGCTTTTGAACATGGCGCTCATCAACTTCCGCGCTGCTGGCAAGACCCGCGCGCAGGGAATGGCCGGAGAAGAGCGCCAGGCGCTCGGCCTTCGACAATTCGGGGCGCAGGCCGGCGGCCCCAACG
Source organism: Rhodobacterales bacterium (assembly GCA_013297695.1). Classification (GTDB taxonomy): domain Bacteria; phylum Pseudomonadota; class Alphaproteobacteria; order Rhodobacterales; family Rhodobacteraceae; genus Aliitabrizicola. Next base: position 15,872 of record JAAFHX010000069.1, on the reverse strand, counting down.
CAGGTCTTGATCAGCCGCGCCACATGCTTGTCCGAAAGCCGCTCGGCGGTGGCCTTGAGCCCGTTGCGGCTGACGGCGACGAAAATCGGGCCGAAGTCGATCCTGGCGTAGTGCAGCCACTGCGTCAGGGCATGGACCGGGCAAGTCTGGTCGGCGGAGCCGCGGGCGATTTCCACCTCACGCCAGCCGGTCTTGCCGCGCAGAGTGAGAAGGACTCCATCATCCAGAATCTCGACCCAGCCGCCACTGTCCGGCGTGTCATCCTTGCCGTGATCAAGCCTGACGATTTCGGAGCGGCGCAGGCCGCCGGCAAAGCCGATCAGCAGGATGGCCCGGTCGCGCAGGCCGCGCAGATCGTGGGGCAGGGTATCCAGCATGTCACGCAGGTCTTCCGGCAGGATGGCCTCTTTCTGTGCCGGTGGCCGTGCGTGCTTGCGGCGGATGCCAGCCAGCACGGTGGCAATGTGGCGGTCCTTGCGGTCCAGCCGCTCTGCGCGCTGCGCATAGCCCCAGGCCAGACCGGACAGCCGCCGCTCGATCGAGGCGACCGAGAGGGGTCGGGACGCCGACTGCGACGGGGCCTTGCCGCCCGGCGCGGCCAGATCGGCGATGTAGAGCCCGATCATCTGGGGCGAGGGGGGCAGGGGGTCGGCCCCGCGCATCCGGCACCAGCGCGCAAACTGGGCCCAGTCCCCGGAGTAGGCCTTGAGGGTGTTCTCAGAGGCAGCGGCCCGGGCATAGTCGCGCGCGGTTTCGACCAGACGATCCAGCGCGCCGGAGCCGGCCAGAGAAGAGGGCAGGGTGATGGCGCTGCGCGCCGGGTCAGCGCGCGCGTCTCTTGCAGGAAGATCAGGTCTTTCAGGAAGATCAGGTCTTTCAGGAAGATCGGGGCGTTCCGGCGGCGCCGAGGGCGATTTCTCGGGGGTATTGGTCATGGCCCCGAGCATATGCTCTGTGCGTCCGATAATGCAAACTTATTGGACATTGCTGCGATCAGGAATCTGCGGCGCTTTTCGCGCAACGAACTCGCCATAAGCGCCGTTGCAGAATAGCTTGGCCGCATGAGAAAACCGCGCGCCGAGCCCTCCGAAACAGTGCCGATGCTGAAACCGCTGCCGGGCTGGATCACCGCCACGCCTCTGGAAACCCGTGAGGTGGCAGCCTTCAGATCAGGGGCCGCATTGGCGCACATCACTCTGGCGACGGCCGCCGATCCTGTGCCGCAGGCGCTTTGGCGTGATCGGCTGGCGCTGATGGCGGCAGAGGTTTCAGCGGGCATTGCGGGACGCCGCGAAGGGGCCGGTGCGATGCGGGATGCCCTGCATCTGACCAGGGCGGGCGATGATCCCGGTCCTGCAGGAAGCATCTTGCGGCAATGGTCGCGCGCAGTGTCGCGGCCGATCTCGGTCTCAAATCTTGGCCATGCGCTGCAGGGTGTCGCGCCGGAACGGATTGCGCTGAGCCTCGATTGCGCCGGGCCAACCCCGGTGGACCGTGCGGCGCAGGTCATCGGGGCCGTGCTGACAGACAGTCCGCGGGGCGAGACTGCGGCCCTGATCCTGGCGGATGCGGTGCTGTCGCTGGCCTTGGGGCGGGATCATCTGCTGCCGCTTCTGGGCCCGGTGATGACGGCGCGCGACCTGCGCCTGCGGGGCGATGATCTGCGGCTGTGCTGTCACCGGGCCGTCGTGAAGGGGGTCGGTCAGGCCCTGCCCCTGGTGGCCACGCTGGCGCGGGCGGCAGCACGGCTGCGCGCGGCGGTGCCAGGGCTGCGGGCCAAGGGGGCCGCGCGGGCAGTGGAGATGTTTCTGTCGCAGGATGCCCTGACCCCGGTGGCACTTGCCCGGGCGATGCCGGAAAGCCTGTCGGACCGGGCCGCACGACGGCTTTGCGAGCGGCTGGTGGAACTGGGGGCGCTGCGGGAACTGAGCGGGCGCGACACCTTCCGCCTTTACGGGGTCTGAGCATGGCACGGCGCGAAGAGGGAAGGCTGGACCGGGACTTGGGCGACCTGCCGCCCGATCTTCGCTGGCGGGAATGGCTGCGCCGGATCGAGGCGGTGCTGTTTGCCACCGCTGCGCCGGTGGCCCGTGGCGATCTTGAACGGGTGGTGGGGCAGGGGGCCTCGGTCGATCTGTTGATCGCGGATCTGGCGGTCGATCTGGAGGGCCGCGCCTATGAGGTGGCGCGGGTGGGTGCCGGGTGGATGCTGCGCACCCGCGCCGCCTATGCGCCCGCAATCCGCGCTGCGGCGGATGTGGGCAGCCAGGCGCTGAACCTGTCGGAATTCGATCTGGCCGTGCTGGCGGCGATCGCGTTTCACCAGCCGATCAGCCGCGACGGGTTGAAGGACATCTTCGGCAAAGAGATCAGCCGCGACCTGATCGGCCGCCTTGCCGGGCGCGACCTGATCGGCACCGGCCCCCGCGAACCGCGCCGTGGCGCGCCTTATACCTTCGTCACCACGGAAACCTTCCTTGCCACCTTCGGGATGCAGTCGCTGCGCGACCTGCCGGACCCCGAACACCTGGACGACGCCGGACTTGCCGCGCCTTGACAGCAATCGGGTCACGCCGTCTCGCACCCGATGTCCTGCGCAGGCTGCCTTTCACCTTCGGCATCGAATACCGGGCGTCTTGAAGCAAACGGAGGTATCAGGTGCCGGACATGCCGTGAGCGCTTCATCAGGTCTGGCGGAACGAAGACGTTCGTTCGAACCTTGCCGGCAGCCCTGTTCCGGAATTGAAGCAGGATGGTCCTTTTCGGCAAGACGCCGTCCGCCAATGGCGGGATGGCCTGTGGAACCAGACTTTCGGAGCAACGGCGCAGGCGATCCTGAAGACCAAGCCATTCGAGGTTTCCGCTGCGGGTCTGTCCGATCTCGACATTGAATCGCTGCGTGCCGATGCGCTGCTGACGGTTCACGCGGCCATCGGCGGTGCTGTCAGGTTTCCTGAACCAAGCCCGGCAATTGGCAATGCAGATCGAATTCTATGTCTGGTCAACACGACAGGACAGTCGCGTTCGTGAAAGTCATGCTGAACGGCATGACAAGATCTTCCGATGGGACACACCACCCGAAGGTGGTCATCCGACGGAGGATTTCGGATGCAGGTGTTGCGCCTGCGCCTGGCCACGGTGACACAGGCCGGGGGCTTTGGCCCGTCACCGGCGCAGCGCGCACGGATTTCGTCGACGATGGGCGCGAGACCGGGATGCCTTGGCTGCAGCCACATCTCTCGCAAGGTGCCGTCCCGCCGCTGCCCGGCTGACCTGCCCTTCGAAACCTGTTGAAGTCCCAGATGAAATTGAAATCGCAAAGCGGAAACCCGCGCCGCTTCCAACGCTATCTTGCGGAAATCATGTGAAAACCAGACCGTGAAATCGTGAAGGGAAAGCGACAAGCGGCTGGAAACCGGGGGCGTTGCGGTGCAGGATCATGCCATGCGACGGCGAAGTCTGATCACGCTCGGGATGCTTGCGCTGTGGCGCCCGGCGCGGGGCCGGGCGCAGGGCGGGTCGCCGCCTGCCGCGCTGACCCTGACCGGGGACGACCTGCAGGAGACCCCCGAGGCGCTGTGGCGGCGTCCGGATCTGGCCTGGCCCGCCGTGCCCCCGGACCTGCCGGTGATCGATCCGGACGATGTCAGCCCCGAGGCGGCGGCACTGCGGCGGCTGGTGGCGCAGGGCCGGGCGGGGGGACTGGCAGGCGTGGTCTATGACAACCGCGACCGGGGCCATTCCAGCCTGCCCGAAAACCGGTTTCCGCAGATCACCCGGCTGGCCTATGGGCCCGACCTGCGGGCACGTCGGCTTGACCTCGGCCTGGCGCTGCCGGTCCTGCTGCCTGCCCCCCCGATCCTTGCGCCCGTCATCGGCAATTCCTCGACCGCCATCACGGCGGGGGCGGCCCCGCGCAGCCTGCCGCGGCTGGCGATGACGACGCCCGGCGGGCCGATGCGGGCCTGGACGGCCTGGGCGGGCAATCAGACCTGGGTCTATCCCGAACACCGCGACCATGATGACGAAGACCTGTTTCCGGCCAACTGGCCCTACATGCTGATCAGCCAGGGATCGTCCTACACCGACCGGCCGTTCCTGCGCGCGACGGGGCTGATCCTGGCGGCGCTGCCTGCCGCCACGCGCGCGGCGGCGGCGGAACAGGGGCTGATCGGGCCCGTGGTGCAGATGATCTTCCGCCGGGCCCAGGTGCGCGACCGGTCCGCCTATCTGTCGGGCGCGGCCCATCCCACGGTGTTCGACGGGACCCGGCTGAACGTGGCGGCGATGGTGGCGCGGGCGGCGGAACTGCGGCCCGATGCGCTGCCGCCGCTGGTGCGGCTGGCGGTGCCGGACGAGGAGTTCGGCGACAGCGCCGGGCTGGGCGCGCGCAGCGAACGGCTGTTCGACACGCCATCCGCCATCGCGCGGATCTGGCGCGGCCCGGCCTTCCGCCGCGAGATGCGGGTGACGGCGGCCCCGACCGGGGCAGCGGGCGGCCCGCCGGTGCAGCGCTATCTCTGGGTGCTGCTGCGCGGCGATCCGGCCGCGGTGCGGATCACGCCCGAGGGCCCGCGCGACGAGACGGCGCGCATCAGCATCGACTGGCAGGAGGCGCGGCCCGTCGCACGCGGCCAGCCCCGGACCAGCGCGCGGGTCGATGTGGGCGTCTTTGCCGAAACCGTCGGGGCCGAAACCGCCGGGGCCGAAGCCGGGGGGGGCATGATCTCGGCCCCGGCCTTCGTCTCGGTCAGCTTTCCGCTGCACGAGGCGCGGGTCTATGGCCCCGACGGCACGGGCGGGATGCGGCTCGTCTCGGTGGACTACGACGCGGCGGGGGGGGGCCGGCGTCTTGATCCGGTGCTGCACTGGTCCGCCCCCTGGCGCGACGCGTTCAGCTATGCGCCCGACGGCAGCCTGGCGGGCGTGCTGCGCACCGGCACCGACGGGACGGTGCTGCGGCTGGACGCGCAGGGACGCCGGGCGGATGGCAGCCTTCCCGCCTATGACATCGGCGGAACGCCGCAGGTGCCGGTGCTGCAGCAGCGCTAGGCCGTCCGATCCCGGAGACGGTCTTCAGCCTGCAACGGGCAGCGCCCCGGGACGGTTCGCCAGGACCGCTCACCCGCAGCCGGGCACCGCAGGCGCGATCTGCGCAATCATCGCGGGCAGGGCCACCACGCGCACGGCGGCATCGGTCGGATGCAGGCCATCCGGCATCAGGTCCCGGCGCCGGTCGGGCGAAAGCGCCTGCGCCCAGAGCGGGGCCAGATCGATCAGGCCCAGGCCTTCGGACGCTGCCAGTGCCCGGTACTGGGCCTGATGCGACTCCAGCCAGGGCCGCATCAGGCCGCGCAGCCCGAAGGCCGTGCTCATCGTCATCAGAACCGGCCGCGCCCCGGGCCGCGCCGCGCCAATTGCCGCGAAAAGCGCCAGGTGATTGTCCCGCGCGCGCGCCAGCCCCTGGCCGTCACGCAGGTCGGCATCGTTGATGGTGAATTCGATCAGCACCAGATCCGGCCGCATGGCCGCCACGCGGTCGGCCTGGGCAAGGCCCCAGCCGGAATTCGCCCCCGCCCGTGCCGCCCGCAGGACCGTGACCGGCCGGGTCGAGCAGCGGTTCAGCGCCGTGCCCAGTTCCTCGGGCCAGGACCCGCCCTGCGTCAGGCTTGTTCCCAGCACGACGATGCGCAGCTCCTCGCCCGGAACATCGGCAATGGCCGGGATCGCCCGATGCTGCGGCATCTCCGGCCCTGCCCCGCCGCGTCCCAGCCCGACCGCAAGGCCCAGTCCGACTGCAAGGCCCAGTCCGATCCCCAGCCCCGGCACAAGCCGGCGCGCGGTGCGCGGCGTCATGCGCCGGCGACCTCTTCCTCCGGCGGAACCGGCCGGATGTTGCGCACCGGCGGGTTGGCAGGGTCGATCCGCCCGTAGCTCAGCAGCGTCACCCCGCTGTACAGAACCCGCGCCGGGTTGCCGGCCACGATGGAATTGGCCGGCACCGACCGGGTGACCACCGAGCCTGCGCCGACGATGCAACTGTCCCCGATCGTGACCCCCGGCAGGATCAGCGACCGGCCGCCGATAAAGCAGTTCTGCCCGATCCGGGTATCGACCTTCATGGCGCGCGTCATGTCATGGCTCAGGATGCGCGCATCAAAGGCCACATAGGTATAGGCCCCGATGTGAATTCCCTTCGGATGGGTCAGATCGAACCGGGACGACAGCGACATCTCGACGGTTGGGTGGATGTCAAGCTTCCAGACCCGCCGCAGCCAGGTCCGCTTGATGCCGACCACCAGCTTGCGCACCGATCTGAACCGGTTCAGGCTCATGTTTTCCCTCCGGGGCAGTGCCGTTATCGTGCCCTTCACCGGCACGGACGCATGATGGCCCGCACCTTCTGGTTTGGCAACGCGCCGCGGGCCCCCGCGCTACCTCTTGGGTGGTCGCGCGATTGTCAAGGAAAACCGGAACCCGCCTTTGCTCATCACGCCCTGGGCGACCAGATCGCGACGCCGGCGGATCACCGGGGCACCCGTCCGCCCCCCTCTGGACCGCGTGGGACCGCAAGGATATGGTCGCGTCCGGGATGCCCCGCGCACGGCGCAGGGCCGACGGACCGGGCAGGGGACGGAACAGCGCATGGCGGTGAAGACGAACAGCCTTGCCCTGCGCCTGCGCCGCCTGCTGGCCTCGGTGCTCAGCCCGCAGGTCCTGATCCATCCGTTCCGCATGCTGCATTACTACGGCTACACCCATGCCCTGCAGCGCCCGAAGCTGACGCTCGGGCGCGACGTGCGGCTGGCCCCCAACGTGTCGCTGGCGAATGCCGAGCGGATCAGCCTGGGCGATCAGGTGCAGGTCGGCGCGCGGACATCGCTTTGGGCGGGGCGCAGCACGGGCCGGATCAGCGTCGGCGACCGCACGACCTTCGGCCCGGACTGCTTTGTGACGGCGGCCGACTACGGTCTTGCCCCCGGCATCCGGATCACCGACCAGGAGATGACCGAACGCGATGTGACGATCGGGGCCGATTGCTGGATCGGCACCAAGGCCGTCATCACGGCCGGGGTCACTCTGGGCGAGGGCTGCGTGATCGGGGCGGGGTCGGTCGTGACCCGGGATGTTCCCGCCAATGCGATCGCGGCCGGGGTGCCCGCGCGGGTGATCCGGATGCGGGACGAGGCGGCACGGCGATAGCCGTCGGCCGGGCCTGCGGGATGCCCGAGGTTGACAGCGCCGGGTCTCCGAACGTACCGATAGAGGCACTGATGCAAAGGTCGCGCCCCTTTCGTCCGGGGCGCAGGGATACTGTCTTCAAACGCTGATGGCAGGATCACGCCTGCCCGATGGGGTGCAGGCCGTTGACCGGAACGCGATCATCCTGCCGCAGGCGATCTGCGCGCCACGGTTCCGCGCCGCTGCGCGCAGGCTGCGCCGTCCTGCACACCTGTTTTCCGCCCCCGTTTCCCGTCCCTTGAAAACCCAGGAGAATTTTCCGCCATGCGACTGATTTCCCGTCTGAAGAATGCCCTTGTCCGGATCAGCCCCGAAGCCGCGCAGGTCCGGCGCGACGGGCTGACCTATCTGGACAAGCGCAAGATCGCCGCCATCGAGCGCGAACTGCGCCGGATCCGCAGGCAGCGTGTTCCCGGCGATATCGTGGAATTCGGCATCGCCCTGGGCGGATCCGGCGTGCTGCTGGCCAAGGCGGCGGTGGCCGATGGCCGCCGGTTCCGCGGCTATGATGTCTTCGGGATGATCCCCGCGCCGACCTCCGAGAAGGACGACGAAAAGTCGAAGAATCGCTACGAGACGATCCGGAGCGGGGCGGCGACCGGCATCGGCGGCGGCGACTATTACGGCTATGTGGACAACCTGTATGACCGGGTGACCGAAACCTTCCGGCGCTATGGCGTGCCGGCCGACGGCGACAGGGTCGCGCTGGTCAAGGGGCTGTTCGACCAGACCTGGCCACAGCATCCGGTCGATACCGTGGCCTTCGCGCATATCGACTGCGACTGGTATGATCCGGTCCGCTATTGTCTTGAAGCGATCGCGGACCGGGTGCCGACAGGCGGCGTGATCGTGCTGGACGATTACTTCGAATATGGCGGATCCCGCACCGCGACCGACGAGTTCCTGGCCCGCAGGCCGAATTACCGCCGGATCGAAGGCCGGAACCTGATCCTGCAGCGGACGGCGGGCTGACCCCGCATTGAAAAGGGCGCCCGCAAGGGCGCCCTGTTCCGTCCTGAAGAAGCTGCCTGCGATCAGGCCTTGCGGCGGCGCACCAGGCCAACCAGGCCAAGCGCGCTGAGCAGCATCAGACCGGCGGCCGGAACCGGAACCGGCGACACCGAGATCGAGTCGATGTCATAGCCGTCGCGACGCCACCCGTTCGGCGAGATGTCGACCAGCTTGAGTTGGTCGAACTTGCCGCCAAAGTTGAAGGCGTTCGTCATCACGCCGTTGCTGACCGTGCCCAGCAGGGTGAACACGCCATTCAGACCGCCGTAGACCTTGACCTTCTCGATATAGGTGTCACGGTTGCTGAAGGTGACCTCGACCAGCGCGCCGGTTGCCTTGAACAGTTGGCCAAAGCTGAAAATCGCCGAGCCGCCCAGACCAAGCGACAGGAACTTGCCGTCCGCCGGGCCGCCAAGCGCGTTCGACTGGACCAGACGGTTCGGATCGACGATCCCGGTCCCCTGGGTGTAAGAATCCACACTCGTTGCATAGATGACCGAGGCCTGCGACGCGGTTCCCGCTACCGCCATCAGGGCCGCGAAACCAAGCGCCTTGAGAATTTTCATGATCTGGCTCCATAAAGGGAATGTGCGCCCTGATTACGCCACAGTGCAGCAAGATGCGAGTGAAAAATTAAGGAAGGCCGGCGGCATGTCGCCGACGCCGCGCATATTTTCACCGCTTCGACGGGCGCCCCAGGGGCAGTGCCGGAATTCTTGTCAGATTTGAAACGACTGGACAAAACTTCCCTGACAGGCTGCCGTCAGGGTCCGGAAACGGCAAGGGCGCCCGACAAGGGCGCCCCGCTGATTCGGTGGGATGTGGAAAGCTCAGGCCATTCTGCGGCGCAGCATTCCGAAGGCGCCGACCGCGCTGAGCAGCAGCAGACCCGCGGCCGGAACCGGAACCGGAACCGGAACGACGCTGATCGCGTCAACGTCAAAGCCGTCACGGTTCGTCACGTTCGACGGCGAGGTATCGACCACCTTGATCTGGCTGAACACGCCGGCAAAGCTGAAGGTGTTCATGTTGACCGAGTTGACCACGCTGCCGACATAGGTGAACACGTTGCCGATGCCGGCATAGATGTCTGCCTTCTCGACATGGTTGTCGCGGTTGCCGAAGGTGATTTCCCAGATCGCACCGGGCGTCTTGAACAGCGAACCGAAGCTGACGACCAGTTGGCCGCCCAGACCGATCGACACGAACTTGCCGTCCGGCGCGCCGAGGGCGTTGTTGGGGTTGCTGCGGTCGGGCTTGATGCCACCGCTGACGGTGGTGCCGCCCTGGGTGAAGCTGTCGACTGCGGTCGCATAGATCACAGAGGCTTGGGCGGTTGCGGCACTTGCGGCCAGCACGGCAGCCAGGGCAAGGGATTTTACAATGTTCATCGTGTCTCTCCGGGGGGGGTAATCTAACAGATCATTAATAGCACATGTGACAACCCCGGGCGAGGGGTTTTTCGGCGGGCTTGCCACAGCAGGCTTTCAACCCACAGGCGATTGGGGCGGGAAAAAATGGCATATCCGACGGTTTTTGCGAACAATCCGTGACGATTGCAGGGCGTCGGAAACCACCGGCAGCCCCTTTGCGCCGGTGCGCGGATTTGAAGGAAACGGGTTGATTCGCAGCTTTCCGGCGTCCCGGCGGGCGGGCTTGCCGGCGGGAGGTGCCGCACCGGGTGTGGTTCCGGCACCGGCCACCGGGTGTGGTTCCGGCACCGGCCACCGGGTGTCCTGCGCGCCCGCGCAGCGGCTCAGGCCGCCACCACGTCCCAGTCGGGCACCCACTTTCCGCCCGACAGCGACCCCACGACCGGCAGGCCGCGCCCCATCACCACGTCCTTCGACCAGGTTTCGTAAAGCATTCCGGCAATGATGATGTCCTCGGTCGTGCCGTCACCGTCGGCCCGCGCCTCGCCGCCGCTCTGGAACCGCACCCGCACCCCGGCGGACCAGATGCCGCTGGTCTTGGTCAGCACGACCGTGTTCCCCGAGATTGCCGCCGAGAAATTGCCGGGGGCGCTCAGCCACGTCGTCCCGGCGTCGGTGCTGACCTGGAACGACCGCAGGGCGGTGGGGGTCGGGCTGTACAGGGCACCGCCATTCGGAAGAACCGTCTGGATGGTGATCGTCGCACCGCCGCCCGTCAGGGCTGCCGTGCTGAAACAGGGGTTCTGGCTGGTGTCCAGCCCCAGCATCCTTGCGGCCCCGATGGCCATGCGGGACATGATCGGGGCAATGCCCATGAGGGTTGTCGCGTCCTGATGCGGTCCTCCGGCGTTCTCGATCCTGAAGTCCGAGACCGGCGGGCTTACGACAAGCGCCGGGGTCTGCGCATTTGCCCAGTCGACCATTGCCCGGCGCGCCGACTGCGCGTTGCCGGTGTAAACCGCCGCGCCCGTGTGTCGCGTCAGCGGGCAGATGACCGGCACCCATCCGGCCGCCAGTTCCGCAGGCAGGCTCCGGTCCCCGGCGGACGGCCCCGTGCCGTAATACAGGGCCGTCAGCAGGTTCTGGAAACCGGCCCCGGCCAGCGCCATGTTGTTGGTGCCCCACTGATGCAGAACCGCCGTCACATCGGTTCCCACCGCCGCCAGCTTGCGGGTCAGTTGCGCCATGTTCCGGGTGTTGACCTGCCCCTCGACCGAGGCGGAACTGATGATCTGGTCCATGCCGGTGCCGTTGATCGCCTCGTCGATCAGCATGACGGGCGTGGTGGCGTCGAACTGCCGGAACTGGTTCAGGAAGGCCCGCTTTCCGTCGTTGTCGAAGGCCATGCCGATCCGCGCCATCTGGACGCGGTTGCCGATGTCGTTGGTCACCCAACTGGCGGTCATCGGTGCCGCCAGCGCCGGGATGACCCCGTTGCCGCCAAAGCCGATGCTCATCTGGCTCTGGCCCAGAAGGATGAACTTCCAGCCCACGCCGAATTCCTGCCGCCCGTAGAAGATCACGCTTGGGGCAGAGGCCGCCCGGAAGTCGGCAAACAGCCAGCTTGAGGACTTCGGCAGGGTCACGCTGCCCGACCACACCCCACCGCTGATCGCGCCGAGGCTTGTCCAGTCCCGCACGATGGCCCCCGTGTCCGCCCGGAACACCCGGACCTGGACATTGCCCGTCAGCCCGCCTGCGGTGCCGTCGAAGGTCACGCTGCGGGCGGTCTGGCCGCGAGACAGGGCAAAGACATGCCCGGCAGACTTGAGGTTCGCCATGAGCCATTGCGCATCCGACTGCCGCCGCAGGGTCGGGCCGGGGGCAAGCGTGGCCGCCGGAACGCCCGTGGTGCCCGCCCAGGGCACGGCAGCGACCGAGACGTCCGCCGTGGCCCCGGCCGGTCTGGCATAGGTCGCCGCCGTGCCGTCGAAGTCGCGCAGATAGGGCAGGTTGGCCGCGCCAAGGGTCGTGATGATGTCTGCCCCCCGTGCGATGGCCTGCCATTCCGCCACCGAGACGGCGCGCCTGACCATCCCGATGGCCTCGATCGACCCCGGCCACTGGTTCGTGCTGGTCACGCCGTTGTCGGTGTAAGCCGTGGCGGTGCCGTTGGCCCCGATGGCAAACTGTGCCGCGGCCCCGTTGACTTGAACCGTCAGGGAATTTGCCGGACTGCCTGCAAACCGGGTGCCGTCCAGCAGGGAATACCAGTCGAATTGCCAGTTTGCGGCCCCGTCACAGGTCACCACCAGCAAGGCCGCATCTTCTGTGACGACGGGCGTCAGGACGGTCACACCCGGGCCTGACGATCCGGCGTGGTACCATTCATATCTGCCGCCGTTGGCGTTGGTGCTTGAAAGCGGATACGCGCGCATCCGGTAGGTGTTCGCCCCGCTGGACGCGCCGAACACGCCATGCACAGAGGCGTCGGAGGCGACATGCTTGGGAAGCGGAAAGCCCACGATGGCAAAGATGGCCTGCGGCACGGTGTTGGCGGCGATGTTGATCGTGGCACCCGGTTTCGCCTGCGCCAGCGCGCCCTTGTAGCTGGTATGGACCGTGGCCCCGTAGCCGTGCTTCACGGTCGAGCTGGCGGTCGTATTGGGCGCGTTGTTGCCTTCCGGGAACCGCAGCGACCCGGCGGCGGCGGTCAGATCGACCGTCCCGCCGCCCGCTGCCGTGATCGTCGCCGTCGCCGCACTGGTCGCCGCCACGTCCGCCGTGCCCGCCTTCGAGGCGGTCACGGTGACCGACAGCATGCTGCCCACATCGGCCAACGCCACCGCATAGGTGCCGGCCGTGGCCCCGCCGATCGCCACGCCTCCGCGCCGCCACTGGTACGCGAACCCGGTGGGGCTGCCCGTCCATGTGCCCGGGCCGGCGGTCAGCGTCTGGCCTTCCTGCGCGGTGCCGGTGACCGCCGGGGTCCCGGTGTTCACCAGCGGCGCTGCCGCCGCGGGAACGGTCTGGCTGACTGCCGAGGTCGCGGCAGGGGCGACACTGTTCGCGGCGGTATAGGTCATCACCAGCGCCTGTGTCGCTGCGGTCTTGGTCGCGACATAGGTGTCGCCCGCCATGGCCGGGGTCACGTCCGTGGCGTTGAGCATCAGCACGCAGGTCACGGCAGGCGCGGGCGTTCCGGCCACCACCGGGGGCGTGAAGGTATAGCTCACGGCCATGCCGGCATCCGATGCCGATGCGCTGGCGGGGGTGGTGATCGACGGGGCCACATCGGCCACGCCCGCGACACTCGGGCCGCGAAGGGATGTCAGGGAAAGACCGAAACCGAGTTTCATGCCGCAACCTCGTGATGGGGGCCGTCAGATCCAGCCGGTGATGCCGGTGGCGGTGGTGCCGGTGGCGCGGACATGCGTGGCACACAGCGCATAGGTCCCTGCCGGCAGGGGGCCGGTGGTCGATACCGTGCCGTCCCAGCTGATGATGCTGACCGTCCCGGGGCCGTTGAGCGTCAGCGCCCGGATCCGCTGGCTCAGGGCCAGGGTGTCGTTGGGGATGACCGACAGCGCACCAAGCGCGGGGCTGTCCAGGCCGGGGGCGTAATTGTCGAAACTGGGCATCGGACTCTGTCCTTTCTGCTGCGGAGAAACGGGGCGCGGGGCACCCCGGCCGAACGTGGCAGGGGATCGGCGCACCGGGGGCGGACCGCGACGGCCCGCCACAGGGGTTCTGCATAGTGGCCGGGTCTGACCGAATCCTTGCAGCAGCGTACGCACACCCGGCGGCAGCGAAACGCCCGGCCCGGCGCAGCCCCGCCCGGCGCGGGACCCGCGACCGGCTTGCGCGGCCTTGCAGGGCGATCCGGGCCCGGTTTCCCCGGCCCCCGGACCTGCCATGCCCAGGCCTTTCCCCGGCACGGGGGGGCGTGCTGGTGCGGATCACATGCCTTGGCAAGGTGCCGGGCCGCATCGGGCCGCACGGCACCGCTGCAATGCATCTGCGGCATACGCCGCGGTTTGATCGCCTTTGCGCCGCAAATCGCGCCGTCTGCGCCCGGCATAAGCCACGGTGTCTGCGGAGTGCTTTGCGCAGTCGATCCACAGCGCCTGCAGCACCCGTCCTGCAGGCACCCCCTACAGGAAAGGCAAAAGCAACATGGCAACCATCACCGTATCCGGTCAGGCCGAATTCACGGCGGCGCTGAAGCTGGTCCAGGCCGGCGACAGGCTGGTTCTGGCAGACGGCGATTACGGAACTCTTACGATGACCGCCGATTTTGCCCGGACGGTCACCATCGCCGCGCAAAATCCGCTCGGTGCCAGCTTTGCCGCGATTTCGCTGACCGGGGCGACCAACGTGAGTTTCGACGGCCTGAAGATGACGGCGGGCTTTTCGGCCACGGCCGGAAGCGCCGGAATCTCGGTCACCAATTCCGCCATCACCGGCATGCTCTATCTGGCCGATGCGCAGGGGATCGTCGCCGAGGGCAACACGGTCGACGGGGCCCGGCATGCGGTGATCCTCAACTCGGTCAAGGACTTCCAGATCCGCGGCAACCTGATCCACAACGCCCAGGAGGATCTGCTGCGGATCACCGGCGACAGTTCCGGCGGCCTGGTCGAGGCCAACAGCCTGCTGGATGTGGTCGGCACAAGCGGCCAGCACCCGGACGGCATCCAGATGTTCGCCGTCGACGGCAAGACCCCGCATGACATCGTCATCCGCGGCAACCACATCTGGGATGATCCCGCGACCGGTGCCACCTCGATGCAGGGCATCTTCCTTTCCGATCCCGGAACCGTCGGCTATCGCAACATCCTGATCGAGCAGAACCTGATCAACGTGCGCTCCACGAACTCGATCTACATCAATGGCGGCCAGGAAAACGTGGTGGTGCGCGACAACACGCTGATCCCGGGGCCGAACGACAGCGGCGCGATCATCCGGCTGGCCGGCAAGTCGGGCATGGACAATTCCGGCACGACCGTGACCGGCAACGTGATGAAGCTGCTGCTGAACGAGACCCCCGCCGTCACCATCGGCGAAAACCTCATCTACGGGCGCGACGCCGATCTGACGGCGCTCTTTTCCGGCAGCGGCCAGAACCGCGGGGATTTCCTGCCGCCGGACGGCCAGCCCGTTTCCGCCCTGGCCGCGGCCCTTTCGGTCGAAAGTCCGCCGACCTACATCACCTGGACCGGGTCCACCCCCTCGGGCACGCTGCCTGCGGCGGGGGCCGTCGTGGCGACCCTGACATCCATCGATGCCACGGTATCGGACGAGTTCACCTATGCCATCGTCGGGCCTGCCGCCGGTTTCGCGGTGAATGCGCTGACCGGCGTGGTCACCCGCACTGCCGCCCTGCCGCAGAACTTCAGCGCGACCCTGGTGCTCAGCTCGACCGACACCACGGATTCCACCCTGACGGAAAGCTTCCTTGTCGCCACAGGCAGTTCGGCGGCGGATACCCTGACCGGGCATGCGACGCTGGACAGCGTGCTCTACGGCCTTGACGGCAACGACAGCCTGACCGGCGGGGCGGGCGATGACGACCTGTTCGGCCAGAACGGGAATGACACCCTTTCGGGCGGCGCGGGCAACGACCTGCTGATCGGCGGCGCGGGAACCGATGCGATCCTTGGCGGCAGCGGCAATGACACGGTCCGCCACACCCTGGGCGACGGTGACGGCACCATCGATGGCGGGGCGGGCATCGACACGCTGCAGATCCTGGGCACCACGGCGGCCAATGCCCTGACCGTCACCATCACCGCCACGGGCCGCATCACCACGATCGAGGGCAATGCCCTGACCGGGATCGAGAGGATCACCGCCGATCTGGGCACCGGCACCGATACGCTCGGCTATGTGCTGCCGACCGGGATCGCGGTCAACCTGAGCGTGGACCTGCAGGCCGGGACGGCCACGGGCCTTGCGGCGGTCGCCGGCATCGAGAATGTCACCGGCAACATCGGCAACGACCGGCTGACCGGGAACGCGGGGGCCAACAACCTGCAGGGCGGGGCGGGCAACGACGTGCTCGCCGGGGGGGCGGGGAATGACACGCTCATCGGCGGGACCGGCAACGATACGCTTTCGGGCGGGGCGGGGATCGACGTGATCTCGGGCGGCGAGGGCAACGACACGATCCTGCATGCCGCAGGCGACGGGGCCGGGTCGATCGACGGCGGGGCCGGGATCGACACGCTGACGATTGCCGGAACC
>JAAFHX010000068.1:3698-18342 GCA_013297695.1 Rhodobacterales bacterium | reverse complement strand
TGCCTTGAAGACCGAAGGCCCGGCCAAGGCGATCTTCGGAGATTTCGTTCTTGGGGGCCAGTTGCAGGTGATGGTGCTGTGGTGGCTGGGGCTGACCGCGCTTTACATCTTCTTTGTCCACTTCAGCCCGTTCGGGAACTGGATTTTCGCGATGGGCGGCGACAAGGTTTCGGCCCGCAATGCCGGCATCCCGACCGACCGGCTGACGATGCTGCTGTTCGTGCTGTCCGCGACCTCGGCGGCCTTTGTCGGCATGTGCCAGGCGATCCTGTACAATTCGGCCCAGGTCGCGGGCGGGCAGTCCTTCATCTTCAACGCGATCATCGCGGTTGTGGTGGGGGGCGTGCTTCTGACCGGCGGCTTCGGGTCGGTGGTGGGCATCTTCTTCGGCACCATCACCTTCGCGGTCGTCACGCAGGGCATTTACTACACCGATTTCGACCGGAACTGGTCGTCCCTCATCATCGGCGTCCTCCTGCTGGGTGCGGTCCTGATGAACAACACCTTCCGGAAAATGGCGCTCAGCTATGCGCCCCGGAAAGGAGGCAAATGATGGTCGCGCCGATCCTGGCCCTTCGGGGCGTCAACAAGTCCTTTGGCCCGATCGATGTGCTGCACGACATCACGCTGGACGTACGCGCGGGCGAGGTTCTGTGCCTGCTGGGTGACAACGGCGCAGGCAAATCCACGCTCATCAAGATCATGTCCGGCGTGCATCAGCCGACCACCGGAAAGATCGAGATCGACGGCGACGCGGTCGGCCTGCCTTCGCCCCGCGCCGCGTCGGAAAAGGGCATCGCCACCGTCCACCAGTTCGGCGGAACCTTTCCGCTGATGTCCATCGGCCGCAGCTTCTTTGTGGGGGTGGAACCCACCAAAGGCTGGGGTCCGTTCAAGGTCTATGACCGCAAGCGCGCGAACGAGGTCGCGGTCAAGGCCGTGCGGGACTTCGGCATCACCCGGATCGAGGATGGCGACCGACTGGTCGGCGGGCTGTCGGGCGGCGAGCGACAGTCGCTGGCCATCGCCCGCGCCGTGCACTTCGGTGCCCGCGTGCTGATCCTGGATGAGCCGACCGCAGCGCTTGGGGTGAAGCAGGCGACGCACGTCCTGCGCATCGTCAACGAAGCGAAGCGCCGCGGTCTTGCCGTGGTCTTCATCACCCACCAGGTCATGCACGCCATGGCCGTGGGCGACCACTTCGCCGTCCTGATCCGCGGGGCCGTCGCCGCCGACTTCAAGAAGGGCGAAAAGACCCGCGAAGAGATCACCGACCTCATGGCGGGCGGTGCCAGCATGGCCAGCCTTGAAGCCGAAATCGAAGGCTACATGGCCAGCCATGATGGCCACCCCCCGCCACTTCCTGCCCAGTGAGAGAAGCCCATGCCCATCTGGACCCGCGCCTGCGCCACCGACGATATCGACCTTGATGACCTGATCCGATGGGATCACGGCAGCCAGACCTTCGTCATCGTCCGCAGCGAAGACGATACCTTTCATGCCATGGACGGCATCTGCAGCCATGAGAAGGTCCATCTTTGCGATGGCCTCGTGATGGAGGGCACCGTCGAATGCCCCAAGCACAACGCCACTTTCGATTACCGCACCGGCGAGGCGAAACGCGCCCCCGCCTGCGTCAACCTGAAGACCTTTCCCGTCCGTGTGCAGGACGGCGAAGTCTGGATCGAGGTCTGAGATGTCCTTTCAACTTGCCGCCTGCGCCGAAATGCTGTGGCGGGATCGCCCCATCGCCTGGCGTGCCAGCCGCCTGAAGGAAATGGGCTTTGGCGTCGGCCTCTGGAACTGGCCTGCCTGGGACCTTGCAGAGCTGGAAGCGACGGGTGCCACCTTCACCATCATGAACGGCTATCTTCAGGGCCGCCTGACCGATCCTGACGGGTGCGAAATGCTGCTTTCCTCGGCCAAGGAAACCGCCAGGATCGGCAAGCGGCTTGGTGTCCACCGCCTGAACCTGCACGGCACCGGTCTGGGTGACATGGGCATCCCGATCCCGCAGATCGGGGCCTTTGCGCCGGGCATGGAACAACGCGCCCGCGACACGCTGCACCGTCTCTGCGATCTGGCCGAGGCCGAGGGCCAAGTCTTCACACTGGAAAACCTCAACCCCATCGACCACCCCGGTTGCCCGTTCGGCTCGACGGCGGCTGTTCTGGGGCTGGTCTCGGCGGTCAACCGACCGCAGTTGCGCATCAACCTCGATCTCTACCACACCCAGATCGGCGAGGGCGACCTGATCCGCTGGTGTCAGGCGTGCCTGCCCTGGATCGGCGAGGTGCAGGTGGCCGACAACCCGGGCCGGTGTGAACCGGGAACGGGCGAGATCAACTATGGCGGCGTCGCGAAGGCCCTGAGCGACATGGGCTATTCCGGCCCGGTCGGCATGGAGGCCCATGCCAAGGGCGACGCGGAGGCTGCCCTTGAAGCCTTCCGCCTGGCGTTCACGGTTCAAGGGGGCAGGGTGTAACCATGGTCCACAAGAACAATCGCCCCACCGTTCACGACATGCGCGCGATGAAGGCGCGGGGGCAGAAGATCTCCATGCTCTACGTCACCACGCTGGATGAGGCGGCGGCGGCCGATGCGGCGGGCATCGACATGCTGTCGATCGAAAGCCGCTTCTTCACCCCGGATATGCGCGCGGCGGCAGGGCGGTGCTTTGTGCAGGTCGGCCTGCCTTTCGGCCCCCATGGCGGGCTGGCCACCGCCGAGGATTACCTGCGCGCGGCATTCAGGTTCACCGCGATGGGCGGCGACTGCTTTTACTGCGCCGCGTCCCTGGATATCCAGAAAGCGCTTTGCGACAACCACATGCCCATCGTCGCCCATGTCGGCCTGATCCCGTCCTGCATCACCTGGACCGGCTGGCGCGCCGTCGGCAAGACCGCGCAGGAGGCCCGTGCGGTGTGGGACCACGTCAAGCAACTTGAAGCCATCGGCTGTTTCGGTGCCGAGCTGGAGGTCGTTCCGGACCGTCTGGGCGAGATCATCAGCCGCAACACGCCGATGATCATGCTGGGCATGGGCGCGGGGCCGGGGGCGGATGCACAGTATCTTTTTGCCGAGGATGTGCTGGGCTGCACCGACGGTCACCGCCCGCGCCACGCCAAGACCTACCGCAACTTCGCCGCCGAATACGCCCGCCTGCAGGCCGAACGCGTCGCCGCGTTCAGCGAGTTCATCGCGGACGTTGCCACCGGCGGCTACCCGCAACCCCGGCACAACGTGGCCATGCCGGACGCGGAATTCGACGCCTTCAAGGCCGCCATCGGCCACTGACCAAAGGGAAACACCATGCTCAAAGTCGGCCTTCTTGGCGCCGGGCGCATTGCCGGCGTCCATGCCACTGCCATCACCACCAATCCCGGCTCGACCCTTGTCGCCGTCAGCGACATCAACGCTGATGCCGCCTCCAGGCTGGCCGCGCAGTACGGCGCGGAAGCCCGCACGACCGACGCCATCCTGTCCGACCCGGCGATCAACGCGGTTCTGATCGCCACCTCGACCGACACCCATTCCGACCTGATCGAGCGCGCCACCGGGGCGGGCAAGGCCGTCCTGTGCGAAAAACCGGTCGATCTGTCGCTGGCCCGTGCGCAAGCCTGCCAGAAGATTGCGTCCAAGAACGGTCAGCCCGTCATGATCGGCTTCAACCGCCGGTTCGATCCGAACTTCGCGGCCCTCAAGGCCGCGCTCGACGCGGGCGAGATCGGCAAGCCGGAACTGCTGTCGATCACCTCCTTCGACCCCGCACCACCGCCGGTGGCCTACATCAAGGTCTCGGGCGGGCTGTTCCGCGACATGATGATCCACGACTTCGACATGGCGAACTTTCTGATGGGGGCAGCACCTGAAACGGTGTCGGCGGTCGGCACCTCGATCGTCGATCCGGCCATCGGGCAGGCGGGCGATGTGGATACCGCCGTGGTGACGCTGTCCTATGCCGACGGGCGGATCGCCGTGATCAAGAACAGCCGCCGTGCCGTCTACGGTTACGACCAGCGCGTCGAGCTTCTGGGATCAGAGGGTCTGTTGCAGGCGCAGAACATGCTGGAAAACACGGTGGTCAAATCGACGACTGCAGGCGTGACCGGTGCCAGGCCCACCTACTTTTTCCTCGAACGCTACATGCCCGCCTACGCCGCCGAGTGGGCCGCTTTCGTGACCGCAGTCAGCACCGGTGCAGACGTGCCGGTCACCCTGAACGACGGCATCGCAGCCCTTGCCATGGCTGAGGCTGCCACGCAGTCAGCCAGGTCGGGGCAGCCGGTGTCCCTGACCGGCATCCTCGGCTGATTGGAACGGACCGCCCGATAGGCAGTTTCCTGTCGGCGGGCCGGACCTCGGGCGACATCGGGGCGCTGCCGGCAGACCGTGGCCACGATGCGGACTGGTTCCGCAACGCCCGGATCGAGATGGGAATTGCGCCGTGCATCCCGTCCCGGAGCGGGCGCAAGATGCCCATCCTGCACGACGCGAACCTCTACCGGCTGCACCACAAGATCAACACCATGTTCGCCCGCCGAAAAGACGGGCGACGCATCGCAACCCGCTACGACCGATGCCCGGTCCTCTTTCTCTCCGCCTGCGCCTTGGCCGCAACCGTCATCCATTGGTTGCACGGCCTGACTGTAGCCTTGAGGGTCTGTTCAACACATCGAGGGCCTCTCTCGGACCCCGGACGGACGACCGGGCACAGGTTGCCGGCTCAATAGGCCGTCCAGCCGCCATCGGTGGCATAGATCGCGCCGGTAAAGTTCGAAGCTTCGTCGGACAGCAGGAACAGCATCATCGACACCTGTTCGGCCACCGTGGCCGGGCGGTTGTTCGGATCGGTCCAGGACAGGATGCTCTGGGCCTTCATCGACCCCATGGCCGGGCCCGTAGCCGATTTCCGTGAAGCGGCAACAAGTTCGCCGGCGCGGGCGATCATCGGCGTGTCGGTCGCGGCCATGTTGACCGAATTGACCCGGATGCCATAGGGCGCGTAGTCGATGGCCGCATTGCGGGTCAGTCCGTTCACCGCGTGCTTGCTGGCGACATAGGCCGGGTTGCCCGAAAGCCCCGTCATCCCGGCGATGGACCCGACGTTCACGATCGACCCGCCCTTGCCCTGTTCGACCAGATATTTCAGCTCCGCTCGCAGGCTGAGAAAGGTCCCCAGGGAATTGGTGCGGAACACCTTGTCCCAGTATTCCTCGGTTGCCTCATGGATGCGGGCAAAGGTGAGGGGCTTTTGCGTCGCATAGTCCACCGGTTCGCCGGAATAGATTCCGTCCAGCACCCCGGCATTGTTCAACGCCCCGTCCAGACCGCCAAAGGTATCACGGGCTGCAGCCACGGCGGCCTCCATCACGGCGGCATCGGCGATGTCGCCGTGGATGAAGGCGCTTTGACCGCCCTCGGCCTTGATCGCCGCGTCCGTCGCCTGGCCCTGGTCCTTCAGCCAGTCGACGCCGACGACATTGGCCCCCTCGCGTGCCAGCCGGATGGCCGCCGCCGCGCCCATGCCGCGGGCCGAGCCGGTGACGATGATCGTGCGCCCGGCGAAGCGCCCCGGAACGAAGAACTCGGGGTTTGCCGGCCTTATCGGGACCAGTGCGTTCCTGCCGACTGTCCCTCCGGCGACCTGCGCCTGAACCGGAGTGGGGGTCAGAATTTCCTTGGTGGCGACAGCCGCACCGGCGGCAAGGGTCATGCCCTTGAGAACGTCACGTCTTTCCATTTTGGTCTCCCTGGTTTTGAAGCTTGGCCGAAGGTGAACGCCGCCGGGTCTGCGGTCGAAGGTGGGACGGGTCTTCGTCACTTGCACCCGAGGCCGGAGTTCATCCCGTTCCCACGTTCGTCCGATAGCTTCGCAGGTCAAGGAACCAATGCTTCGTTTTCGGCCGCAGGGCGCACCTTGCTACCCAAACCGGGCAGATGCCTGGGCAAACCCGGCGCGGTTCAATTCTGAATCGGGCAGCTTTGCTCATTTTGGGTAACCCGGTCAGGCGCACAGGACGATTGTGAGTTGCCCGATACAGGCGGCAATGGTCTCGTCGCCCTCCAAGGCAGACGTAGGAGAGGCATCATGCGGGCTGAATCATCGTTGGCCCCGCGCGGCCTTCAGCGGGCATGGGTCTGCCTTGGGCTGTTCGCAGCCATTGTCGCAGGTCTGTTCTGGATCGCCTCTCCGGTCTTCGCCCAGTCCTACGCGGTGGATGCCTTCGACAATCGCCTGATCGGCAACGTAACAGTTTCGATCGTGAACCCCTCATCCGATCCAGCGCTGAACGACAGGGTGACGGATACCGTGCGCCGGGCGCTTGCCCTGTTCCCCAGAACCCGCTTTTCCGAGGCGCGCGTCATCTTCGCGATCGGTCAGGCCCGCCGAAACCCGGCCGTCTCTGCCATCGACTATGCCCTCACGCCGGGATCGTTGGGCACCGTGGACGTCGATCTCACGGTCACCCTGACCGACAGTGCCAACCCGGACGTCGGCGAGGGCTTTGTGTTGACCGGCGAAGCCTCTGACTTTCCGCTGATCTACGACAAGGGTGGCACCAGGCTTCAGTTCAAGCTCGAAGCGCTTGCCCTCTACTACGGCAACAACAACGCCTGGTACGGCCGCCCCGACCTCATGCTTGCCGGGAACCCCTTGGTCCAGGGCACTCCGGCCGGTGCGGGGTGGAGCAACTGGGCAGAAAGCTACCTGCACTATGGCGTCTACGGGATCACCCCTGTCAGCCCGTCCCTCTACGTCTATGGCGGGCTGAGCGCCATCACCTCCGGGTCCATCGGTCAGGAGTTGTTCACGAACGAAACCACCACCTATACCGGTGTCGAAGATGCCTATGTCGGCTTCGTGACTGGCCGGACCACCGAATCCGGAGACCGGCTTGCCGTCAACTTTTCGGTCGGGCGCCAGCGCTTTACCCTCGCGAACGGATTTCTGATCGCAAACACCTCCGCCAACGGTGACGTGCGTGCCGCGCTTCAGGCCAATCCGCGATGGGCGGCAGACATGCTCGCCCTTGGGCAAGTTGTCTGGAACAGCACGAAGTTCGAGGCCTTCTACGTCGACCCGGACGAGTTGCCGGTGCTGGATACGGGGACGGCAATCGCGGGCGTCAACCTTGAATCGGTCGTGCGCCCGGGACTGCTGCTTGCAGGGAGCTGGCTGACCGTTCCTCAATCGACATACAAGTACTTTTCGCCGACCGGCGGCATAGCCGGTTTGCGCGAAGGGCTGGAACTGGTGGACCTTCGCTTCACCTACACGCCACCCGGAGGCGAGTCGGGCTTCTTCCTGGGTGGCGAGATGGCGCGCCAGACCAACCGGAACTTCGACATGGATGCCCGCGCGGCCTATGGCGAAGTCGGCTACAACTTCGCGCAGGCGAAATGGACACCTTCGGTCAGCTACCGGCTTGCCTACTTCTCGGGCGACGATCCGGCGACGGTTGCCTATGAACGCTGGGACCCGTTGCTGTCGGGCGGCAACGGCGAGCAATGGGTGCAGGGCGCGAACAATTTCAAGGTCGTGCAGGACAGCAACGTGATCGCGCACCGCCTGCAGGCGCGGCTGCGGGTGGCGCCAAGGGTGGAACTGGTGCCGCAACTCTGGGCATTCTACGCCGACCAGACCAACAACATCGGCGGCAACCCTGCGCTGACCTACATGAGCGACAACGAATACGGCTACGAGGCCAACGTCACCTTCAAGTGGTTCGTGAGCCGAAACGTCTACGTCCATGGCCACATCGCCTACACGGTTCCCGGCCAGGCCGTGACCGACGCCCTTGGCGGCACCGAAAAGGGCTGGCTCAGCACCATGCTTTTCATCCGCTACGCCTTCTGAAACCTCGGAAAAGGAAAACCCCATGGTCGAACGTCGCGATATCCTGAAGGGCATCGGCGTCGCCGCCGCCACCGTCACCGCCGCTGCAAAGACGGCAGAGGCCCGGGCCTCGGCCGCTTTCGGCCCCAGTGCAACGCCCTGGGACCCGGCCGATCCGAAGATTGCGGGACGGACAAACGTCGTGCCGATTGCCGAGGATTACTTCATTCCCGGCCGCTTCGCCGGCAGGACCATCATCGTCACGGGTTCGGCCCGGGGCATGGGCGAGGTCGCCGCGCGTCGGCTTGCAAGGGAGGGCGCGAACGTGGTCGGGGTCGATATCCTCGAGACCCTGGGTGCATCGGTGATCGACGACATCAAGGCGCAGGGTGGCAGCGCCACTTTCCTGGGCGGCGACATCGCGGAGAATGCCGTTGGCGAAGCGATGGTCAAACTGGCCGTCTCGACCTACGGCGGGCTTGACGGCGCGATCAACAACGCGGGC
This sequence comes from Rhodobacterales bacterium, assembly GCA_013297695.1. Taxonomy (GTDB): domain Bacteria; phylum Pseudomonadota; class Alphaproteobacteria; order Rhodobacterales; family Rhodobacteraceae; genus Aliitabrizicola. Next base: position 9,997 of record JAAFHX010000068.1, on the reverse strand, counting down.
GTGATGGACGCGCTTTTCCCCGATGAACCCATCGATTACCCCAACCAGAAAGACCGCGTGATGGCGCGATTTGATGAAGCAGGGGATGAATACTTTGACCGAGTGGTCAAGGTGAACGTCTATGGCACCTTCTTTTCGATGCGCCACCAGATCCGCCAAATGATCGCGCAGAACCGGGGCGGGGCAATCGTCAACGTCGCATCTGTCGCCGGCATCCGGGGCTTTGGTGGCACCGTGCCCTATGTCACCTCGAAACATGCCGTTCAGGGCATGACCAAGACCGCCGCCATCGACTGCGCCGCCTATGGTATCCGTGTGAATTCCGTCGGGATGGCGACGACGCTGACCCCGATGTTCGACCGCGCCTATGAGATCATCGGACAGCGCCGCGACACGGGCTTCGCGGATACCGGCCTCGGCCTCTACAAGAGCATGAGCCTCCTGCAGTTCAGTGACCAGAAAAAGCGCGGATCGACTGCGGCGGAACAGGTGGCAGTCATGCTGTTCCTTTTGTCGCAAGAGGCGTCGAACATCACCGGGTCCACCTACAACACCGACGGCGGCTTCACGATCTTCTGAAGCTGCGGAAAAAGGGGCGAGTCGTGGAATCAGCACTTCCGGTCGGGCGGCTTGCCCTTCTTCTTTTCATGCTCATGGGTCCGATCGGGGTGATCCCGGCCTTTGACCGGGCGACGGCGGGCCGCAGTCCACGCGAGCGGCGGCGTGTCGCGGTCGAGGTGGCCGCCTTCGCAATCATCGCACTGGCGCTTGCGGTCTTTCTCGGCACTGCGGCAATGGCGCGGGTCGGCACCTCACCCTCCTCGCTGATCGTGGCGGCCGGGCTCATCCTCGCGATGACCGCGTTGCGAAACATCCTTGCAGGCGGAGCTCCGGGTGCAGGAGCGTCATCGCAGACCGCCGCGTCCGACGCCATTCCGCGTTGGATTCCGGCGCTGTCGCCGCTGGCGATTCCCGGCCTGGCTTCGCCCGTCGTGGTGGCGATCCTCGTGATCTTTGCCACCTCGTTTCCTGCGGCCGAGCAGCGGGTCATGATCCTTGGCGTTGCGCTTGGCATCATGGCGCTGAACCTCCTGGCAATGCTCGTCGCCGGGACGATCATGCGCCGCATCGGCATGGCGCCGCTCCTGCTTCTCGGAGCGGTTTTCGGAGTTCTGCAAGTTGCGCTTGGAATCGAGATTCTCGCCGATGGGCTTGCCCTTGCGATTGGGCAGAGCTTCGGAGGCTAGGGCCGGGCCGCTGGATCGGCCGTGGTCGATGGCACCCCTGCCAGCAGCGGCAGCAACGCCGTGGTCATCCGGACGAGCCGGTCGATGCTTCGCGCATCAAGGTCCATCAGGTCCTTGTGTGCTTCGGTTGTGACAGACGACCTGGACAGGCGCCAGCCGGACGCCGGGTCGCTTTCGACCCAACCTTTTGCCTCGAGCCGGAGCAGCTTTCGGCGGACCGTTTCCCTTGGAACACCGGACACGTCGGATATGCGCAGCGCCGACATCCAGAAACGGGAATCGGGATCAGGCACGGCTTCGCCAGGTTCACCCATAGCAGACAGGGCCCGCTGACCAAGCACCGCAAGCAGCATCAGATCATCAAGATCTCCGCCAAGCGATCTGCGGCAATCGACCAGATGCTCGGCAAGGAACTGGACATAGGCATACTGAACGAGAAGGTAATTCGCGAAAAACAAATCCTTCATGGACTTGCGGCTTCCCGGCTGGTTGTCGTCGGCTTCGCTTGACATGCAGACCTTGCCCGCTTTCCTGAGGGATTCCCGTCATCTGAAGGGGACTGTAGCGACAAAGCGTCTGGCAAGAACCGATTCTGCGAAGGAACACTTCCCGTTCGTCTGGCTATCGCATGTGGCATGTCCGGGTCACAACCCTTGCAGAGTTTCTTGCAAGCCCGCGATCCGCTCACCCAGCCAACCCATCACATTGACCGCCATGCTGTTGCCCGGCGCGTTTCAGCGCGGCCCGTCCGGGGTCCAGTTCCGGCATGGCACCGCCGTCGCGACCGCGCAGATCGAAGGCGACCGCCTGCGGCACGGTCCGCGCCCCCAGGGTGCAGGCCGCACCACCCCGGCGGAACCCGGCTCCATCATGGACACGGTCGCGCAAAAGCATGGCGCAAGACGGTGTCCTGCCCCGGGATGGTCGGGAAACCCCGGGAATTGATGGCGTTGGCAAACTTCGCCGCACAGGGCGCGATCCGCTTGTCGCAGCCCGCGCGGGCGACGGCGGCCAGCGCCGTCTGCGCGCCGCCCTCTGACGGGCTGGAATAGACCGCTTGGGCGGGCCCGTCGAAGACACTGCCGGTGAACCTTGCCTTGATGCCGCCGGGGGGCGTCCAGCCTGTCGGTACCGTCGAAACGAACGGTGGATGGTCTTGACGCTGCCCCCTTCGGGGCCGGCCCGGTCGTCGTGGCCGGCCGACCGGGACTTTGGGTGGATTTGCGCCCGAACGAGGCCGGGACGGACCCGAGCGAGGGCGACCGGAGCTTTTGTTTGGCGCAGGGTCGTTGCACAGCCGCCACATCATGGGCGCGCGCCAGATGCCAGAGAACCCGGCCAGCATGTCGGCAGCAACCCGAACGGCAAGCCGACCCCTACAAGGCGGCCAGGAACCCGTTATCGACAAAGAGATGCGTTCCCGTGATGAAGGCCGCGTCGTCGCTGGCCAGAAACAGGGCCGCCTTGGCCACGTCATCCGGTTCACCCACACGGCCCTGCCTGGCCGAGATTGCCGCATCCGACACGTCACGCCCAAGCGCTGACAGGGCGGCAAGTTCCCGGGCTCCATGGGGTGTGCGGATGAAGCCGGGGCAGACGGCATTGCAGCGGATGTTTCGGTCCCGGAACTCGACTGCGATGGCGCGGGCGAACATGTGGCAGGCGCCTTTGGTGGTGTCGTAAAGCACCTCCATCGGAGCCCCGGCCACGCCTGAGATCGACGACGTGCAGACGATGGCCCCGCCGCCGCGCCCGATCATGCCGGGCAGGACGGCGCGGGTCATCAGGAACATCGAACGGACGTTCACACCATGCAACCCGTCCCAGTCGGCCAGCGTGATATCAAGGAAGGGTTTCACCACGACGCTGCCCGCGTGGTTGAACAGGACATTCGCCGGGCCAAAGTCGGTCTCGGCGGCCGCGACGGCTGCGATGACCTGACCTTCGTCAGACACATCCGCGCGGTACGCCCTTGCGTCCCCGCCATTTGCCCGGATGCTTGCCGCCCTCGCCTCGGCGGCATCAAGGTTATGGTCGATGATGGCGACCTTGGCCCCTTCTGCGGCGAACAGGGTTGAAGAGGCCCCGCCCATGCCGGTCGCCCCGCCCGAAATGATCGCGAACTTGCCGTCCAGTCGTCCCATGGTCATCCCCCGTCCGGTATCAGTTGTCATTGGCCAAGGCGTCAAGCGCCGGGCGAAGCTGACCTGCATGCTGTACCAGCAGCGCCTGTGCCTGTTCCGCAGTTGCCCCCCGCGCGCGCAGGATGGCCGGCTTGACCGCCGTTTCCGTCTCTACCAGCAGCACGCGCGCCTGTGCGACCGGCACATTGGCGGCCCGCGCGACAATGGCGGCGGCGCGGTCGTGAAGCTTGGCATTTTCGGCACGGACGTTGACCATCATGCCCATGAACACATGGCCCAACCGCGTGCCCAGCAGCGTGGACAGCATGTTCAGCGCACACTTCGTCGCCGTTCCGGCGTTCAGCCGGGTGGACCCGGCGACAATCTCGGGCCGTGTCGCCAGATGGACCGGAACATCGGCATGGGCGAACAGGGGGGCATCCGCGGTGCAGGCGATCCCGATGACGACGGCACCTGCCGCGCGCGCGACCTCGGCCACGGTGACCGTATAAGGTGTGGCACCCGAGGCCGTGATGGCGATCAGGGCGTCAGCCGGTCCAAAGCCTGCCTGCTGTGCCTTGGCCCGCGCCGTCGCCACGTCATCCTCTGACCCCTGATCGAGTTCGACGAAAGGTCCGACGCCGCCCGCGATCAGGAACGGGATGCGGTCGCCGTCCATGCCGAACGTGCAGGGCAGTTCCAGACCGTCCAGAAGGGCGATGATCCCGCTTGATCCCGCCCCGGCATAGGCGATCCGGCCTCCGGCCCTCCAGATGGCAGACAGCCGGTCGGCTGCCTCCGACAGGGCGGGGATTGCCGCGCCACAGGCGTCGATGGCGGCGCGCTGGCCCTCAACGATGGCGGCAAGGATGGCCGCATCGGTCCAGCTTTCGACCTCGACAAAGCGGTCGTCGGTGGTTTCCGTGCCGGACGGCGTTGCAGCCTTCATGGGATCGTCCCTGTTCATTCATTCACACCGAACGGAGTGACACCCAGTTCGGCGCCTTCTTCGTGCTGTGCCATCACTTCGGTCATCGGGCGGACCGGGAAATGGGCGTAGCGTCCCGTCCCGGCCTTTTGCCAGGGCTGCGGCCCTTCCAGCGGGCGGGCGTCGAGGCCAAGCGCCGCAAGCCGGTCCATGTGGGCCGCAAGGCGCGGCAATGTGGCAGCCATTCCCCGCCCCTGGCCGCCCCATCCGACATCGGCAAAGACCGGCAGACGGGGGTAAAGCATATAGTCGATCCGGTGCGGATCGGGGATGAATTCGGACCAGACCTGGCATTGAATGCCCAGCACAAAGGCGCGCTGCGTGTCGGACCAGCCGGGCGGAATGGGGGTCCAGCCGGCCACATCGTCCAGCGTCACCGGGCCGCCTATGGACAGCCGTTCATCGGCATCGCCCGACTGGCTATAGTCGAAATAGGTCGGCATTATGGGCGTCAGGATCACGTCATGCCCCGCCGCAGCCGCGCGCCGCGCCACATCCATCCCGCGCCAACACATGATCGCCGTCGCCGTGTCGGTCTTGCCCGTCGTGTCGGCGGTGGCAAAACTGTCGTCCCAGGTGATCATGGTCTTGCCTGCGGCACGCGCGGCGACAGCGATCTGCGCCATGAAATCGGCATAGATTTCGGCAGGGGAGGTCAGGCCCCTGGCCGTTGCTTCGGCCTGCACCCGCGCGTCACGGGCCCAGGCGTCGGGCAGGGCTTCATCGCCGCCAACATGCAGCCAGGGGCCGGGGAACAGGTCGGCGAGCTCTGCGAAAAGCTCGGTGAAAAACGTGACCGTCGCGGCTATGGGGGCCACGACGGTGTCGTGGATGCCCCAGGTGCCCAGCACGTCGCGCGCCACATCGGGGGGCGACCCAAGGTCGGGATAGGCGGCCAGCAATGCGCCGGTATGGCCGGGAAGTTCGATTTCGGGCACCACCGTGATCCCCCGGTCGGCAGCATAGGCGCAGATCTCGCGGATGTCGTCCTGGGTGTAGAAACCGCCGTGCGGGGTGTCCTCGAACACCTTGTGATCAAGAAAATGGGTGATCTGTGTCTGCTGCCGTGACGCGCCTACCCCGGTAAGGCGGGGAAAGCGCAAGGATTCCACACGCCAGCCCTGTTCGTCGGTCAGGTGCAGTTGAAGGCGGTTGATCTTGTGCAAGGCCAGCGCGTCGATCTGGCGCAGAAGTTCGGTCCTGGGGATGAAGTGCCGGGCCGGGTCCAGCAGCGCGCCACGCCAGCCAAAGGCGGGCGCGTCCGTGACATCGCCGCAAGGCAGGGTAAGGGTCAGGCCGTCGGGTACCCGCGCCCGCAAGCTGGCTGCCGGCAGCAGTTGGCGCAGGGTCTGGACGGCGGCACACAGGCCAGGTGCGCCAGCCGTTGTGATCGCGACGGCGTCCGGGGTGATGGACAGGCGATAGGCTTCAGGCGGCAGTGCCGCGTCAAGAGTGACGGCGATATCTGCCGGGCCGTCCGCCACAAACACTGGCAGGACCGGCAACAGCGCAATCGTTTTTCGCAAGGCGGCATCGGGCAACTGCACCCGGGGTGTCTCGGGCAGGACAAAGTGCCCCTGGCCTGGGTTCAAGGAACGCGGACGGGGCAGAAGCGTTTCAAAACGGGTCATGATTTCCTTGTGTGTCATTTGCCGATTCCGGCGGTCAACCCGGCGATGACGTGTTTGGTGGCCATCACGAACATCGCGATCAAGGGCAGCGATACGATGACCAAGGCGGCCGAAAGCTCGCCAAAGTCGGCACGGTATTGCCCGATGAAACTGGTCAGGCCGACGGGAAGGGTATAGGTGTCGGGGCTGCGCAACAGGACCAGCGGATAGAAGAAATCGTTCCAGATCGGCGCGGCCTGCACCGCAATCACGGTGGCCAGCGCGGGCCTGACAAGCGGCAGCATGATCGACCGGAAGATGCGGAAATCCC
>JAAFHX010000068.1:0-3688 GCA_013297695.1 Rhodobacterales bacterium | reverse complement strand
CGTCCAGCCGCGCGGCCTCGTCCAGCTCGTCCGGCAACTGCCGAAAGAACATGGTCAGCAGGAAGATCGACAAAGGCAATGATCCCGCCGCATAGATGATGATCAGCGCCAGCAGCGTATCGACCAGCCCCAGGGCCTGCATCATGTAGAACAGCGGCACGACGCCCAGTTGCGCGGGCAAGAGCAGCCCGGCGAGGAAAAACCCGCTCAACGCTTCGCGCCCCTTGAACCGGAACCGGCCAAGACCATAGCCCGCCAGCGTGGCGCAACCGACACCCAGCACCAGCGCCCCCAGTGTCACGATGGTCGAGTTCAGGAAATAGGTTGAAAAGCTGGCCCTGTCCCAGGCGTTGACATAGTTGCCCCACCCGTCGGCCGTAGGTCGGCCCAAGGGGGCCCGATAGATATCGGCGGTGGTCCGCAGCGAATTCATCAGGATCAGCAAGAGCGGACCGACTGCAATCAGCGCATAGACCGACAGCGCCACGATTGTGCCCGCCCCCCTGATCCGCAAGGGCTTTGCAGTGCTGAAAAGGGCGGTCACGTTACAGCCTCTTCGATCCGGGCCAGCATTCGGCGCAGGAACAGCGCCACGACCATGACAAAGGCAAAGGTGGTCGTGGCCAGCGCCGACGAAACGCCGATGGCGTTCATGTCGCCCGAAAATGCCAGCCTGTAGAACACCAGCCCCAGCACATCATTCGCCCCCGCAGGCCCGCCGTTCACGCCGCCCACCGCGAACTGCAGGTTGAAGGCGTTGAAGCAGCCGATGAAGGTCAGCACGGTTACCGTTCCGATGGCCGGCATCAGCAGGGGCAGCGTGATGGAGCGGAATATCGGCCACCGACGTTCGCTGTCCAGCCGGGCGGCCTCGGTAATCTCGCCCGGAATCGCGCCCAGGGCGGCACCAAAGATCAGCATCGGAAAGCCCACCCATTGCCAGGCGTTGATCAGGATCGTGATCGGACGGGCCAGGGCCGGTTCGCCCAGCCAGGGCCGGATCAGATCGGGCCGGCCCATCTGATCCAGCATCTGTGCCACGGGGCCAAAGTTGGGATTCAGCAGCAACGTCCAGACATAGCCCACCACCAGCGGGTTCACGAGGAACGGGATCGCGATGATCGTCTGAAAGAACCGCCGCCCGCCGTCCGTTCGGGCAATCAGGATCGCCAGCCCAAGGCCCAACGTGTTCTGAATGACAAGGGTCCCCAGGAAAAAGGCCCAGTTGTTCAGGAATGCCTGCCAGATCTGCGGGGCCAAGGTGGGTGAATTGATCAGGCGGGTGTAGTTGTCGAACCCCACGAACCCGCGCCGTGCCGCGCCCTCGAACTCTTGCATCCCGAAAAAGAAGACGGTGATCAGCGGAACAATGGTAAAGGCCAGATAGAGGACAAGCGCCGGGGTTACAAACACCAGCGGTGTGATCCAGTGATTGCGGCCCTGGGCAGGCATGGGGTGGCTCCTCTGGATTGCTGGCCGGTCAGGGCGACCGGCCAGCCAAGGCGCTTACTTCTTGAGCGCGTTCCATTCGTCGACGCTGGCCTGAATGCTTGCCGCCGCCTCTGCGGGGGTGGTTGCATCGGCCAGCAGGCTTTGGGCGGCGTTCATCAGGGCCGCATAGGGGGCGGGGGCAGACACGCCGAAATAGTCGGTCACCCAGACCATCGGAACCGGATTGGCAGCATAGTTTGCCAGCATTTCGCCCAGGACCGGATCGGCCGGGGTCACGCCGTTGACGGAAGATGCCTGTGCCAGAGTGTCGGTAAAGACCTGCCCGAATTCCGGGGTGGCGATCCAGCGCAGCAGTGCCAGCGCCTCGTCGGGATGGGCGGCCTTGGCGCTGATCGCGAAGGCGCCGTCCTCATAGCCCCAGGTCGGGGCCGGACCGCCGCCGCCCGGAATCGGGACGGAAAAGACACCGATATCCATGTTCGGATCGGTCGCCCGGAACCCGCCCAACTCCCACGCGCCGCCGGGATACATCGCGGCCTGACCCGACGAAAACATGGTCTGAGCGTCGGTATAGGACACGCCTGCCACGAAACGCGGGAAATCGGGGGTCAGGTCGTCAAACGCCTGCAGTGCCGCGACAAAGGCCGGATCGGTAAAGCTCTTTTCCCCCGCCAAAGCAGCCTTGAGGAAGTCTGCACCGCCGTAAAGCGGCCCGACCAGACCGTCGAAAACGTTGACCAATTGCCAGCTATCCTTGCCGGTCACGGCATAGGGGATCAGCCCGGCTTCCTTGACCGCTGCGGCGATGGTGGCCATGTCCTCGAACTTCGCGGGCAGCGTCAGGCCAAGGTCGGCAAAGATCTTCTTGTTGTAGAACACCTGCACGGTCTGTTTGGCAAAAGGGACGCCCCACACCTGATCGTCGATCCTGGCGGCTGCAATCGCTTCGGGCATGAAGTTCGACAGTTCGGGTACGTCCACAGAGGTGATGGCGCGCAACTGCCCGGCGCGGGAATAGGGCGCGACCGCCGCGTAGGGATGCAGCATCAACAGGTCAGGGCCACCGTCGCCCGACAGGCCGGTTTGCAGGACAGTCGGGTAATCGGTGCCGGGGATGCCGCGGAACACCACGTCGATGCCAGGATTTGCAGCCTCGTAAGCCGCAAAGATCTTGTCCCAGCTTTCGGCCATCGGGGCCTGCCAGCTCCAGACATTGATCTTCACGTTCTCGGCCCATGCCGCCCCGCCTGTGGCGAGGATGAGCACGATTGCTGTTCCTGAAAGTGTCTTCGTCCGTGTCATTCCAAATCTCCCTGTCGGTTGCTGGGTCAAGTTTCTTCGCCCGGATTGGGCCCGGCCTTTGGCTTGTTGCGGGTTTTGGTGCGGTAGGGGGCAAGGGCACGCGCCGTGCGGGCCAGCGCGTCGGCCGCACGGGCATCCATCAGGCGCGCCACCGCGAGGTAAAGCGCGTCCATGAACAGCATCTGGCCATACTTGACCGCCGCCATGCCGTGTCCGGTATCCAGATCCTCGGCGGGCAGCAAAAGCAGGTGGCGGGCCAGTCCGGCCAGAGCAGAGACGCGAAACGAGGTCAGCACGATGACCGACGCACCCTGCGCGCGGGCCTCTTCGGCGACCGACAGCACCTCGGCCGTGCGGCCTGATCGCGACACTGCAAGCAGCACGTCACCCGGACGCATCAGGGCGGCCGCGACCATCGCATCGTGAAAGCTGCCCGGGGCCCAGGCGGGCAGGCCCACGCGGTGCAGGCGCAGGTACATTTCCTGCGTGACCGTGGCACTGCCCCCGATCCCCCACAGCACGATTCGCGCAGCACCTTGCAGCGCCATTGCCGCTGCCGCGATCTGGGTTTCGTCCAACACTTCGGCAGCGCGTTGCAGGACACGAATGGCGGACCTTGCAACCAGATCGCTTACCGCCCCCGGTTCATTCGGGCCGTCCTGTCCGGGATCAAGCAGCGCTTCTGCCCCGGTCCGGCCCAGTTCGCTGGCCAGCCGCAGGCGCAGTTCGGGATAGCTTGCCACACCAATCACCTGACAGAAGCGCGTGATGCTGGCGGCTGACGTGCCCGTAAGCGCTGCCAGATCGCCAATCGCCGAGACGGTTACCGAAGCCGGATCATCCAGCAGATGCCGCGCGATGCGCAGGTTCGCCCCTTTCAGGGACGGCAACGCCTCACGCACCCGGGGCGTCACATCGCCCTGGATGGCAGACT
>JAAFHX010000067.1 GCA_013297695.1 Rhodobacterales bacterium | reverse complement strand
GCAGGCGGAACGGCGCAGCGCCGAGATGCGGCGGGTTTCCTCGCGGCTGGCGGCGACGGTCGATACCGCGCTTGATGCCGTGGTCGTGGCCGGGTCGGACGGGCGGATCATCGACTTCAACGCCGCCGCCGAAGGCATCTTCGGCTTTACCCGCGCCGAGGCGGTGGGGGCCGATATGGGCGACATGATCGTTCCCCGGCATCATGTGGCCGCGCACCGCGCCGGGATGGAACGGATCGCGGCCGGCGGCCCCAAGCATGTGGTGGATGCCGGGCGCATCCAGCTTACCGCGCTGCGCAAATCGCGCGAGGAATTTCCGGTCGAGCTGTCCATCGCCGAAAACAGGGGGCCGGACGGCACAATCTACATCGCCTATATCCGCGACATCTCGGCCCGGCTGGCTGCCGAACGGGCGCTGACGACGGCGCGCGACGAGGCGTTGGCGGCGGAAAAGGCCAAGACCAACTTCATGGCCGTGGTCAGCCACGAGATGCGCACGCCGCTGAACGGGGTGATGGCCTCGCTGGAAATCGCGGCGCGTGAACCCGCCGATGCCCGGCAGGCCCGGTTCCTGGGCATCGCGCAAGCCTCGGCCGAGCAACTGCTGCAACATGTGAACGGCGTTCTCGACATTTCCAAGATCGAGGCGGGCAAGCTGGTTCTTTCGGATGAAGACCTTGATCTGAGCCGCCTCGTTGCGGGGATCTGCGACACGATGCGCCCGGTCGCCGCCGAACGGGGCAACACGCTGCACCTGCGCCAGTTGGCCCCGCTTCCGATGCTGCGGGGCGATGCCTTTCGCATCCGTCAGGTGCTGGACAATTTCCTGTCGAACGCAATCAAGTTCACCAGCGACGGCAGCGTGACCGTGGAACTGGAACCACAAGAGGAAACCGATCACCGGCTGGTGGCCGAAATCCGGGTGACCGATACCGGCATCGGCATTTCCGACGCCGACCAGAGCCGGGTGTTCGACGATTTCGTGATGCTCGATCCGTCCTACGGGCGCGAGGCGGGGGGCACCGGCCTGGGCCTTGCCATCGCGCGGCGTCTGACCGAGGCGATGGGCGGCACCATCGGCGTGGAAAGCGAAGCGGGAGAGGGCAGTTGCTTCTGGGTGCGCCTGCCGCTGGAAAAGCGGGCGGCTGACGCGCCGCGCAGCGAACCCGCGCCGCCGGTCGAGGCGGCACCGGCTGAAACAGTCGCCAGCGGGCTGGATGTGCTGGTGGTCGAGGATAATGCCACCAACCGCATCGTGCTGGAGGAACTTCTGCGCACGCTCGGCCATCGCGTCACGCTGGCGGTGGACGGGTCCGAGGGTGTGCGGCGCGCGCGGGCGCATCGCCATGACGTGATCCTGATGGACATCTCGATGCCCGTGCTGGACGGGATCGCCGCGACCCGGCTGATCCGCGAACTGGGCAAGTCGCGCAACAGCCGCATCATCGCCGTCACGGCCCATACCCTGCCTGCCGAACTGGACCGCTTTCGCGCCGCCGGAATGGACGACTGCCTGACCAAGCCGATATCGTCTGCCCAGCTTGCGGCCGTGCTGGCTGCCGTTCCCGTGGGCAGTGCCCCGACACCCGCCGCAGCCGCAGAACCACCCGTGACCGATGCTATGCGCCTGGCAGACCTGCGCGCCGCCATCGGCGAGGACGGGCTGTCGCGGGCGCTGGAGCGGTTCGGGGCCGACGGGCCCGCCAAGATCGATGCCCTGCTTGCGCTGGCGGGGGCTGCGCCGATGGACAGGGATGCCGCCCTTGCGCTGTGCCATGATCTTGCCGGGGCCGCCGGAACGCTTGGGGCGGCACGGCTGCATGCGCGCATGGCCGGGGCCGAAGCTGCGCTGCGCGACGCTGATCTGCCGGGCTTTGCGGGTCAGTTGAACGGCCTTGCGGACCTGTGGCAGGACACCGCCGCCGCCCTGTCATCTGTCGCAGGGGCGGGGCAGACTGCGCCACACGCGCGGCAATAGCCCGCTCGCCCCGCAGGCTACCCTTCTTCACCGCCGTCCTATCCGAAAGTGGTTTTGAGTTCCGGGGCGGTGACGACTAGGCACAGGGCACATGATTTCCTTCAAGGACGCCGCCGATGATCACGCTGTTGAATGCCGCCCCGAGTACCGGAAACCAGGGGGTTTCGGCCCTGTGCCTGTCGGCGATCGACGGGCTGACACGGCGCGGTGCCGTCGACATCGCCATCCACGACCATGGACGCGGACACCGGCGGGAAAGCTGGACGATCTCGGGGCGGACGTTCGACGTCAACCTGATCGGGCTCAGCCACATCCGTCGTCCCTGGCGCGGCGATTGCCTGCGGACCGTCCATACGATGTCGCGACTGGGCGGCATGGGCAATCCGGCGGCGCGGGTGATCGTGAAAAGCAGCGCGGTGCTGGATGTCAGCGGCGGCGACAGCTTTACCGACCTTTACGGGGAAAAGCGGTTCCGCGCGATGGTGCTGTCCAAACGGCTGGCGCTGGACAACGGCCTGCCGCTGATCCTGCTGCCGCAGACCCTGGGGCCGTTCCGCGACGCGGGCCGCCGGGCCGAGGCCGTGGCGATCCTGCGTGCGGCACAGGGCGTCTGGCTGCGCGATGCGGCAAGCTTTGCCTTCGTGCAGCAGATGCTGGGCGATGACTTTGACAGCGCACGCCACCACCTTGGCGTGGACATGGCCGTGCTGCTGCCACGCGCGATGCCGTCGCAGGCCCTGCCGTCCACCATTGCCGCCTGGCTTGCCCCCGACCGGGGCTTTCCGGTGGCCGGTCTGAACGTCAGCGGCCTGCTGTGCCACGACCCCGAAGCGGCGAAGAGCCAGTTCGGGCTGGCCGCTTGCCACACCGACCAGACCGAGGCTGCCGCCCGCGCCGCGCTGGAAAGCGATCCGGCCCTGCGCCTTCTGCTGGTGCCGCATGTGCAGCGCCCCGATGGCGACCCGGAATCCGACGGCACGGCAGCCGAGGCGCTGCGCCTGCGGCTGGCCCGCGACCATGGCGACCGGGTGCAGGTGCTGCCGCAGGTGCTGTCGGCGATGGAACTGAAGGGCGTGATCGCCCGGCTGGACTGGTTCGCCGGGGCGCGGATGCATGCCACCATCGCGGGCTTCTCCTCGGGTGTGCCCACGCTTGGCCTTGGCTATTCCGACAAGGCGGCGGGCGTGTTCGCCGAATGCGGCATCGGTGCGCATGTGGCCGACCTGCGCCGTCTGGATGCCGACGGGGTCGGTGCCGCCGTGCGCGCCTCGCTCGACGCGCGCGGGCGCACCCGGGCCGCACTTGCGCGGACGCTGCCGGGCGTGCTGGCCCGGGCCGAGTCCCAGATGGATGGCATCGCCGCCTCGATCGGCCTTGCCCATGCGCTGAGGCGGGCAGCATGACCGGGTCGCACCTGTCGGCGCGGCTGTCCGGCCGGGCCGTCGCCTGGGCCGTTCCGCTGGTGAACGAGGTTGCCGCCCTGGGCCGCAGCCTGGTTCTGGCGCGCATGCTGGGGCCGGACGAACTGGGCCGCGCCATGATGCTGGCGCTGACCCTGCGTCTGGTCGAGATGGCCAGCGACATCGGCCTTGAGCGGCTGCTGTCGCAGGCCCCCGACGGGGATGATCCGCGCCTTCAGGCGAACCTGCAGGGCGCGGTGCTGATCCGGGGTCTGGCGATGGCCGGTCTGCTGGTGGTCATCGCCTGGCCGATGACCCTTGGGTTTCACGGCGGACCGTCCGCGATCAGCTATGCGCTGCTGGCGCTGGTGCCGATGATGCGGGCGCTGCTGCACCTGGATCATCGCCGGTTCGAGCGCAACTTCGACTATCGCGGACTGGCCCTGGTGGACGGGGTCAGCGCGGTCGTGATGCTTGCCTCGGCCCCGGTTCTTGTCTGGATCGTGGGCGATCATACGGCGATCCTGTGGATCTGCGCGGTACAGGCCGGTTCTGCGGTGGTGCTGTCGCATCTGGTTGCACGGCGGCCCTATGCCCTGCGGTTCGAACGGGCCGAAATGGGGCGGATGTGGGTGTTCGGTGCGCCGCTGGTGCTGAACGCGCTTTTGATGTTTGTAACCTTTCAGGCCGACCGTCTGATCGTGGCGGGGTGGTACACCTGGGCCGAGGTGGGGATTTACGGCGTGGCACTGCAACTGGCGCTTCTTCCGGCCCTGATCGTGGGGCGTGCGGCGACCTCGCTTCTGGGGCCGCGGTTCCGGATCGCGCAGGCCGCTGGCCGTCTGGCACAGGATGGCGTGCCGGTCCTGCGCGGCTATCTTGCCATGGCCGCGCTGTTCACGCTGGCCTACGGGCTTGCCGCAGGCCCGGTCATCACCGCGATCTACGGACCGGCCTTCGCGACCGAACCGCTGCAACTCTGGGCGCTTGGCCTGGCGGCGGGTCTGCGCATCCTGCGCACGCCGCTGACGCAGATGGCCGTCGCCATGGGACGCACGGGTGATCCGGCCCGCGCCAACCTGCTGCGCGCGGCGTTCGTTCTGCCGGCGCTTGGTGCAGCGATGCTGGGCCTGCCGCTGGCGGCGCTGGCGCTGTGCGCGGCAGTGGGCGAGGCAGCGGCGGCGCTGCGCGGCTGGCATCTGATGCAGCGTCCGGGCAGCCGCCCCGTGGGGCAACCCGCCTGCCTGGCACAGGGGGCATGACCATGGGACGCCTGACCCTTCACTCTGCCCTGTCGCGCGGGCGGCACAACAACCTCGACCTGATGCGGCTTGCGGCGGCGATGGCAGTCGTGGTCAGCCATTGCTGGCCGCTGGCGCTTGGTCCGGGCACGCCCGAGCCGCTGGAAACCCTGACCGGCCGGTCGCTTGGCGGATATGCCGTCATGGTGTTCTTCTTCCTGTCGGGCCTGCTGGTTGCCGACAGTGCCGCGCGCAACCGCCAGACGCCCGGCCGGTTCCTGCGCGCACGCGCGGCACGGCTGTTCCCGGGGCTGGGTCTTGCGCTGGTCGTGACGCTTGGCCTTGCCATTCTTGGCGGTGCCAGCCCAAGCCCTGCCGAGGCGCTGCGCTATGTGCTGCGCGGGCTGTCACTGGCGGGGATGGAGCATCAGGTGACCGGTGCCTGGGCCTCCAATCCCTATACCGGGGCGGTCAACGGATCGCTCTGGACCCTGTTTCACGAGGTGCTGTGCTATGGCGTGGCTGCGGCGCTGGTCTGGTCGGGCGCGCTGGACCGACCGTGGCGGGCCGCGCTGGCCATTGCGGGCGTCGCACTTGGTGCACAGGCAGCGGCGCTGCTGGTGCCGGGGGACGGCGGTCTGGCAGTGAAGGCGGCCGCCTTTGCGCCGCTGGTCCTGACCTTTCTGGCCGGGGTTGCCGCCTGGAGGCTGCGGCGCAGCCTGCCGGTCAGCCCGGCGCTTGCGGCACTGGCGCTGTTGCTGGCCCTTGCCGTGCACGGCACGCCTGCCGCCGATCCGGCGGCGGTCGCAGCGCTTGGGTTGACGGTGCTGGCGGTCGCGTTCCGCACGCCGGTGGTGCATCTGCCCGGCGACCTGTCCTATGGGGTCTATCTGTACGGCTGGCCGGTGGCGCAGACGCTGGTCGCCCTGATCGGGCCGGTGGCCCCCGGGGTTCTGGCCCCTCTTGCCTGCCTTGCCGTCGTGCCCCTTGCCGCCGCAAGCTGGGTACTGGTCGAGCGGCCCGGCCTTTCGTTCGGGGCGGGCCGCCTGCGGCACCGGCCGGCCTGACATGTCCCCACCCCCGGCACACCCCGGCCAGCGCGGCGGACGCCGCCTGTTTGGTGTGCCGATCGTGGTGGCGCTGTTCTTTTTCGCGATGATGTTCCCGACCAGCGTGTCGGCGAACATCGCAGGTCTGCGCCTGTCGCTGTTCCGCGTGGTGCTGATCGTCATGTTCCTGCCCATGATGCTGACGCTGTTCGCCAGCCCCAAGATGAAACCGAACATCTTTGACCTGCTGGTGCTGGGCCATGCGTTCTGGGCGCTTCTGGCGCTGATCAAATGGGGCGGCCCCAGTCAGGGGATCATCACCGGCGGCATCTACATCGTCGAATGCGTGGGGGCCTATCTGGTGGGCCGCGTGTACATCCGGGGCCTCGCCGATTTCACCGCCTTTGCCCGGCTGTATGTCGGCTCGGTCGCGGCGATGCTGATCTTCACCCTGCCCGAGGCGCTGACGTCGAACCACATCCTCTACAACACCTTTGCCGCCGCAACCGGCGCGCCTTCGGCACCCTACATCGAAAAGCGCATGGGTCTGGCCCGTGCCTTCGGCACGTTCGATCACCCCATCCTCTACGGCGTGTTTTCAGCCGCCGCCTTTTCCATGGCCTATTTCCTGATGGCCGAGCGCCGCCTGACCAACCTGCGCGGCATGAGCAGTGTGTTCGCCGTGGCCGTCGCAACCTTTCTGTCGGCCTCGGGCGGACCTTATCTTGTCCTGGTCATGCAGGTCTTCACCGCCACATGGGAACGGGTGCTGACCGGCGTGCAGGGGCGCTGGAAACTGCTGCTGGCGCTGTTCATTCTGGTCTACCTGTGGATCGACCTGATGACGACGCGCACCCCGTTTCACGTCTTCATCACCTACTTCACCTTTTCGGCGCAGTCGTCCTACAACCGGATCCTGATCTTTACCTACGGCACGGCCGAGGTCGGCCGCCACCCGCTGCTGGGCATCGGCCTGGGCGACTGGATCCGCGCGCCCTGGATGTCCGACAGCATGGACAACTTCTGGCTTCTGATCGCCGTGCGCTATGGCCTGCCGGCGCTGGCGATGATGCTGGGGCTGATGATCGGGCTGGTGGTCGCCGTGGCCAACCGGCCCGACTTTCCCGAGGCCTGGCGCAACGCCCGCCACGCCTGGGCCTTCGGCCTGTTCGGAATGGCGGTGGTGGGTGCGACCGTCCATCTGCAGAACGCGCTGTTCGTGCTGTTCATGTTCATGATCGGGTCGGGTGTGTGGATGTATGACGCCATGCCCGACACTCCCCGCCGCCCCGGAGGGGGGGCACCCCCGCCGCGCCCTGCCGCCCCGCCCGAACGCCTGTTCTGAATCCCTGCCGGAAAGCCCTGCCATGGACCTGTCTGTCGTCATCGTGAACTGGAACACCCGCGAGATGCTGGCCGATTGCCTGCACAGCCTGTTCGCCGGACTGGGCGGGCTGACCGCCGAGGTGCTGGTGGTGGACAATGCGTCCACCGACGGCTCGACCGAGATGGTCGCCACGCGGTTCCCGCAGGTCCGGCTGATCTGCAACACCGAAAACCGCGGCTTTGCGGCGGCGAACAACCAGGCGCTGGTACTGGCGCGCGGGCGGCATGTGCTGCTGCTGAATTCCGATACCCTTGTGCTGGGCGACGTGATTCCGGCCTCGGTCGCGTGGCTGGATGCACACCCCGATCAGGGGGTCATGGGGCCGCGCGTGCTGAACACCGACCACACGCTGCAGATCACCTGCTCGGGCTATCCGTCGCTGTTGAACCTGGCGCTGCAGGCGACCGGGCTTTCGCGTCTGCCGGGGGCGTTCTTTGACCGCTACCAGATGCGCCGGTGGGACCGGCGCGAGACGCGCGCGGTCGACGTCGTGTCGGGCTGCTGCATGTTCGTGCGCCATGCGGCGATGGATCAGGTCGGCCTGCTGGACGAGCATTTCTTCTTTTACGGCGAGGAAACCGACTGGTGCCGCCGCTTTGCGGATGCGGGCTGGGGGCTGTCCTTTGCCCCGGTGGGCGAGATCGTGCATTTCGGCGGCGGGTCGGTGCGCAAGCTCAGCCACCGCCGCGACGTGATGCTGACCGAAGGCACCGTGCGGCTGCACCGCAAGCATGGCGGTCTGGTCGGCGGGCTGGCCTGCTGGACCCTGCTTGCGGGGTTCAACCTGAGCCGGGCCGTAGCCTGGTCGGTGATCGGCGCTGTGGCGGGGGGCGCCGTAGCCGCGCGGGGCAGCCATTTCCGCAAGGTGCTGGCCGCCAGCGGGCAGACCTGGCCGCGCTGATCCGCCCCTTGGGGCCACCTTCCGGACCGGGGCCAACCTTAGGGCGCGCCGCCCCCCCACAAAGGCATCGGGACCCCTGCGCAAAAGGATAGGCCCCCATCCCTGCGCGCACTCCGCTTGGCCTTCTGCGCACGGGCTTTCGGCAATAGCACAATCTATACCCTTGGAACATCAAGACTTTCACTTCCAAGAGGTTCGCTCGTGAACGCCATCGCACCCTTCTCTGCCGCCCCGTCCGCCAACCGCCTGCGGGTTCTTCTTGTCGCCCCGAACTTTGACGGGACCGATGTCGGCGAAGCCTATGTGGCCTTCAAGTGGGCCGAGGCGCTGGCCGAGATCACCGATCTGACGGTGCTCGGCTTTCAGCGTCCGGGCCGCAGCGCGCTTGGCGATCAGTTGCCCGGTGCCCGCGTGGTGACCTGGCCCGAGCCGCAGTGGGCGGTCCGCAAGGGGCGGCTCAACAGCATGCTGAAACCCGCCTTCCCGATCTTTGCGCGTCATGTCCGCCGCTGGATGGCCGCCGCCGAGGGGCGGGGCGAGCATTTCGATATCGCCCATCAGGTGATGCCGCAGGCCCCGCGCTATGCGACGCCGCTGCGCCATTCGTCGGTGCCCTATGTGCTGGGCCCGATCGGCGGCGCGCTGGACACGCCCGACACGTTCCGCGCCGAGGCCGGAACCGCGCCCCTGTTCACCAAGCTGCGCGCCCTGGACGGCTGGCGGCTGCGCCACGATCCGACGCTGCGCGCGAGCTATGCCCGTGCGGCGCTTGTGCTGGGTGTCGCCCCCTATGTGCGCGACGTGCTGTCTGCCATCCCGCTGGAGCGGTTCGAGACGGTGCTGGAACTGGGGATCGATGATCTGGCCCCCGAGACGCTGCGGCCTGTCGTGCCCGGCCAGATGAAGCTGCTGCACGTCGGGCGCGCCGTGCGCACCAAGGGGCTGCGCGATGTTGTCCGCGCCATGGCGCATCTGCAGGACCGGCCCGGCATCACCCTGACCGCCGCAGGCGGCGGCGAAGAGGTGGCGCTGTGCCAGGCCGAGGCCGAGCGTCTGGGCGTGGCCGACCGTTGCACCTTTCTGGGCAAGATTCCCCGCGAAGAGGTCGAGGCGCTTTATGCAAGCCATGACGTCTTCACCTTTCCGTCGTTCCGCGAACCGGCGGGCGGGGTGCTGTACGAGGCGATGCGGTGGGGCCTGCCGGTCATCACGGCAGCGCGCGGTGGCCCCGACAGCATCATCGACAGCCGTTGCGGGCTGCGCCTGCCGGTGACCGACCCGCAGACCTATGCCGCCGACCTGGCGCAGGCAATCCGGTTGCTGGACGATGACGCGGCGCTGCGCCAGCGGCTTGGCCGGGGCGCGCGGGCCAAGGTCGGGCGCGAAGGACTTTGGCCGCAGAAGGCGCGGGCCATGGTCGCGCTGTACCAGCAGGTGCTGAACCCGGCCGAGGCGATGCAGCAGGCTGCCTGAGCCCGCCGCCCCGACCCTTTCCATCCCTCGTCTTCCCGTGGCTGTCCGGCGATCCGCCGGACCGGCCCGGGTCCCCTCGACCCAGAACAGAAGAAGATGCCCGCCATGACCCTCGCCCAGACCTTCGCCACCCCCCGCGCCACGATCCTGATCCCCGCCTACAACGAAGCCGACGTGATCGGCCGCACCCTGGCCAATCTGACCGAAGGCATGCAGCCGGACGAGTTTCGCATGGTCATCGTGCCGAACGCCTGCCGCGATGCCACCGCCGATGCGGCGCGGGAGGCCTGCCCGCAGGCCCGCATCATCGAAACGCCGGTCGGCGGCAAGGCACATGCGATGAACCTTGGCCGCAACGCGGCGCCCGACGGTATCCTGATCTGCGTCGACGCCGACCTGACGCTGACCGCCGATGACCTGCGCGCCCTGATCGCCCCAATCGAGGCCGGCGACGCGCAAGCGGCCTGCGGGCGCATGAAGGTCGACGTTTCGGGCTGTTCGGCAGCGGTCCGCGGCTTTTACGGCATCTGGTCGCGCATGCCCTATGCCCGCAACGGCAAGTTCGGCGGGGTCATCGCTCTGTCCGAAGATGCCGCGGCGAGGGTGTTTCCGCTGCCCGAGGTGACCGCAGACGACGAATTCATCAACCGCAGCCTGAGCGCGGACGAAAAGGCCTTTGCCCCCGACTGCTGCTTTACCGCCCATGCGCCCCGCGACCTGGCCAGCCTGATCCGGGTACGTCGCCGGGTGCTGCGCGGCAACCGCAAGCTGACGGCGATGGGGCTTTCGCAGCAAGCCGGAACGGTCGGCGGCAGCAAAGGCGCAATCCTGCGCCAGGCCCTGTTCCAGCCGCGTCTGTGGGTCGGCCTTGCCGTCTTTGCGCTGGTCGGCCTTGCCGCCCGTGCCGGACTCGCCGTCGAGGGCAAACCCTCGGCCATCACCTGGGAACGCGATGACAGCAGCCGGATCGCCGGTGCCGTCCTGAAAACCGGAATGTCGTCATGAACACGCGCATCACCCCTGTCGCCGACGCCCCGCGCGCCCTGCATGACGCCGACTTTGCCGCGCAACCCGCCATTCCGGCGGCCCCGGTCTCCAGCCCGCTGGCCGCCCTGCTGCGGCTGATGCGCGGGCGCTGGCTGTGGCTGGGCTGCACCGCTGCCGTCCTGGCCCCGGCGCTGGCGGTTACCGGCTACATGACCGGAACCAAGCTTTACTCGGCCCAGGCGATCCTGCGCGTCTATCCGCAGCAGACCTCGATCCTGTACAGCAGCGGCGACGACAGCGTGCTGAAGACCTTCGACAGTTTTGTGAAGGCCGAGACGACCTATGTCGCCTCTGCCCCCGTGATGGATCGCGCGGCGGCAACCCTGCACAAGCAGTTCCCGGAAGTTGCCGACAAGATGACCGTGGACGGTCTGACCGGGTCGATCGAGGTCAAGCGCAGCGAGGCGCTGATCGTGCTCAAGACCACGTCAAAGGACCCCGCCTTTGCGGCCGGCAAGCTGACGGCGGTCACCGATGCCTATCTTGCGCTGACCCGCGAGGGGGCCGAAAAGCTGACCCATGTCCGGCTGACGGAACTGACCGGGCGCGAGGCCGAACTTGCGGCCCGCGCGACCGAGATCGACCGGCGCATGCTGGAAGTGGGCGGCGAATACGGGCCGACCGCGCTGGCCAAGGTGCATGTCGAAAAGGTGGGCCAGATCGATGCGCTGGTCGCCCGCAAGGCCGAGGTCGAGGCGACGCTGGACGCGCTGCAACAGGCGAGCGGTGCATCGGGTGCCGACATGGCCGACGAAGAGATCATGCGCGCCACGCTGCTGGACCGTGCGCTGGCCGACCTGAACTTTGAACGCGCCAAGCGCGAGGCCGAGATGATCAGCCTGACGCGCCGCTTTGCCCGCACCGCCCCCGAAGTCACCGACAAGCTGGGCGAGATCAAGGTGCTGGACGATGCGATGGCCGCGCGTCGCGAACAGATCAAGCTTCTGGGCCAGACCGGGGCGCTGACCGATACCAGTTCAGCCTCGTCCAGCCAGAGCACCGAGGACATCCAGGCCGTGCTGGACAAGGTTACGGCGCAGCTTGCCGAAACGCGGGCCGAGGCGCGGGCGCTGAACGCCAAACGCGTGGAGCTTGAGACACTGGACGAAGAACGCACCGAAGTGCGCCGCCTGCTGGACGAGACCCGCAAGGCGCTGGAGGTGCTGAAGCTGGAATCCGGCAAGGCGCTGCCGGGGATGACCGTGCTGATGTCGCCCGCAGCCGTGCCTGCGGAACCCGCCGAGGATTCGTCCAAGATGCAGGGGGCCATGGGCC
Organism: Rhodobacterales bacterium; assembly: GCA_013297695.1. Lineage (GTDB taxonomy): Bacteria > Pseudomonadota > Alphaproteobacteria > Rhodobacterales > Rhodobacteraceae > Aliitabrizicola. The sequence continues at coordinate 7,058 of JAAFHX010000067.1, read as the reverse complement.
TGCTGTCGGGTGTTCTGCTGGCCGTGCTGGGCGTGATGGGGGCCGCGATGGCCTCGCGTCGCCTGCGCTACAGCGATGCGCTGTGGAAAACGGCCAACCGCATTCCGGTGCTGCGCGTCATCCCGGCGGCGGCCCGCATGAACGCCGCCGTGAACCAGCGCGAGACGGATCGGCTGCGCAATGCGCTGAAACTGCTGCCCGCCCGGGTGCCGTCGGTCGTCGGACGTGGCCGGGTGATCGCAGTGACCCGGCTGGACGGCGGTTCGCCCGAGGCGCTGGCGCGCGATCTGGCCAACAGCTTTGCCCGGGCGCGCATGCGCACGGTGCTGGTGCAGACCGAAGCCACCGAGGCCGCCGATCCGTCGGCCCCGGGCTGGAGCGACGCCCTGCACGGGCTGCCCGCCATTCCGCAGACTTCGGGCGATATCGGCTGCGCCGATGTGCTGCCTGCAGGCAACCCCGCACTGTGCGTCGATACCGACACCGGGATCAACGCGATCCGCCGGGTCCTGGGTCCGCTGGCCCAGAACTACGAGGTGGTGATCGTCAGTGCCGGCAACCTGACCGACAGCGTTGCGGCCGAACTGATCCTGTCGTCGTCGGATTTTGCGCTGGCCGAAGTGGTGCCCGGCCAGAACCTGGCCCGCGTTCTGGCCCGGATCGAGACCCTCGACAGCCTGCCGCGCAACGGCGGCGCGGTGGTGGTCACCGGCGCCCACAGGAATGACCCCGGTCTGGCTGCGTGACGCGCGGCCGCCCCCTCCCCACCCCCTCCCCGATCCCTTGCCCCAAAGCCCCGTCAGACAGGACCCTTTTCATGTTCGCCTCATCTTCCTCCGTCGGCACCAAAGCGGTCCGCACCTCTGCCCGCGCGGTCGGCCGCACCGGCCACCTGTGGTTCAAGCGTCCGCTTGACCTCGCCCTGACCGTGCCCGGCCTTGTCGCCCTCTTGCCCGCGCTGCTGCTGGTGGCGCTGGCCATCAAGCTGACCAGCCCGGGGCCGGTGTTCTTCGTGCAGACCCGCATCGGTCGGCTGGGAAAGCCGTTCGGCATCCTCAAGTTCCGCTCGATGTACCGCGATGCCGAAGCCCGCCGTGCCTCGGTCCTGGCGCTGTCGGACCGCGAGGGGCTGTGCTTCAAGTCGCGCAACGACCCCCGGATCACGCCCGTCGGCCGGTTCATCCGCCGCTTTTCCATCGACGAGCTGCCGCAGTTGTTCAACGTGCTGAAGGGCGACATGTCGCTGGTCGGCCCGCGCCCCGCGCTGCCCGAAGAGGTGGACCAGTATCCGCTGCACGCCCTGGAACGTCTGGCCGTGCTGCCCGGCATCACCGGCATCTGGCAGGTGTCGGGCCGTGCCGAGATCGGGTTCGAAGAGATGGTCGAACTGGACATCGGCTATGTCCGCACCGTCGGCCTGATGACCGACCTTTCCATTCTTGCCCGCACTGCGGGTGCCGTCATCGGAGGGCGTGGAGCCTTCTGACGCGGTGGCAGTTCCCCCCCCTGTCACCGTTCCTGCCGGAGCTTCGTCTCCGGCAGGCCCAACCCCCCTGAATTCACATCGCGTATCAAAGGACTGCATCATGGCAACTGCCAGCGAACTTTCGATCAAGACAGGCGTCGCGGCGCTTGATCTTGCCAACACCATGTTCGGTGAAGGCATCACCGTCGTGTCCGCAACCTTCACGGGCAACAAGACATCGGCCGGAATCTATTCCGGCGGAAACACCACCTCGCCCGGCGTGGTCCCGGCCGACACCGGCGTGATCCTGTCGACCGGTCTGGCCGCAGACTTCACCAATTCCAGCGGCGCCGCAAACCAGAGCCAGAGCACCAGCACCCAGGTCAAGGGTGTCAACGGCGACCCGGGGCTGAATGCCATCGCGGGTGTCGCCACCTATGACGCCGCGATCTTTCAGGCGACCTTTGTTCCGACCGGCAACATCCTGTCGATGCAACTGGTCTTCTCGTCCGAGGAATACCTGGAATGGGTGAACACCGGATTCAACGATGCGGTCGGCATCTGGGTCAACGGCAAGCTGGCCAAGATGACCATCGGCGACGGCGAGATCTCGATCGACAACATCAACAACAAGACCAACGCCAACCTGTTCCGCGACAACACGAAATCGGTCTGGAACACCGAGATGGACGGGCTGACCGTCATCCTGAACGTCAAGGCCGAGGTCGATATCGGCAAGGCAAACACCATCCGCATCGGCATCGCCGATGCAGGCGACCGCATCTATGACAGCAACCTGCTGATCGTCGGCAAAAGCATCCAGACCGTGCTGATCGCCCATGACGATTTCGGCAGCGTGGCGGCCAAATCGACCGCCGTGGTCAATCTGCTGAACAACGACACCTTTCCGAAGGATTCGATCCTGCACGTCAGCCAGCTTGACGGGCACGACGTCAAGGTGGGCGACAGCCTGACCCTTGCGACCGGCGAGAAGGTGACCCTGAACGCGGACTACACGCTGACCGTGGTGGCGACCGCAGCCACCTCGGGCACCGCGAACACGCTGTCCTACACCATCGTCAACCAGTACGGCACCTCCGACACCGCCTTTGTGACACTGCTGACCTCGCCGGTAGACGGCACGTCGGGCGACGACCAGATGATGAACGGCTACCGTGACGCGGACGGCCAGACCGTCAACGGCACCGATGGCATCCACGACGTCATCATGGGCTATGGCGGCAACGACAAGATTTTTGCCGGGGAAGGCAATGACGACATCTACGGCGGCGAGGGCAACGACTTCATCCGCGCCGAAGAGGGCAATGACCTGATCGACGGCGGCGACGGAAACGACGTGCTGGATGGCGGGATCGGGGCCGACACGATGATCGGCGGCGCGGGCGACGACATCTTCTACATCCATGATGCGGGCGACGTGGTGACCGAAATGGCCGGCCAGGGGAATGATCTTGTGATCTCGACCCTGTCCCACACGCTTGGTGCAGCCTTCGAGGACCTGCGGCTGGTCGAAGGCAGTGCGGCCACAACCGCCGTCGGCAACGCGCTGGACAATGAGCTGACCGGAAATGCCAACGACAACCTCATCACCGGCAACGCCGGGAATGACGACATCGTGGCCAATGCCGGCAATGACACGGTCACCGGCGATGCCGGGATGGACACGATCTTTGGCAACGACGGCGACGACGACCTGTCCGGCGGGGCCGACAGCGACTGGATCTGGGGCGGCGCGGGCAATGACAAGCTTGCGGGCGGCACCGGAGACGACACGCTGGACGGCGGCGCGGGCAACGACCGGCTGACCGGCGGTGACGGCGACGACCGGCTGACCGGCGGTGCCGGGGCCGATGTGCTGGACGGGGGTGCCGGGGACGACACCTATCTGGTGGAAGATGGGCAGGACACCATCACCGAGGCCGCAGGCGGTGGCACCGACGGCGTCACCTCGACCGTGTCGCTGACCCTGTCGGCCAATGTGGAGCGCCTGACCCTGAAGGGCGGCGATCTGGATGGCACCGGCAACGCGTCCGACAACCTGCTGTACGGCACCGACGGGCGCAACACGCTGAAGGGCGAGGCGGGCAATGACCGGCTCTGGGGCCTCGATGGCGATGACCGGATGGATGGCGGCACCGGCAACGACCAGTTGACCGGCGGCAACGGCCACGACCTGCTGACCGGCGCTGCGGGTGCCGACACGCTGATCGGCGATGCGGGCAACGACCGCCTGATCGGCGGCACCGGGGCCGACAAGCTGTATGGCGGGGCCGGGGCCGATGTCTTCGTCTTTGCGCGTGGCGACGGGGCCGACCTGATCGGCGGCTTCGAACAGGGTGTGGACCATATCGAACTGTCGGGTGTCACCTTTGCGGACCTGTCCTTTGCCGTCTCGGGCAGCACGCTGAACATCAGCTATGGCGCGGGCGATGTGATCTCGCTCAGCCTGGCTTCGACCCTGCACCTCGACGCGCAGGATTTCCTGTTCGTCTGACGGCACCACGCCGCCGGACAACTCTGCGGCAGGCCCTTCTTCCGTTCCCCCGGAGGGTCTGCCGCATCCTGAAATTCCCTTCAGTCCCCTGCGCCCGGACGCGCGGGGCATCCTGTTCGTCCGGCAGCACCACGCCGCCGGACAACGCTGCGGCAGGCCCCTCTTCCGTTCCCCCGGAGGGTCTGCCGCAACCCGGATTTGCATCTGGGGCCCTGCTTGCCTAGAACGGGCGGAGGGGTCATGCGTTCCGGGGGGATCATGCAGGTGTCATTGGCCGGTCGGCGCGTGTTGGTCACCGGATCCACGCAGGGGCTGGGCGCGACCATCGCGCGAACGGTTCTGAACTGCGGGGCCGAGGCGGTGATCCTGACCGGGCGCGCAGCGGACCGGGGCCGCGCCCTTGCCGCGGACCTGGGGTCGCGCGCCATTTTCATTCCCGCCGACCTTGCCCTTGCGGGCGAACCCGACCGGCTGTTTGCCGAGGGACTGGCAGCCGTGGGCAGCCTGGACGGGCTGGTGAATGCCGCCGGCATGACTGACCGCGCCTCGATGCTGGACGGCACGGTGGAGCTTTGGAACCGCATGTTCTCGGTCAACACCCGCGCGCCGTACTTCCTGATGCAGGGTCTGATCCGGCACCTGCGCGCCACGGGCCGCCCCGGCAGCATTGTCAACATCCAGTCGGTCAACGCCCATTGCGGCGCGCCCGATCTGGCCGTCTATTCCGCCAGCAAGGGCGCGCTGTCCACGCTGACGAAGAACGCGGCGAACGCCCATCTGGCCGACCGCATCCGGGTGAACGGCATCAACATGGGCTGGTGCGCCACGCCTTCGGAAGAGGTGTTGCAGGCCGAAACCCTGGGCAAGGGGCCGGGCTGGAGGGACGCGGCAGCCGCCACGATGCCGCTTGGCCGACTTCTGACGATGCAGGAGGTGGCGAACCTGACGCTGTATCTGCTGTCCGACCTGTCGGGGTTGCAGACCGGAACGGTCATCGACCTGGAAGGCCGCATCACGGGGGCACCCGCATGACCTCAGTGCACCATCTGCAGGCGCGCGGCATCCGCGTGGCACTGGACGCCGATCAGGGGCAGCTTGCGCTGTTCGAGGTGGCGCGCGGCACGCGCCGCATCGCGCCCTTTGCCCGCGTGCCCTGGGCCGACGGCGATGATCCGACCCGCCTGCCCCCGGACGCGCCGCCGCACCTGCACCGGATGTCGGGCGATTTCTTCTGCGCGCCGTTCTGCACCGATGATGTCGAGGGCGGGCCGTTCCACGGCTGGACGGCCAATGCCGCCTGGACGATGCTGTCGCACCAGACCCTGCTCGATGGGGTCGAGGCACGGTTCCGGCTGTCCTATCCCGTTGCGGGGGCGGTGGTGGAAAAGGTCTGGCGGCTGCGCGACGACCACCCCTTCCTGTACCAGCGGCACGAGTTCCACGGCGGCACCCGCGCCGTGCCGGTGGCGCATCACGCGATGGTGGACCTGCGGACCGGCGGCCGGCTGGCCTTTTCCCCCCGCCTCTGGGCCGAAAGCCCTGGCCGGGCGCTGGAACCGGGGCGCAGCCTGCTGGCTTATCCCGCCCGCAGCACCGACCTTGCGGCCTTTCCGGGCCTGCAGGGTCCGGTGGACCTGACACGCCTACCCATCGGCCGCCGCCACGAGGATTTCGTGATGCTGGTCGATGATCCGGCGCAGACGCTTGGCTGGGCCACCGCGCTGCGCCCGGCGATGGGCGATGTGGCACTGCTGATAAAGCGGGTCGCGCAACTGCCGCAGACCATGCTGTGGATGTCCAACGGCGGGCGTGACGCGGCACCCTGGTGCGGCCAGCATGTGGGCGTGCTGGGCATCGAGGATGCCTGCGCGCTGGCAGGCGAGGGTTGGGCCGCCGCGATCACGCCGAACCGGCTGACGGCGCAGGGCATCGCAACGGCACTGGACCTGACCGCCTCCCCGGTGGTCGCGGTCGCCTCGGTCATCGGCGCGCTGCCGACCGAGGCGGTCGATCCGCTGCATCTAGTGGCAGAGGCGCGGCAGGTGCGCCTGTCAGACGGCACCATGGCCCCGTTCGACGCCGCCTGGCTGGACTGAGCCCGCGCGTGCCTTGCCGCACCGCCCCGCCTCGACTAAGCAGGTCGGGAAGCACAGGGGCGGGCGCATGCGCATTCTGATCACCAACGACGACGGCATCAACGCGCCGGGCCTTGAGGTCCTGACCGAAATCGCCGAATCCCTTGCCGGGCCGCAGGGCGAGGTCTGGACGGTCGCCCCGGCTTTCGAGCAATCCGGCGTGGGCCATTGCATCAGCTACACGCGCCCGATGATGATCGCCAAGCTCGGCCCCCGACGATTTGCCGCCGAAGGCAGCCCGGCCGATTGCGTGCTGGCCGCGATCTATGACGTGCTCGACGGGGCGCGGCCCGATCTGGTGCTGTCGGGCGTGAACCGGGGCAACAACGCGGCGGAAAACGTGCTGTATTCCGGCACCATCGGCGGCGCGATGGAGGCCGCATTGCAGGGCCTGCCCGCCATCGCCCTGTCGCAGTTCCTGGGACCCGAGACGCAGGACCTTGCCGACCCGTTCGAGGCGGCGCGGATGCACGGGGTAGCCGTGGTGCGGGCGCTTCTGGACCGGGCCGACTGGGACGGCGGCGACTACCGGCTGTTCTACAACGTGAACTTTCCCCCCGTCGCCGCCGCCGGGGTCAAGGGCGTGCGGGTGGCCGCCCAGGGGTTCCGCCGCGATACCTCGTTCGGGGTTGAACCGCACCTGTCGCCCTCGGGGCGGCGGTTCCTGTGGATCAAGGGCGGCCCGCAGCACACGCCGACAGCCCCCGGCACCGATGCGGCGGTGAACCTGCTGGGCCATGTTTCGGTCACGCCGATGCGCGCGGACCTGACGGCGCATGACCGGCTTGACCGGCTGCGCGGCGTCCTTGACGGAGCCCTGCCGGGATGACCGACGACGCCGAGCGGCAGATGCGTTTCCTGTACGCGCTCCGCTCCAAGGGCGTCACCGATGCCCGCGTGCTGACCGCGATGGAACGGATCGACCGGGGGGCCTTCGTCACCG
>JAAFHX010000066.1:18313-18956 GCA_013297695.1 Rhodobacterales bacterium | reverse complement strand
GCTGGACAGCGGGCTGATGCTGACCCGCGACCAGAACATCGTCGATATCGAATTCCAGGTGGTCTGGAACATCTCGGACCCGACGAAATACCTGTTCAACCTTGCCGACCCGACCGACACGATCAAGGCGGTCAGCGAAAGCGCCATGCGCGACATCATCGCGCGGTCGGAACTGTCGCCGGTGCTGAACCGCGACCGGGGTCTGATCGCTTCGGACCTGCGGGCGGCGGTGCAGGGCACGCTCGACAGCTACAACGCGGGCATGAACGTGATCCGGGTGAACTTCGACAAGGCCGATCCGCCGGCCGAGGTGATCGACAGCTTCCGCGCCGTGCAGGCGGCACAGCAGGAACGCGACCGGCTGGAGAAAGAGGCCGACGCCTATGCGAACCGGGTGACCGCAGGCGCGCGGGGCGAGGCGGCGCGGCTGGCCGAAGAGGCCGAGGCCTACCGGGCGCAGGTGGTGAACAACGCCGAGGGCGAGGCGAGCCGCTTCGTCTCGGTCTATACCGAATATGTGAAGGCGCCCGAGGTGACGCGGCGCCGGATGTACATGGAAACGATGGAACGTGTTCTGGGCGGCATGAACAAGATGGTGCTTGACGGCGTGTCGGGCGGGGGCGGGGGCGGGGGCGGACAGGGG
>JAAFHX010000066.1:15280-18303 GCA_013297695.1 Rhodobacterales bacterium | reverse complement strand
GTGCCGTCGGTCTTTGTGCTGGCCGCGCTGGCGCTGTCTTCGGTGTTCATCGTGGATGAACGCGAAAAGGCCCTTGTCCTGCAGTTTGGTCAGGTCAAGGCGGTCAAGGAGGACCCCGGTCTGGGGTTCAAGATACCCCTGATCCAGGAAGTCGTGCGCTATGACGGGCGCATTCTTGGCCTGCCGACGCAGCCGCTGGAAGTGACCCCGCTGGATGACCGCAGGCTGGTGGTCGATGCCTTCGCGCGCTGGCAGATCGTCGATCTGGTGGCGTTCCGGCAGGCGGTGGGGGCCGAAGGCGTGCGCGCCGCGCAGTCGCGGCTTGACCGGATTCTCAGCGCCGCGATTCGCGAGGTGCTGGGGTCGGTGCCTTCCGGGGCCGTGCTGTCGGAAGACCGCACCGGCCTGATGAACCGTATCCGCGACATTGCCCGGCGCGAGGCGCTGGCCCTGGGGGTGGACGTGATCGACGTGCGCCTGACCCGGACCGACCTGCCCGAGCAGAACCTTGCCGCGACCTATGCAAGGATGCGGGCCGAGCGGGAACGCGAGGCGGCGGACGAGATCGCCCGCGGCGGCGAGGCGGCAAGCCGGGTGCGCGCGGCGGCAGACCGGACCGTGGTCGAACTGACCTCGGACGCCCGGCGTCAGGCCGAGGTGGTGCGCGGCGAGGCGGATGCCGAACGCAACGCGATCTACGCCAAGGCCTTTGGCCGCGACCCCGAGTTCTTTGCCTTTACCCGGTCGCTCACGGCCTATGAACGGGCGCTGAAGGGGGACAGCACGCAGATGGTGCTGGAGCCGGATTCGGTCTTCTTCGAATATCTGCGCGGGTTTGGCACGCCGGCCGACACGGGCGGGTCGAATGCGCCGATCCCCGACCAAAGCGCCGGCGAGGTGCTGCCCGAAGGGGCGGCGCTGCCTTCGGCCGAGGGCGCGGCGGCGGTACCTGCCGCAGAAGGCGGCTCTGCCGTGGAACAGCCCACGCCGTGAGCCTGATTGTTCTGGGCCTTGGCCTTGTGCTTGTGATCGAGGGGCTGGCGCTTGCGCTGGCCCCTTCGCGCATCATGGACCTGCTGGCAGCCTTCGCGGCGATGCCGCGCGACCGGCGCAGGATGATCGGGCTGGCGGCGCTGGCGGTCGGCGTGGCGCTGGTCTGGCTTGCGCGGCGTCTGGGTGCCTGACAGGCTGCGCACACGTCCGGTTCACCTGCGGCTCACAGCGAAGTGAGTCGGCGCGACCGGGGATTGCATTGCAGTTGGCGGGTCGCGGATGTGTAACAGCGTCACACCGGCCCGGTCCTTGTCCGGACCGCCAGAGAATTCCTGAAAGGAGTACGGAGTGCTGTCTAACGTCCTGTCCCCCACCCTGCACCGCAAGGCCCGGCTGACCGCCGGGGCCGCGATGCTGGGACTTGCCCTTTCGGTCAGCCCGGCCATGCAGGCGGCTGCCCTGGGTGCTCCCGACAGCTTTGCCGATCTGGCCCAGCAGATCAGCCCGTCGGTCGTGAACATCACCACCTCGTCGGTCGTCGCCGCCTCGACCGAAGACGGGCCGATGGTGCCGCCCGGATCGCCGTTCGAAGAGTTCTTCAAGGACTTCATGGACCGCCAGGGGCAGGGCAACGGCCCGCAGGACAATGCCCCCCGCCGCAGCGAGGCGCTTGGTTCGGGCTTTGTGATTTCGGCCGATGGCTACATCGTGACGAACAACCACGTCATCGAAGGGGCCGACGAGATCCAGATCGAGTTCTTTTCGGGCGAGAAACTGGATGCCAAGCTGGTCGGCACCGACACCAAGACCGACATCGCGCTGCTGAAGGTCGATGCCAAGGAACCGCTGCCCTTCGTGAAGTTCGGCGACAGTGACAAGATGCGGGTGGGCGACTGGGTGATGGCCATGGGCAACCCGCTTGGCCAGGGCTTTTCGGTCTCGGCCGGGATCGTATCGGCGCGCAACCGCGCGCTGTCGGGGACCTATGACGATTTCATCCAGACCGATGCGGCGATCAACCGGGGCAACTCGGGCGGGCCGCTGTTCAATCTGGACGGCCAGGTGATCGGGGTGAACACCGCGATCCTGTCGCCCAACGGCGGGTCGATCGGCATCGGGTTCTCGATGGCGTCGAACGTGGTGGCAAAGGTCACCGACCAGTTGCGCCAATTCGGCGAGACGCGGCGCGGCTGGCTGGGCGTGCGCATCCAGGACGTGACCCCGGATGTCGCCGAGGCGATGGGTCTGGTCAGCGCCAAGGGTGCGCTGGTGACCGACGTGCCGGAAGGTCCCGCGCTGGAAGCGGGGATGCTGTCGGGCGACGTGATCGTGAAGTTCGACGGGGTCGAGGTGGCCGACACGCGCGAACTGGTGCGCAAGGTCGCCGATACCGACATCGGCAAGGCGACCGAGGTCGTGGTGCTGCGCGGCGGCAAGGAAGAGACGCTGACAATCAAGCTTGGCCGTCGCGAAGAGGCCGAGGCGACCGCCGTTCCGGCTGCCGCCGAAAAGCCTGCGGCCCCGCTGGAGCAGGAACTGCTGGGCCTGACGGTCACCCCGCTGGTGGACGGTTCGGCCGAGCAGCTTGGCCTGCCTGCCGGAACCGAGGGTCTGGCCGTCGTTGGGGTTGATCCGGCGTCGGAAGCCTATGCCAAGGGTCTGCGCGAAGGCGACGTGATCACCGAGGCCGGTCAGCAGAAGGTGGTCAAGCTGTCCGATCTTGCGGACCGCATCACCGAGGCGCGCGATGCGGGCCGCAAGTCGCTGCTGCTGCTGGTGCGCCGCGAAGGCGACCCGCGCTTTGTGGCGCTGTCGGTCGAGAAAAGCTGATCGCGCCTGGTGCGGGATCAGGGAAAGGGGGCGCGGCGAAGGCTGCGCCCCCGTTTCGTTCGGGTCAGGGCTGATCACCCGCCCGGACCCCGTCGGCCCGGAAATCGGGGCGCAGCAGCCGGTCGAGCATGGGCGAGAGATCCTCGATGGTCTCGGCCACGACATGCACCACCCCCGCCTCGCGCTGCAACCGCCCGGTG
>JAAFHX010000066.1:0-15270 GCA_013297695.1 Rhodobacterales bacterium | reverse complement strand
AGAAGCCGCCCGGAAATCACGGCGCGGCGAAAGCGTTCGTAGGTCTTGGCCCAGACGACGACGTTGCAGGTGCCGGTCTCATCCTCCAGCGTCACGAAGATGACGCCCTTGGCGGTGCCGGGCCGCTGGCGCACCAGCACCAGCCCCGCCACCATGACCCGCGCCCCGCCCGGCGGCTCGTCCAGCCGCCCGGCGGGCAGACAGGCGGGCGGGCGCGGCCAGGTGCCGGGAACGGGGGTGGGGGTGATCCAGTCGGCCATGGGAACAAGTGTAGAACATCCCGGATCACAGGCAAGACCCCCTGCGCCGCAAGGAAGGGGGGCCAGCCCCCCTCGCCCCGGAACAGGTCCGGGGCTCACCCCCCGGGATATTTGCGAACGGAAGATGGCAGGGGGAGGCGGGCGGCGCAGGCCGGTCGTGCCGGCCGCCAACTCTGGCCAATCGCCGCGCGATGGCCTATGTGCAATGGCAGCAATTGCGGGCAAGGCGGACGGGACAGACGATGGCGAAGATCACCTACATCGAACACGGCGGCAAGGAACATGTGGTCGAGGTGCCGAACGGCCTGACCGTGATGGAAGGCGCGCGCGACAACGGCATTCCCGGGATCGAGGCCGATTGCGGCGGGGCCTGCGCCTGTTCCACCTGCCATGTCTATGTGCATCCCGACTGGGTCGGCAAGCTGCCGAAGAAGGACGCGATGGAAGAGGACATGCTGGATTTCGCCTACAAGCCCGATCCGGTCCGGTCGCGGCTGACCTGCCAGTTGAAGGTTTCGGCGGCGCTGGACGGGCTGGTCGTGCAGATGCCGGAAAAGCAGATCTGAGGCAGCGTCGGGGCGCACCCGGTGGGGCCCGAGGTCATCAGGCACCTGCGGCAGCGCCGGACCATCTGCGATCAGGCGCAGTCACGCGCAGCAAGCTTGCGGCAGGGGCGCTTTGCTTGCCGGTCCTGCGGATGGCGCAGGGTCTGGCCGGGCTGCAGCGTTGCCGCTGCCGGTCAGTTCGTCTTGCGGCGCGGCACGAAGGGCAGGGGGGCGACCGGCACGCCGTCTTCGATCAGACGGCGCGCCTCGTCCGGGCGGGCTTCGCCATAGATCGACCGTTCGGGCGCCTCGCCCTGATGGATGCGGCGCGCCTCGGCGGCGAAATTGAGGCCGACATAGTCCGAGTTTTCCTCGACCTGCCTGCGAAGGGCGGCGAGGGCGCGTTCGATTTCGGCGGGCGGCGGTGGTGCCGCGTCGGGGGCCGCCCGACGGTCCGCGCCGGAGACGGCAGGAGCCATCATCGCCTTGCGCACATCGGCGCTGCCGCAGTCCGGGCAGGTCACGCGGCCTTGGGCCGCCAGCCGGTCATAGGCCGCCGAAGACTGGAACCAGCTTTCGAAGTCATGCTTGGCAGCACAGGTCAGGGCGTAGCGGATCATGTCGGGACCGGAAGTTTCACGTCAGGTGCAGATAACGGACCGGCGCGGGAAATCAACCGCCGGTACCGCCCGGAACAGGGGGTACGAAGCCCGAAAGAAGGGTGCGCAACTCTGGTTCATCGACCTTTGCGGCAGCTTTCTGCGGCGTGAACCATTTGCGCAGGCGTTCCTTGCGTTCCGGAAAACGGTCGCGCAGGCGGGTGACCCTGACCGGATAGACCGAAACGAGGCAGGGGATCATCCGATCCGTTCCGATCGCCTTGAGATAGGGATAAAGCCCCAGGCACAATTCGTCGGCATGGCCCTGGACCCCGGCCTCTTCCCAGGCTTCGCGCAGCGCCGTCTGATGCGGGCCGAGCCCCGCGATGGGCCAGCCCTTGGGAATGATCCAGCGCCCGGTGCCACGGCTGCTGACCAGCAGCACCTGCACCGTTGCGCGATGCAGTCGCCAGCACAGCGCACCGTGCTGCGTCCGGGTCGCTGTCGTGTTCAGGGAAAACTGGCTGTCCGGATCCGCTGTCAAAAACGTGTGGCTCCTCAAATGCCGAGACGGTCGGCCGGGCTGTGACCTACACCTGCATCGCAGGGATCAAAAGTGCAACCTGACGGAAATTGACCACGGCGCGCCACGCCCTAGCTAAAGGTGCAAGAATGACGTGCACGGAACGGAAGAAGGGCGGCAGGAACATGCACAGGATGGTCCGGATGGCAGGATTGGCAGGGGCGCTGGCGTTTGCGCCGCTTGCGGCAGCGGCAGGATACAGCTTTGCGGGAATTGAAGGCGGGACGATCGACCTTGACGATTTCCGGGGCCATCCGGTGCTTGTGGTCAATACCGCGTCGCTGTGCGGGTTTGCCGGGCAGTTTGATGATATGCAGGCCCTGGAAGACAGGTACGGTCCGCGCGGGCTGGTCGTGCTGGCGGTGCCGTCGAACGATTTCAACCAGGAACTTGCCAGCGGGTCCGAGGTCAAGGAATACTGTCAGGCGCGGTTCGACATCACTTTGCCGATGACCGAGATCACGCAGGTGACGGGGCCGAAGGCGCATCCTTTCTATGCCTGGCTTGCCAGCGAATACGGGTTCACGCCGAAATGGAATTTCAACAAGGTGCTGATCGGCCCGGAGGGCGAGGTGGTGGCGACCTGGGGGTCGATGCCCGCGCCGACATCGCGTGCCGTGACCTCGAAGATCGAGCCGCTGCTGAACTGACCGCACCTGTCGGCCCATTGCTGATCGGGTCGGCGATCTATGCGCGGTCGAGTTATGGCGGGTCGCATCCGCTGCGCATTCCGCGTGTGTCCACCGTGATGGACCTGTCGGCGGCGATGGGATGGGTGCCGCCGGGTCGGTTCCGGACCAGCCCGCGCGCCAAGCCCGCGGCCCTGGCGCTGTGGCATGATCCGGCCTACATCGCCGCCCTGCAGGCGGCCGAAGCGCGCGGCCATGCGACCGACGAGGACCGGGCGAGGTTTCATCTGGGAACCGTATCGAACCCGGTCTTTCCGGAAGTATTCCGCCGCCCTGCCACCTCGGCCGGAGGGGCGATGCTGGCGGCCGAACTGCTGCGCGATGGCGGCGTGATCCATGTGCCTGCAGGCGGCACGCATCATGGGCTTCCGGCGCGGGCGAACGGATTCTGCTATACCAATGATCCGGTGCTGGCGATGCTGGTGCTGCGCCGGGGCGGGGCACGGCGGATCGCCTATGTCGATATCGACGCGCATCATTGCGACGGGGTGGAACATGCCTTCGCGGGCGACCCCGAGACGCTGCTGATCTCGGTGCACGAGGAAGGCCGCTGGCCGTTCTCCGGGTTGTTGGAGGATACGGGCGGCGGCAATTGCTTTAACCTGCCGGTCCCGCGCGGGTTCAACGACACGGAAATGCGTGCGGTGCTGGACCGGCTGATCCTGCCGCGCGTGGCGGCGTTCCGCCCCGATGCCGTCGTGCTGCAATGCGGGGCAGATGCCCTGCTGGAGGACCCGCTGTCGCGGCTGGCGCTGTCGAACAATGCGCACTGGGCTGTCGTGGCGGCGCTGCGGCCGCTTGGCCCGCGCTATCTGGTTCTGGGCGGCGGCGGCTATGACCCCTGGTCGGTGGGGCGCTGCTGGACCGGGGTCTGGGCGACGCTGGCGGGCGAGGAGATTCCGGACCGCCTGCCGCTGCCCGCGCAGGCCGTGCTGCAGGCGCTGCCGCGTTTCAGGGGCCGCCCCGAGCCTGCGCCCCACATGCTGACGACCCTGCGCGATGCCCCGCGCGAAGGGCCGGTGCGCGCCGAAATCCGCGACCGTCTGGCGGTGCTGGCGCGGCGATGATCCGGTCGTTCGTTGCCCTGGACCTGCCCGATACGGTGCGCTCCGCACTGGCGGTGCAGCAGTTCCTGCTGCCGCTGCCACGAGCGGTGCCGGTCGAGAACCTGCACCTGACGCTGGTCTTTCTGGGCGAGCTGCCCGATGCGCTGCTCGAGGCGACGCATGAGGCTTTCTGCGCGCTGCGCCTGCCGGGGGTCGCGCTGGAGCTTTCGGGGTTGGGTCTGTTCGGGGGCGACCGGCCGACGTCGGTCCATGCGGCGGCGGTGGCGTGCGATCCGCTGCTGCGGGTGCAGCGCAAGATTGCCACGGCGGCGCGGCGGGCCGGGGTCGATCTGCCCGCACGCCGGTTCGTGCCGCATGTGACGCTTGGCCGGTTCCGCCCGCCGCCGCCCGAGGACCGGATGCGGCTGGAACGCGCCGTGGCGATGCAGGGCGGGTTTCGCAGCGGGCCGGTGCCGGTGACCGAATTCGTGCTGTATCGGTCGACCCTGACGCGGCAGGGATCGCGCTATGACGATCTGGCACGCTATCCGATGGCGTCGGGCGGCTGAAGGGTCGGCAGGTCGGTGGCCGCGGTGCCGGGTCTGATCCGGGTGCGGCAACCGGCAGACCCGGCGCACGGAAACCCACGGCTGCAGCCATGGCGGGCAGGCCGGTCAGGCAACCCGCCGACGCCGCATCATCCGCAATGCCCGCCTGTGCCTTCGGCACGGCCGGGTCGCAGAGGCCCGCATGGGGGCCCTAACGGCAGGATTGACGGCCGCCCTGGCCACAGGAAAAGTGCCCTGCCGCGCGTACTGTCAACCCCGAAGGCAGCTTCATGTGGCACCAGATACCTTGAATCACCGTGCCGACATGCCAGGCATCACGGGACAGACCTGCCTGAGCCAGAGCTTGGCAGTCATGCGCCGGTTCTGCCCATCCTCGCATAGGTGTCCATGACGCAATCCGCAATTTCGGATCGGAACCGCTCGGGACGGTAATTGAGCGCGTTGGCGCGACAGTCGGCAGAGAGGATCGCGTTTCCCTCTGCCTCAAAACGGTCTACTGCCTGCAACAGGCCCTCTACCGTCTGGTCATGGAACCAGAGCCCGGTCGGGCGGTCCATGGAAACATCCCGGACGGTCTCGGCGGTTCCTCCGACATTCAGCGCGATCACCGGACAGCCGCAGGCCTGGGCTTCGACCGGAACAATTCCGAAATCCTCTTTCGCGGCGAATACAAAGGCGCGTGCCTTCTGCATCTGTTCCCGCATCTGGTCAAAGGAAACCTGCCCCATGATCGTGACGTTCGGCCCCGCAACGGCCTTGACCTTCGGCATTTCCGGTCCGTCACCGCCAACGACAAGCCTGAGATCGGGCCGTCTGGAAAAGGCCGCGACAATCAGCGGAACATGCTTGTAGGGAACCATCCGCGATGCGGTGAAGTAGAAATCCTGTCTCGGGCCGGTTCCGGGCACGAATGCGGCTGTATCTACCGGCGGATAGATCACGCGGGCTTCGCGCCGATAGGTCTTGTAGATGCGTTTGCGGATGAATTCGGAATTGGCAACCAGACAGTCCACCTGGGCAACGGTTCGAATGTCCCAGATCCGGAAATCGTGCAGCATGCGATGGGCAACCGCGCGCTTCAGGTGGCTTCCGATGCCGCCGATGCTTCGTAGATATTCGTGCGTCAGGTCCCAGGCATAGCGGGCCGGAGAATGGACATAGGCAATATGCGGCTGATCCGGAGACGTTATTGCGCCCTTGGCGAGGGCTGCGGAAGAACTTATCACCGCGTCAAAATCCGAAAGGTCGAATCTTTCGATGGCGCGCGTGCACTGCATGAGCAGGTAACGGTAGTAATGGCGCACGCCGGGCAGAGAGTTGAGGTAACTCACATGAACCGGTTTGCCGCCCGAAAGGATGCGGCGTTCTTCTTCGGACAGGAAATCAAACAGGGTGAAAATCTCTGATTGCGGAAATGCGACCGCAAGTTCGGTGACGACCTTTTCGGCCCCGGCAACCACCGGTAGCCAGTCATGAACGATTGCAACCTTCAATCCGTCAGAGGTCACTGACAATTTCCATCTTGAGACTCATGAAATCCGATACCCCTTGCTGACCTTCACCTTTGTACAATGCGCGACCGGCAAGGGGGCCTTACCGTCGACACGCAATCCGGGTCCCTGTGCGCGCCTTTCCTGATGGGCTGGCAAAGAGGTCCATGTTGCTGCGGATCAGGGCATCACGTCCGAATACCCGCCCGGGAAGGCCGGAAAACCCTGTCTGGCTGCGTTCGTAGGGCTATGGACCTGAAGAGTGCAACAAACATGTGACCCCGGCCGACAATTCGCACCGTTGCAGTCAGCGGACGCCGATATTTTGGGCGTGTGCGCGGGCAAATGGCCAAGTTCGGCTGCGGCATCCCGCGCAGCAAGCCCGCGACAGAAGCCCGGATATGCGGGTTGAGGTTCACCATCCACAACGCGGCAGCGCCGTCTTTGACAGCAGTTCCGGACCGATCCCGGGGATCAGGTTTCCTTCCACGCTAGGACAACGGGCTGCGCGCCGGTCGCATGGTCGCAAGCGGGGTACCTGTCAGGCAAACCCAACAAGCCGGACGGAGACGATGTCTTTCCGTTCCGTAAGGACGGGGTTCACCAAACGCGACCGGCCCCGGCGATCCTGTCAGTTGGAACTGATCGCACCACCGCCACCGCCACCGCCACCAGCCCCGCCAACGATTGCGGATGCCTGGGCGATCAGGTCGACATCAGCACCGCTCTGCAGGTCTCTTGCAAGTTTGGTCAACGCGGTTCGCTGCGTCTCGTCCGTGGATACCGCAGCAATCTGCGACATGACTGCGGCAAGCCCCCGACGCTCTGCAGGCGGCATCGACGCGGCAGCACTGACAGCCGTTCCCGCGATCACGCCGAGGGCAGAGTTCAGTGCCGACGGCGCAAGCCCGGCTGCCGTCAGCGCAGCGATGGCCGCCTGAACGGCGAGTTGGCATTCGACCGCGGAAACCGAACAGGCGGCAGCAATTGCGGTGGTGTCGACCAAAGCATCCTGCGCCACGGCCTGTTGGGCAAAGGCGACCGATGCCGCGAGTGCCACGGATGAAACGATGACGCGCAAGCCCATAATAACCTCATTCTTTCAACATTAACGAGTGTCGCCTATCCGGCTAGTGAAGACAAGTCCGGAATCCGGCAACAGTCTTCGCTTGCGTTTGCGCGGGGTCTCATGTGAAGCAACGGCGCAGAAAGCCGGTCCCAGGCCACCGTGCAGGTCCGCGCCCGTTCTGCACGGCGGCAGGACCGGCACACCGATGGAGGGCATGATCAGACTGTTTGCCTTTATCCTGGCGCTGCTTGCCGTCCTCGGCTCGGCCGCAACCTTCGGTCGGGAATACGAAGTTGCCTATCTTTTCCGCAGTACCGAACTGAATGCCTTGAATACGCTTGCCTCCAAAGACGGTGCGCCCGCCCTTCCGTTCAGCAACCGCGGGATGCGTGAAGTTTTCATGACCTGTGTCAGGGTCGTCCGGGGGGTGATGTACGCGCTCCAGCCCGCCGCGACGCAGGCAGTGGTCGATAAGAACTGCGGCGATCTGGCGCAGCGCGCGCTGGCGCAGAATCCGACCTTTTCTGCCGCCCATGCCGTCGTGATGATGACAGCGACCGATCCGGCCTTGATGTCACGGTCGCTCGTTCTGTCGCAGGTCACGGGTGCGCGCGAATCCTGGCTGGCCGAAGTGCGTCTGCGGCAGGGCCTTGCGCTGACCGGCAGGGGGCAGGCCGATGCTGACCGGGCGGTCGAGGCGGACATCGGCTTTCTGGCCCAGTCTGCCTTTGGTCGCGCCCGATTGGCCGCCCTTTACAATCAGGACGTTTCTGCACGACCGGCCATCGTGGCAGGTGTCAACAGGCGTCCCGAGGAGGAAAAGGCGGCCTTCCTGAAAGAGGTGCTGCGCCATGGTCAGGATTAGCCTGCCCACGCCCGGGACGGCGGTTTCCCCGCCCCCGGTTGCCGAAACCGCACCCGCCCGCCGCCGCCGCCCGCACGGCGCGCGCCGCTATAGCCGGCTGAACACGGTGACGGGTCGGCTGCTTGTCGTCCTGGTGATCCTGAGCGCGATCCCGGTTGCGTCGAACCGGCCCTCTTGGTGGCTGATGTGGACGGCCCTGCTGGGCGTCGGCGCCATGGCCTATGTGGTTCGGACCCATCTTCTGATGCGGCGGCGTCCCCTGCAGATCAGCGCCTTCCGGCTGTTTTTCGCGCTGGCCGTGCTGGTCCCGATCTATGCGGTGGTCCAGGCGGCGCCGATTGCGGACCTGCTGCCGTCGGGCTGGCTGAGCCTGCCCCCGGCGCTGCCCGCCGACCTTTATCCCGGCAGCATTTCCGTCATGCCCGGTGCCTCGGTCCTGGGGGCCATCCGGGCGGTCGGCTTCCTGATCTTCCTGATGCTGGCGATCGAGGTCGGGACGCAGCCGGACCGGGTGCACGGCCTGGGTCTGCTGCTGATGGGCGGGCTTATCCTGCATGCGATCTTTGGTCTGGTCGCCCTGCGCCTGCTGGACGACTATTCCCTGTGGGGCGTCAAGACCGCATATCAGGGCATGCTGACCGGAACCTTCATCAACCGCAATTCCATCGCGACCTTTCTGGGCTTTGGACTGGTGCTCGGGATAGCCTTTGCGATGGAGCGGACACATCAGGCAGCGCAGGCGCAACCCGACCGGGGTTATACCACATTCCTGACGGCGCAGCGGCTGGAAGGTCTGGGGCTGTGGCTGGCGATCTCGGTTCTGGCGCTGGCAATCCTGTTCACGCAGTCGCGAATGGGGGTGGCGGCCACGCTTGTCGGGGCCTTCACCACCTTTGTGGCGCTGCGTCTGGCGCACCGCACGCGGCCACGGCGGATCGTGGCGGAAATCGGGCTTGGCCTGCTGGTGCTGGTGGCCTTCCTGGTGCCGGTTGCGGGCACGGGTGTGGTCGAACGGGCGCTGTTCACGCTGGTCGAAAGCTCTGAGCGGCTGGCGATCTATGCCCAGACCTGGGGCATGATCCGCGCGCGGCCGCTTGCCGGTTTCGGCTATGATGCCTTTGCGCCGGCCTTCGAACTTTATCGGGCGGAACCTCTTGCATCTGCGGGCTATGTCGACCTGGCGCATAACAGCTATCTGGCGCTGTGGGCCGAACAGGGTCTGATCATCGGCAGCATTCCGATGCTGCTGATCCTCTGGGCAGCGGGCATGATCGCCGGGAAGCTTCGCAGGCGAGAGGGCGATGCGGCGATGAACGCGGCTGCCCTTGGCGCGATCCTGCTGGGGGCCGTGCATTCCCTGGCAGATTTCAGCCTGGAGATTCCGGCCAACACCTATTGCTTCCTGTTGATCCTGGGGCTGGCCATGGCGCGTCCTCGGCTGTCTGACCTGCCTGCGGCGAAAGCGGCGCGATGAGCCTGATCCGCCGTCTTGCCCACCGGGTTATCGGAGGCGTCCGGCCTGACGCAGGACGCAGGGTTGCGGTCACCGAACTGGGCGCACCTGCCGGTCCCGTCTATGCGGTGGGTGACGCGCACGGCTGCCTTGCCCTTTACCGCGAGATCGAGGCGCGGATCGTGCAGGATGCCGCAGCCTTCGACGGCCCGCCGACGCTGGTGCTTCTGGGCGACATGATCGACCGGGGCCCGCACAGCGCGGAACTCATCGACCATCTCATGCGCCCCCCGCCCGGCGCGCTGCGACGCCATTGCCTGATGGGAAACCATGAAGAGATGATGCTGGACTACCTTGCAGACGCCCGTGCGCATGCAGGCTGGCTGCACGCGGGCGGTTCCGAAACGCTTGCGTCCTATGGCATCCGGCAGGAAATCGACGAGCTGGAGCGGATGGCCGAACGGAAGCTTCGGCAGACGCTGGCGGCCCATCTGCCGGAAGGCCATGTCGCGTTCCTGCAAGGCCTTCTGCCGGGGATTTGCATCGGGGGATATCTTCTGGCGCATGCAGGGGCGGATGCGACAGCGCCCCTGTCGGCCCAGCCAAGACGCGCGCTGCTGTGGGGCGATGCCGGGGAACGTGCACCGATGGGTCTGACGCTGGTGCGCGGGCATGTCGTCGTTGCCGCGCCGGACCGGCGTGCGGGCCTGATCGGCATCGATACCGGTGCCTATGCCACCGGGCGGCTGACCGCCCTGAGGCTGGTGCCGGGCCAGGAGCCGGCCGTGCTGACCACGCGGCAGGGTGACCAGTTCACCAGGCTGGACCTGCGCGAATGATTGCTGCCCCGGATCAAAGCGTTTATGCGCAGGCTCACGGTGCGTGAAGATGACAGGGCACGTCGGCGCGACGTCGTTGCGAAGGTTCGCAGGCCGGCGCAGGGGCAGGCCCGGACCCGAGCAGGAAGGTGACCGCCTTGCAATCCGCTGAAATCGACCTGAAGGAACTTGTCCGCATCCTGCAGCGGCAAAGCAGGCTGATCCTGCTGACCTTCGTGGTGCTGCTGGTTCCGGTGATCGGCTATCTGATGGTCGCGACCCCGATGTATCAGGCAACGGCGCTGATCTCGATCGAGGCGGGCGGATCGAACCTTCTGGACCCCGGCAGTGTCGAGAACAGCCAGAGTGCGATTCTGAACTCGCGCGTTGATGGCGAGGTGGAAATCCTGCGCGCCGATGCAACCGTGCAAGCGGTGGTAGAGCGCGCGAAGCTGATCGAGGACCCCGAGTTCGGTCCGCGCCTCGGCCTGACGGAAAAGATCGCGATCGCGCTTGGCATCGAATCGCTTGGTGACCGGCTGCGCCGTGCCGTCGGGTTGCGGGCTGCCGCGCCGCCCACCGGCGACGCTCTGGTCAGCAGCACGATGGAAAAGCTGCGCGGCGCAACCGACATCCGTCGCCGCGGGCTGACCTACCTGATTGCCGTGGGGGTCGAGGCGGAAAGCCCGCAGCGCGCGGCGGACATCGCGAATACCTATGTTGCGACCTATATCGACCGGCAAATCCTTGCAAAAAGCGAATCCGTCCTGTCCGCGCGCGACGTGCTGCGGCGACAGACGGATACCGCCCAGTCGGAACTGGCGCGGCTGGAAGGCGCGCTGAACAGTTTCATCGACGACAACCTTGCCAAGATCGAGGAAGAAAGCAAAAGCGCCGCCATCTCGGCGCTGCGGCGGCAGCTTGAGACGGCCCGGTCCAGCAAGGAGGCGAGTGTTGTCGCCCTTGCCTCGTCGCGCGACGCGGCTGCGCGCAATGACTGGATCGCGGCGGCGAGCACGCTTGACGACACGGCGCTGGAACAGCTTGCGCGCGAACGCCAGGACCTTGCCCGAAGGCTGAGCGCCGAGACGACCCAGTCGCAGACCCGGATCGACCTTGAAGCCGCCCTTGCGGCCAAGGATCAGGACCTCAACCGGCGGCTTGCGCAGGTGCAGGGCACGGTCGAGACGGAACTGTCTTCGATGACCGAGGCGGAAAGCCGCGCACGCGAACAGCTCCGCTCGGAGTTGCTGCAATCGGACATGTCATCGGACGTGATCACCGATCTGTTCAATCTCCAGCAATCCGCCACGATTGCCCGCAACCAGTACCAGCAGCTTCTGGCACGGGTTCAGGACCTGAACGCGCTGGCGAACGTGCAGATTTCCGACGCGCGCGTCGTGTCGGAGGCGCTGCCGCCGACCATTGCCGCCTCGCCCAAGAAACGGCTCATCATCGCGCTTGCGGTGACGGCGGCCCTTGGTCTTGGCATCCTGATCGCGTTTCTGAACGAATACTACATCGGGGGTGTCACCTCGGCCGCGCAGCTTGGCAACATCATCCAGGCCCGGGTGTCGGCGGCGATTCCGGCCCTCATGTCCGGCAGCGGCGACCGGCTGCTGGCGGATGACATCGTGAAGACCCCGATGTCGCCCTATTCGGAAAGCTTCCGAAAGCTGCGTCTGGCCATCGATACGGTCCTGCACCAGGCGTCCGGCGACAAGGCGGTGCAGGGCGCCAATGGCTGGAAGAAAGGCAGGGTCCTGCTGGTCTGTTCGGCACTGCCGGGCGAAGGCAAGACGACCTCGGCCATCGCGCTTGCCCGGACCTATGCCGTGTCGGGACTGAGGACCCTGCTGATCGATTGCGACCTGCGCAAGCCATCGGTTTCCACCTATCTGCGCGCGCCGCAGCAGGATGGTCTGATCGAGTATCTTGTTTCGACGGAAAGCGAGGCAGAGCAGGTCGTCAACCCGATGCTTGATCCGGTGTCGGAGCTGATGGTGATCACGGCCGGCACGCGCAGCACGCAGCCGACCGACCAGTTGCTGAACAGCCCCAGGTTCGCATCGCTGCTGGAAGCGGTCCGTGACAGCTTTGATGTCATCGTGCTGGACAGCCCGCCGCTGCTGCCCGTTGTCGATACCCGCTATCTTGCGCAGGTGGCCGACATCTCGATCCTGGTCGTGCGGTTCGCCAACACCACACAGGGCGAGGTGCGTGAGGCGTCAAGCCAGGTGCAGGAGGTTCTTCGTCCCGGCGTCAGCCTGCTGGGGGTGCTGAACCGCCAGATGCAGCGTCGCGGCAAACGCGGGTACTACAACGGGGCCTATGCCGGGTATTACGGCGATACCAAGGGCTGAGGGGCCTGTTGTTCCGGCTTTGCATCGCGGCACCTTGTGCCGGCCCCGGCCTTGGCTGAAAACCCTTGTCCTCCATCCTTCGGACAAGAGCCCCGCCGAACGAGCACCCAAATTCTGCCGAAACGGGCGTGTCCAAGCCCGCGTGGCGCCCCGTCCGGCTGCGTGCCATCAACAGGACGGGGTCCGGGCAGACTACGGCAACAGCGGGCCGCTGCGCCCCAGGCCAAGCCGCATCCGGCCCAGCACATCGACCCCCATCTGCCGCAGCAGATCAAGCACATCCAGCGGCACCCAGTTTTCCCGGATCAGCCCTTCGTCGTGCAGGTAGAAATCCATCACCCGCATGGTCACCGCCTTGCCGGTGGCGGGGAGGCCCAGGAAATCCGGGCCGACATGCATGGCAAAGACCGAAGGCCATCCGCCCGTCACCGAATAGGGCCCGTCGCCGATGCGGATGTAATGGCCACCGCCAAGTGTTGCCCTCAGGTCGCCAAGTTCGTCCCACTGCCCGCCGCCCTTTCGCCTGGGAAAGGCGATCCGGAAGGGAAGCTGGTGGTCATCGACGAACCCCGGCAGCCCGCGCGTGGTGCCGATGCCGCTTGGGCCGTACCACATCATCTTCGGGTGCCAATGCAGTTTCTGCGGCATGTCGAGCAAGCCTTGCCGCCCCGCCCCGGCCAGATCGTCATGGGCTGCCAGGGTGCCATGCATGGCCAGCGTCTGCGCAAGGCTCGCGGCGGATTCTGCGGGATCGCTGTCGTGAAGGCGCAGTCCGTCGCCGGTGATCGGGCCGGGCCACATGCCCTCGACCCCCAGGGACGGCGCGACGGGCCAGAGCCCGGCCTGCCGGATCAGGTCAAGCACATCCCACAGGCAGTTGGATTGCACGATGCGCCCGTCGGCCACCTGGTGCACCTCGCCATAGCGCAGGAAGACGGGGCGCGCGGTGGCGGGGATGCCCAGCCAGTCGCGGGCGAAGGTCCCGCAGTAATGGCCCATGCAGGCCAGATAGTCGCGCCCCTCGAACTGTCCGCCGACCACGATCAGGTCGCGGCGTTCCAGATCGGGCAGGGCGGTTTTCAGCGGCACCCAGACCTGCGCGGCCACGGCTTGCGGGCCGTGAAGTTCATTCATCGGGTGCGATCCGCGCCAGTGCAGGCCGGGGGCGCAGAGCTTGTCCAGTTCGGCACCCACCCGGGACAGGGGGGCCTCGGCAAGGGCCGACAGGGCGGCGCTGATCCGTTGTCTGGTCTGGGCATCTGGCATGTCGGCACCTGTGGTTCACGCGTTGCCCGGCAGTTTCACCAGTTTCCGGCCGGATGCAAGAAATCCTTGCAAGCGTATGCAAGTCTGCCTAGCGTCGTCCCATGCGGTCGCCAGAGGAGCAGTGATGTCAGACCCCACACCGATTGCCGCCCTTCGCCGCGCAATGGCCGATTTCTCCAGGGCGCCGGTCCGCGCGGCGCTGGATGCGGTGCTGACGTCCGATGCGGTGGTCCGCCTGTGCCATCCGTTCGGGACGATGCCGGGGAAGGCGATGTATGACGGGGCCTATGCGCCGCTGCTGCACGCTTTCCCCGATCTGGAACGGCGGGACGAGATCGTGGTGGCCGGCACGGACGCTGCGGGCGCAGACTGGATCGGCACCTGCGGGCACTATTGCGGCACATTCCTGCGCCCGCTGCTGGACATACCACCGACCGGTCATCTGGCGGCGTTCCGTTTTCATGAATTCTACCGGATCGAGGATGGGCTTGTGGCCGAGGTGCAGGCGATCTGGGATCTGCCGGAACTGATGATGCTGGCAGGGGTCTGGCCGATGGTGCCCGGTCTGGGGGCGGCGGTGCGCGCGTTCGGGCCGATGACGCAGGACGGTCTGGCCGATCACGCTCCGGGGGCCGGGGCGGTCGATCTGGTGGTCGACATGCTGACCCACATGACGCGCCATCCGTCGAAGGGCGGGCCCGAGGTGATGGAGATGCCGCGCTTCTGGCATCCGCGCCTCAACTGGTACGGGCCTGCGGGCATCGGCACGGCGCGGGGGATCAACGGGTTCCGGCGCTGGCACCAGATGTCGTTCCTGGCCGCGTTCCCCGACCGGGGGCTGGACGCCACCGGCACGTCGCACCATTTCTTCGGCGCGGGAGATTACGCGGCGGTCACCGGCTGGCCCAACATGCGTGTGACGCTGACCGGGGGCAACTGGCTGGGCCTGCCCGCGACGGGCGGCACCATCACCCTGCGCAGCCTTGATTTCTGGCGGGTGGAGGCGGGGCTGATCCGCGAGAACTGGGTGCTGGTCGACCTTCTGGACGCACATCGCCAGATCGGCACCGACCCGCTGGACCGGATGCGCCAGATGAACCGTGCCCGGCAGGGGTTCGACCCCGAAACGGGAAGGGCCCTGCCATGACCCCGCTGCCTGTGACCCCGTCGTTTCGTCTTGACGGCACGCGCGCCCTGGTGACCGGGGCCTCGTCGGGCATCGGCCTTGCGTCGGCGTCGGCGCTTGCCGGGGCGGGGGCCGAGGTCTGGATGGTGGCGCGGCGTGCGCCCGAGCTTCTTGCCGCGCGCGATGCGATCTGCGCGACGGGGGCAAAGGCCGAGGCGCGGGCGCTGGACATCACCGATCTGGCGGCGGTGGACAGCCTGATGTGCGACGGCCCGTTCGATGTTCTGGTCAACGCGGCCGGGCTGGCGCGGCACGGCCCGGCAACCCTGACCACGCCCGAGGACTACGACGCCGCGATGGCCCTGAACCTGCGCGCCGCCTATTTCCTGACGCGCGAGGTGGCGCGGGGGCTGATCGCCACCGGGCGCGGCGGCAGCCTCATCAACGTCTCGTCGCAGATGGGGCATGTGGGCGGGCCGGACCGGGCCGTCTATGCCGCGACGAAACACGGGCTGGAGGGGATGACGAA
>JAAFHX010000065.1 GCA_013297695.1 Rhodobacterales bacterium | reverse complement strand
GCGCCGCCGCACAAGAGAAAGGGTCGCCGTTTCCGGCGACCCTTTCCGAGTTCCAAGGAGATGGGCCAGTTAGGTTTCAAGCCCAATCGGTGGTCTGCCACCCAGGGGGCTGCCCCTAGAAAGCACCCCCGCCGACTGTCCCGACACCTCTCTCCAATATCACTCTAGACACTGGATCACCTCCTTTCAAAATGTTGCCGATAGACAAAGACTGCCACAGATTTTGTGTTTGTCAAAACCTTTTACGCTACCCTTGCCGCCCATCTTGCAACAATCAGCCGAAACGGAATCAACCCGAACACGGCAATCGTCAGCTTCACGCCCCAGTCGGCCACCGCCAGCGACACCCACAGCGGGGCCTCGGGGCCCAGCCCCAGAAGGGGCAGAACCTCGTTCGCCCAGGATACGTCATTGCCCGGCTCGGTCCAGGCAAGCTGCGCGGAAAAGGCGATTGTGAAGAACAGCGTGGTATCCAGCGACGACCCAAGCAGGGTCGAGATCAGCGGCGCCTTCCACCAGGCGCTGCGGCGCAGCCGGTCGAACAGCGTCACGTCCAGCATCTGTGCCGCAAGAAACGCCACCCCGGACCCGAGCGCCACGCGAAAGCTGACCAGCGGTCCGAAGTCGCCCATGATCTGCGACCCCACCAGCGAACAGGCGATCCCGGTGGCAAACCCGACCCAGACCACCCGCCGCGCCGCCGCAGCGCCATGCAGGCGGTTGGTGATGTCGTTCACCAGAAAGGCCAGCGGATAGGTGAACGCGCCCCAGGTCAGCCAGGGGCCGAACAGGTGCTGCACCAGGATGTTCGATGCGATGACGATCACCGCCATGGCGGCGATGGCAGGAAGCAGTCGTGCGGTCATGGCGGGTCTTTCCGTTTTGGCAAGGGTGCGGAGACTTGGTCCCGGTCCGGGACGCTGCGCCCTAGCGCCGAACCCCCTCTGCCGTCAATCCTGCAGCGCGTATTCGACGATCTGGGTTTCAAGGAAGGAATGAAAATTGTTGTCGGCGATCATGGTCAGCCGCACCTGCCCGGCCCCGTCGCGCCAGACAGATATTCCTTCCAGATCGCCATGGGTTCCGGCCCGCGTCTGCAAAACCGTCTCGCCGGCACCCAGGGTGTCCCCCTGCACAACGAACCGCCGCACGCGGGTCGAAAAACCGAACACCCCGAAATCCCGCTCCAGCACATAGAGCCGCCCATCCGGCCCGAAATCGGCCCCGACCGGCAGGAACTTCCCTTCGGACGGCAGGGTAAAGGGCTGGTCCCACGCCCCGTTCCGAAACCGGTAGACGGGAAAGGCCAGGTCGTTCCGGATCGAGACCTCGGGCATCGTGTACAGCGCGCCGTCAGGGGCAACCGCCAGCGCCTCCAGCGCCCCGTTGATCTGCATCCTGCTGAAATCGCGCGGTATCGGCAACAGGTTGCCCGCACCGAACAGCCTGTCATACCGCAGAACCCGCGGAGCCAGCTCGAACGACACATAGATCGCGCCGTCCGGGGCGATGGCCAGTCCCTCGCTGTCGGACCGCGACCGCGGCAGCGGCGCCCCGTCGCGCCCGCGCAGCGGTTCAAGCCGGTCCATCTTCACGGCGGAAATCCGGCCCCCGGCATCACGCTGCAACGTTCCCGACACGATCGACCCGCGATCCGAAAGGGCAACGAAACCCCGTCCGTCGGCATCGACCTCGATCGCCGACATGCCGCCAAAGCGGTCATCCTCCTCTGTCCAGGCATAGGTGGACAGCCAGGCCGCCGGTTCCGACACCGGCCCTGCGACAGCCGAACCGGCCCCCGGCACCAGCCCAAGCGTCAGCGCGAGGACAAGACGGCGGCGCATTGGCGGGGCAGGTCGGCCATCGTGTAGTCGCGGGGGCCCTTCTTGCGGGGGGCGTCGGGGTCCTTTGGCACCTTGCCGCCCTTTGGCGGGTTCAGATAGTCGGTCACCCACCACATCAGCGTGTCATCGCAGCCGTTCCCGCCTTTGGACAGTTCCTTGACCGTCGGCTTCTGCGTCTCGCACAGCGAGGCCCCTTGCGGACATTTCAGCCGCACATGGAAATGGGTGTCGTGCCCGGCCACAGGTCGGATCTTCTGCAGCCAGTCGCGGTCTTTGCGGGTTGCGGTCTTGCACATCTCGATCTTCACGGCAGCGGCGACGAAGATGCGGTCCACCCTCGGGTCCGAGGCAGCGGCCTGCAACAGCGCGGCATGCGCGGGTGTCCAGTTTTCGGTCACGCTGCGCTGGTCTGCCGACCGGACGGGGATCGAGCTGATCTTCTCGCGCTCTGCCCGACTCAGATCAAGACGCCGGGGCGGCAGCATCCAGATATCTACGTCCAGCCCGATCTGGTGGCTGGCGTGGCCGCTGGTCATCGGGCCACCGCGCGGCTGGCTGATGTCGCCCACATAAAGCCCCGCCCAGCCCACCTGCTGCGCGGCGCGGCTGAGGTCACCGATATAGTCGATCATCACCGGCTGGCCGAAATTGCGGTTGCGCGACAGCCGCATCGCCTGCCACGACGGCCCGGTTTCCGGCAGTTCCACCAGCCCTGCCGCACAGCCGCGTGCATAGGCACCCACCGGCATCGGGTCCTGCTGCGAGGGTGCGTCAACAGCGCCGAACAACTGGTTCGCCAGGGGCGCCGCCACCACCGGCACAGAGCCAAGGGCCAGCACGGCGGCCAGCGCGGTCAGAAAACGTATGCTCATGTCAGACTGCCCGGTCACCGTTCGGTTTTACCAAGACTAGCAGACCCGCGCCCAGAACGAAAAGCACGATCAGCGGGGCAATGCCGATCTGCTGGCTGCCGCTGAGCATCGTGGCCAGCGTGATCGTCAGCGGCGCGATGAAGGCGGTGGCCTTGCCCGACAGCGCGTAAAGCCCGAAGGCCTCGGTCTCGCGCCCCGGAATCGTGTGATAGACCATCAGCGTGCGCGACGCCGCCTGCGCAATCCCACCCCCCGCCCCGATCAGCGCACCGACCAGATAGAACAGGATGTCGGGCAGCGCCGATCCTTCGGGCAGGGCGGTGCCGAAGAACGCGCTGCGCGAGGTGCCGACCAGCAGCACGCAGACCAGGATAAGGATCACCAGCGACCCCAGGATCACGGGTTTCGGCCCGAACCGCGCGTCGGCCCGCCCGCCGAGCCAGCTTGCCACCATCGCCGACAGCGCGCCGACGATGCCGAAAACCCCCATCTGCGTCACGCTCCACCCCAGAACACCCGCCGCATATACGCCCCCCACGCCGTAAAGCCCGTTCAGCGCATCGCGGTACAGCATTGATGATCCCAGAAACGCGAACAGGCTGCGCCGCTTCGGCAGGCTGCGCAGCAGGGTCACAAGGTCGCGCAAAGCGCCCGGCACACTCATCCTTGTGCGCGGGCGGGGGGCTTCGCGCACCCACAGGAAGAACGGGATCATGAACAGCGCGTACCACAGCGCGGTGAACGGCCCGACCGCCCGGGTGCCTTCCTGCGCCGCCGCGTCCAGCCCCAGCACCGGCGCGATCCCGATCAGCGTGCGGCCGGTCTGTGGGTTCTCGACCAGCAGCGTCAGCACACAAAGCAGCGAGATGATCCCGCCAAGGTAGCCAAAGGCAAACCCGTTGCCCGAAACCCGCCCCATTTCGGCGTGCGACGTCAGGTCGGGCATCAGCGCATTGGTGAAGATCGTGGCGAACTCCATCCCGATCAGCCCGATACCGAACCACATCAGCGCCATGTACAGCCCCGATCCATCGGGCAACAGGTGCCAGACCATCCACGCCCCAAGGACGTACATGCCCGAAAACGCCCAGATCCAGACCATGCGCCGCCCGGACTGGTCGGCCACCGTGCCCAGCAGCGGGGCCAGAACCGCGATCAGCACGCCCGACAGGGTCAGCCCCCACCCCCAGAGCGACTGCGCCGAGGCCCCCGCCGCCGCCCGGTCCATCCCGCCGGTGGTGAAATGCGTCACGGCAGCCTGCGCGAAATAGGGGCCGAAGACGAAGGTCAGCATCAGCGTGCTGTAGGGCTGGCTGGCCCAGTCAAAGAAGTACCAGCCCCAGATGCGCCGTTTTTCGCCGGTCATGCCTGCCCCCATCAGTTGCGGCGGAGTGAACAGGGAAACCCCTGTCGGGGCAAGCGTCCAGCTAGCGCGCGGGCGGCCATGGCCGCAGCGCCTCGGCGGCGATCCACGCCTGCACCCAGGGCGGCAGGTCGGGGCTGTCCTGCGCAAGACCAAGCGCCTCCAGCAGGCGCGCGGGCGGCACGATGCCCTCGGCCGAGGTGACGGCGCTGCGGATCACGATCTGACCCGCACATTCGCTGCCCTTCCACATGCTTTGCTCGGTATACAGAAATCGCGCGTCCCAGCCGATGCAGCGGCTTCGCATCTCGATCCGGTCGAACAGCCGGATGCGGCGACGATAGCGCGGAACACTTCCGGCCACCGTGAGGCCCCAGCCCTTCCGCGCCAGAACCCCGCGCAACCCGGTGCGCACCGCCAGCGGAATGCGGCCCAGATCGTACAGCGTCAGGGTGCGCCCGTTGTTCAGTTCGGCCCAGGGATCAAGGTCCCAGGGCCAGCAGCGGTGATACGACACATGCGTCCCCGTCACCGGCAGCGGCGGTGCCTTGCGGTACAGCCACAGCTCCAGTGTCATGCGGCCAAAGGGATACATTGCCAGCCTCCGTTTCCACTTTCGGTTGCCGCACTGCGGCATCGGCGTCAAGGGGAACGCTGCGGAACAGGTTGCCCTTTGCCGCCCGCACGGCTACCTGTGACATACCTTCGCCCCAGGGACGCTGCCCATGACCTCGCTTCTGCAAATCCTGCTGCTGATCCTTGATGTGCTGCAGTTCATCATCCTTGCCCACATCATCATGAGCTGGCTCATCAATTTTCAGGTCCTGAACATCCGCCAGCCGCTGGTCGGACAGGTCTGGGACGGATTGAACCGCCTGCTGGAGCCGATCTATGGCCGCCTGCGGCAAATCCTGCCGCGCCTGTCGGGGATCGACCTGGCCCCTCTGGTCGCTCTGCTGGCCATCTACGCGCTGCGCATCGTGCTGATGAACAACGCCTCGCTTTTCATGTAAGGCCGCTTGGCACCCCAACCGTCCCGCCGCAGGCCCCATGCCCGAGCCGACCGACCTTCTGTCTTCCGTCTTCGGTTTTTCCGCCTTTCGCCCGGGCCAGGAAGAGATCGTGGAGGCTGTGCTGGCGGGCCGCAACACCCTGGCCATCATGCCGACGGGCGGCGGCAAGTCGCTGTGCTTCCAGTTGCCCGCGCTGTGCCGTCCGGGTGTGACGGTCGTGATCTCTCCGCTGATTGCGCTGATGCGCGATCAGGTCCGCGCCCTGCGCGCGGTGGGGGTCGAGGCCGGGGCGCTGACCTCGGGCAATACCGAAGGTGAAACCGAAGGCGTCTTTGCCGCGCTGGACGAGGGGCGGCTGCGCATCCTCTACATCGCGCCGGAGCGGTTGGCGTCGGGGGCGACGCTGTCGTTGCTGCGGCGGATCGGCTGCACCCTGATCGCCGTGGACGAGGCGCATTGCGTCAGCCAGTGGGGCCATGACTTTCGCCCCGATTACCTGCGCATCGGCGAGTTGCGCCGGGCGCTGGATGTGCCGCTTGCCGCCTTCACCGCCACGGCAGACGAGGAAACGCGGGCCGAGATCGTCACCCGCCTGTTCGGGGGCGAGGCCCCGCTGACCTTCCTGCGCGGCTTTGATCGGCCGAACCTGCGCCTTGCCTTCGCGGTCAAGGACACGCCGCGCGCGCAGCTTCTGTCCTATGCGGCCACCCGGCGTGGACAATCCGGCATCATCTATGCCGCCACCCGCGCCAAGACCGAGACGCTGGCCCAGGCGCTGGCGCAGGGCGGGCACAGCGCCTGCCACTATCACGCCGGAATGGAAGCCGACGAGCGCCGCCGCGTCGAGGTGCGGTTTCAGCAGGAAGACGGGCTGATCGTGGTTGCGACCGTCGCCTTCGGCATGGGCATCGACAAGCCCGATATCCGGTGGGTCGCCCATGCCGACCTGCCGAAATCGGTGGAAAGCTACTACCAGGAGATCGGCCGCGCGGGTCGTGACGGCGCGCCTGCCGACACGCTGACCCTGTATGGCCCCGAGGATATCCGCCTGCGCCGCAGCCAGATCGACGAAAGCCCCGCCCCCGCCGACCGCCATGCCCGGCTGAACGCGCTTCTGGGTCTGGCCGAGGCCACGCGCTGCCGCCGTCAGGTGCTGCTGGCCTATTTCGGCGAAACCTCGGACCCCTGCGGCAACTGCGACCTTTGCGAGCAGCCTGCCGCGCTGTTCGACGGCACGCAGGCCGTGCGCAAGGCGCTGTCGGCGATCCTGCGCACGGGGGAATGGTTCGGCGCGGGCCATCTGATCGACATCCTGACCGGCACCGCCACGCCCAAGGTGCGCGAACGCGGGCATGACCAGTTGCCGACCTTTGCCGCCGGGCGCGACCTGACGAAACCCGCCTGGGGGGCCGTATTCCGTCAGATGATGGGCCGCGACCTTGTCCGCCCCGACCCCGAACGCCACGGTGCGCTGCGCATGACCGATGCGGCCCGGCCGATCCTGCGGGGCGAACAGACGATCACCCTGCGCCGCGATACCTTGCAGGACGCCCCCCGCACTGTCGTCAAGGCGCTGGTGGCGGACGAGGATGCCCCGCTTCTGTCGGCGCTGAAGGCGAAACGCCGCACGCTGGCCGAGGCGCAGGGTGTGCCCGCCTACATCGTCTTTCCGGACCGCACCCTGATCGAGATGGCCGAACGCCGTCCCGCGACCCTGGACCAGATGGCGCAGATCACGGGTGTCGGCGCGAAAAAGCTGGAAAGCTATGGCGCGGCCTTCCTGTCGGTCATCACCGGGGCCGAGGCTGCCCCTCTGCATCCGCAGCGCCTGCGGCTGGCGGGGCGCGAGGCGGGCGCGGTGTTCGACCGGCTCCACGCCGAACAACTGCGGCTGGCGCGGGGAGAGCATGGCACCGAAAAGCCGCTGTCCTGTTCGACCACAACCCTGCGCAAGATCGCCGAAAGCCGTCCCTCGACCCTCGCCGCACTGGAAGATGTGGGCGGCCTTGGCCCGCAAAGGATGGACCGCTTCGGCGCGGCCTTCCTTGCCGTTCTTCGCGAAGGCTGACCGGGCAAGCATCGGTCCTTGAACCGCCCGCGTCCCCGGCTAGAGTGAACCCCATGACAGGCATTCCCCTGCACGGGACGGAACGGTCGGCTCCCGCCATGCACGATCCGAACATATCGACCGCAGGCCGTTGGCTGCGCATCGTTGCAGTGGCGGCACTGGCAAGCGGCATCGGCCCCCGCGTCTGGGCGCAGGCCGTTGGGGTCGCCGATGCCGGGCAGCGGCTGATCATCGAAAGCGTGACCATCACGCTGGTGAACCCCAGTACCGATCCGGCGCTGAACAACCGCGCCGAAGATTCGGTCCGGCGCGCGCTTTCGCTGTTTCCGGGCCAGCGCTATGACGAGGAACGGCTGGCCTTCGTCGATGCCATCGCGCGGCGCAACCCCGATATCGGGCGCATCACCAACACCGTTCGCCCGGGGCGCATCGGGGGCCTTGATATCCTTGTCGAGGTGGAACTGGCCGATCCGGTCGCCGCTGCGCGCGGGAACGGATATCTGATCACAGGCCAGACCGACGATCTGCCGACCCTGTACGATCAGGGCGGAACGCTGCTGCGGTTCCGCTTCGACGTGCTGTCGATGTTCTATTCCAACGGCAACGCCTGGTACGGCCAGCCGGGGCCGATGCTGGCCGGAAACCCGCTGGTGCAGGGAACGCCCGCCGGGGCCGGGACCAGCGCCTGGGGCGAGGGCTATCTGCATTACGGACTGTACGGCATGACCCCGCTGTCCGCCGCGACCTATGTCTATGGCGGTCTCAGCGCCATCACCTCGCTGTCCGCCGGGCAGGAGCTGTTCACCAACGAGGGGCGCATCTACACCGGTGTCGAGGATGCCTTTGCCGGCATCGTGACCGGGCAGACCACCGCGCGCGGCGACCGGCTGGTGGTCAACCTGTCGGCAGGCCGGCAACGCTTTACCCTGGCCAACGCCTTCCTGATCGCCAACACCGCAGCCAACGGCGGCAACCGCGCGGCCTTGCAGTCGAATGCCCGGTGGGCCTCGGACCTGCTGGTGCTGGGGCAAGTCGTCTACAACACGACCAAGGTCGAGGCCTTCTATGTGGACCCGGACGAACTTCCGGTCATCGATTCGGAAACGACCATCGCGGGCGTGAACGTCGAGGTGCAGCCCGCGTCCGGTCTGACCCTTGCGGCAAGCTATCTTGAGGTGCCGCAGTCGCAGCAATCCTATTTCGGGCCCGACGGCAGCATCGTCGGCACGCGCGAGGGGCTTCAATTGGCCGATGCGCGGCTCTTGTGGCAAGGGGCGGCGCAGGGCCAGTCGGGGCCGTTCCTGGGGGCCGAAGTTGCGGTGCAGACGAACCGCAATTTCGACATGCAGGCCAGCGCAGGGTACGGGCTGGTCGGCTATACCTTTGCACAGGCGCGCGGGACGCCTTCGGTCAGCTATCAGCTCTCGTATTTCTCGGGCGACGATCCCGCCACGCCGACCTATGAGCGGTGGGACCCGCTCCTGTCAGGCGGCAACGGCGAACAGTGGGTGCAGGGCGTCAACCATTTCAAGGTGGTGCAGGACAGCAACGTGATCGCCCATCGGCTGCAGGCGCAGGTCAACCTGTCGCCCAAGCTGCAACTGGTGCCGCAGCTCTGGGCCTTTTACGCCGACAGCCTGAACAACATCGGCGGCAACCCGGCGCTGACCTTCCTGTCGGACAACGCCTATGGCACCGAGGCCAACCTGACCGCCAAATGGTTCGTCAACCGCAACGTCTATGTGCACGGGGCCGTGGCCTATACCGTCCCGGGCGACGGGGTGCAGCAGGCCCTGGGCGGAGAGGCGGACCCTTGGTGGAGCGCCATGGCCTTCATCCGATTTGCCTTCTGATCCGGAGGTCAGTAGGCCGTCCAGCCCCCGTCGGTGGCATAAAGCCCGCCGGTGAAGTTCGACGCCTCGTCCGACAGCAGGAACAGGATCATCGACGCCTGTTCCCAGACCGTGGCCGGTCGCCGCGTGCTGTCGGCATAGGCCAGGATGCTGGCGGTCTTGATGCGGCCCATCGACGGGCCGTCGCTGTCGGCGGCACTTGCCGCCACCAGTGCCCCCGCCCGCGCGACCATGGGCGTGTCGGTCGCCGCCATGTTGACCGAATTCACGCGGATTCCGTAGGGTGCATAATCGATGGCGGCGTTCCGGGTCAGGCCGTTGACCGCGTGTTTCGTTGCCACATAGGCGGGATTGCCCGCCAGCCCGGTCAGCCCGGCAATCGACCCCACGTTCACGATGGCACCGCCGGTTCCCTGCGCCACCATCTGCCGCAACTCGGCCCGCAGAGTCTTGTAGGTGCCCAGCAGATTGGTGCGGATCACGCAGTCCCAATAGGCATCGGTCGTTTCGTGCAGCGGGGCAAAGATCAGGTCCTCTTGCGCCGCATAGTCCACCGGATCGCCGGAATAGACCGCGTCCATCACCCCCGCATTATTCAGCGCCAGATCAAGCCGACCGAAACTGCGCAGCGCGGCCTCGATCATGCGGGTGCTGGTGTCTTCTTCGGCGATATCGCCTTCGACAAAGACCGCCTTGCCGCCTTCGGACAGGATGCCGTCAACGGTTGCGGCCCCCAGGTCGGCAATCCAGTCGACCCCGACAACGTTCGCGCCTTCGCGGGCCGCCCGGATCGCGGTTGCCGCGCCGATCCCGCGCGCACAGCCGGTCACGATCAGGGTGCGCCCGGACAGACGTCCCGGAACGAAGAACGCGGGGTCGATGGGCGCGATGTCGCGGATGCCGACACCGGATGCCTGGGCCGAGGCGGGGGTTGCTGTCAGGCCCTGCCCCGTGGCCACCACGGCTGCCGCCCCTGCGGTCAAGGCCACACCTTTCAGAAGGTCACGCCGTTCCCTTCATCTTGTTCCTTGCTGACGCCCGGCCAGATGCGGCAACCGCTCTGCCAACTCGCCGTGCATGGCGGTCGCGACCCGAGATCGGGTCAGCACAGTTGGCTGCGCGCACGCCCGTCAATCCTGAACCCAAGGTCGGGTCCGGTCGCGACCCGGGGTCACAGGCTTGCCCCGTCAGGTTTCATCCTCGGCCAGTTCGACGACCACGGGCCGCGCGCCTTTCGGGCAATGGGTGGCAATGGCGCTGCCGATGGCGTTCTTGCGCAAGGGTTTGGTCAGATATTCGTCGATCCCGGCTGCCAGAATGCCCTCGGCGTCGCCGTCCATCGCATGGGCGGTCAGGGCCACGATGGGAACATGGCCGCCCAGCCGGGATTCGATCTCGCGGATCGCGCGGGCGGCATCGCGGCCGTCCATCTCGGGCATCGAGATATCCATGAAGATCAGGTCGGGGCGAAAGCTGTGGTACTGTTCGACAGCCTCGCGCCCGTTGTTCGCAAAGACAAGGTCGATATCCAGATCCTTGACCATCTTGCGGAACACCAACTGGTTGGTGCGGTTGTCTTCCGCCGCCAGCACCCGCATCAGCCGCCCGTCCAGCGCAACCGGGGTCTCTTCTACCACAGCCACCGGTTCAGGCTCGGGGGCGGACAGGGCTTGCAACCGGCGATACAGCTCGCTGCGCAACAGCGGCTTCTGCAGGATCGCGGCCAGTTCCACCGCCCCGTCGCCATCGCGCGCCGCTGCCGGGTTCGAGGACAGCAGCACGATGGGCAGCGTGCGCCCCATGGCGCGCACCCGCAGGGCCAGCGCCAGCCCGTCCATCTCGGGCATCTCGTGGTCGGTCAGCAGTACGTCATGACCACCGTCCTTCTCCAGGACTGCCAGCGCTTCGGCCCCGGTCCGGCACAGCGTGACCGCGATGCCATAGGCGACAAGCTGGCGTTCCAGGATGGTGCGGTTGATGAACTGGTCATCCACCACCAGCGCCCGGCGCAGCGAGATCGGGATGCGTGCGGCGGCCGTATCCTCGGCCACCGGCAGTGTCAGCCGGAAGCCGAAGACCGATCCCTGCCCCAGTTCGCTGTCCACCCAGACCTCGCCGCCCATCCGGTCGATCAGGCGTCGGGTGATGGCAAGGCCCAGGCCCGTGCCCTCGAACTTGCGGTTCGCCTCGGATTCGACCTGATTGAACTCGCCGAAGACGTGATCCAGATGTTCGGCGGCGATCCCGATCCCGGTATCCTCGACCGTGATGTGCAACTGTTGCAGCCCCGCCTCGGCCTCCATCCCCACGACCCGCACCAGCACATGGCCAACTTGCGTGAATTTCACCGCGTTGCCCATCAGGTTGGTCAGCACCTGGCGCAGCCGCCCTGGATCGCCGACATAGCGGGTCGGCAGGAACATGTCGAAATCGATCAGCAGGTTCAGCCCCTGCGCCCGCGCGCGGGGTTGCAGCAGCATGGCAACCTCGTGGATCGTGCGTTCCAGATCAAACGGTTCGGGATGCAGGGTCAGCCGTTCCGCCTCGATCTTGGAATAGTCGAGAATGTCGTTGATGATGACCAGAAGCGCCTCGCCCGAGGACTTGATGGTTTCGGCGAACAGCCGCTGTTCATCCGACAACCCGGTATCGCACAGAAGTTCCGCCATGCCGACGACGCCGTTCATCGGGGTGCGAATCTCGTGGCTCATGTTGGCAAGGAAGGCGGATTTCGCCCGGTTCGCCGCCTCGGCCGCCGCGCGGGCGGTTTCCAGCGCGGCCTGCTGTTCCTTGATCGCGGTCACATCCACGCGCAGGCCCACCCGCCCGCCATCGGGCGTGGGGTGGTCATGCGCGCGCAGCCAGCGCCCGTCGCGCAACTGCTGTTCATGCGTGCCGTTGGCGGTGCGGTGCTGCTGCAGCCGTTCGGCGAGCCATTCCTCTTCCCGCCCGATGGCATCGACATGCTGGCCGTTCTTCAGGCCATAACGCAGGATTTCCTCGAAACTTGCACCGGGCACCATGGCGGCGGCGGTATCGGGGTAGATGTCGCGATAGCGCTGGTTGCAGGTCAGCAGGCGATCCTCGCGGTCATAAAGAACGAACCCGTCCGGGATCGCCTCCAGCGCGGCCCAGATGCGCATCTGTTCAGTGATGTCCAGCGCCAGGGTCACGATGTCGCCATCCCGCGCGCGGCGGTCCTGCAGCCGCACCCAGACCCCGGTCGAAAATTGCAGCACCTGCGGCTCGATCACGTCGGCCTCGATCCGGGTCATCATCCCGGCCACCCACCGGTCTACCGGCGTGCCGCCGGTGTCGATCCGCCCGGCGGCGGCGGCGGCATTCAGCATGGCCTGATAACCAATTCCCTCGGCCACCCCCAGCCCGTCGAACAGGGCCAGAAACGCCTCGTTCGCGGTGACCAGTTTCAGCCCCGCATCGAACACCGCAAAGCCGTCGCGGATGGTGTTGATGGAATCCCACAGCCGCCGTTCGGCCATGACGGCGGCGGTGTGCGCCCGGTCCAGATCATCGACAAAGCGGCTGTTCTGGCCCTTCAGCTCCTCTGCCTCGGACAGCGCGCTGCGCACGGCCTGGCGCTGTTCCACGATCTGGTCGGACAGCGACCGCGCATGCAGCGACAGCTTTTCATTGGCGGCGAAAAGTTCGCGCTGCTTCTGTTCCAGAAGCCGTTCGGCAGCCAGCCGGGCGCGGCGTTCCTTCGAGAGCCGTTCGACGATGTCCATTCCCGCGTCCCAACCGTCCGGCCCCCCATGACGGCGCCGCAGGGGGGACACTGGGCGAACAAGATGAAGCCACCCTTAACGGGAACAAAGCAAAAACAGGCTGTTCCGCGCCTTGCCAGCACAGGCTGTCGCATGCGATCAATCCGATGTGCGGGCAAAGGGGTTTTCGAATGGCCAGACGGATCGGCAACCTTGTTCTGGCGGCAGTCGCCGCTTTGCTCCTGCCGGTTCCCGCCCTTGCCCAGGGCACCTCGCAAGACCTGATTCCCGACCGCCGCATCCTTTTGTCCGAAAACACCGACCTGCCGGGGGGCGACATTGCCTCGGTCTTCGATACCACGCTTGAGGCCTGTGAACGCGCCTGCCTTGCCAACCCGCAGTGCCAGGCGCTGACCTTCAACGCCCGCAACGGGTCGTGTTTTGCCAAATCTGCCGCAGGCCAGCCCACGGCCTTTGCAGGGGCCTATTCCGGCATTCTCGTGCAGTCCGACCCTGCGCTGCGGGCCGAAGCCGCGTCGCGCCGCGCCGAACTGGCCTTCCTGACCGACGCCGACATCGCACAGGCCCGCCTTCAGGCCGGGCAACTGGGCAACGAGCATCTGACCAACGGCTTCACCGCCGCCGAGCATCTGCAATCTGCCGCCAATGCCCAGGCCGACGGCAACCCCGCGCTGGCTGCGCAGTTCACCGGGGCCGCCGTGAACCTGACCGACGCGCCCGAAACCTGGGCCGACTATGCCCGCCTTCTGCTGGCGGCGGGACAAGGCGAGGGCGATGCGCAGCGCGGTCTGCGCGAAGGCGCTCTGACAGCCTCGATCAACGGCTACCTGCGCGCGCCAGATGCCGCCTTGCGCCATTCCATTCTTCTGACCATGGGTCAGGCGCTGGAAAGCCTCGACCGGGGCCGCGACACGGTGCAGGCGCTGCGTCTGGCACAATCGTTGCAGCCGCGCGACGACACCGCGCTGGCGCTGGAAGACGCCATCGGCAAATACGGGTTCCGCATCACCGAAACGGTGGTGCAGAGCGACGGGGCCGAGCCCCGCATCTGCGTCAGCTTTTCCGAAGACCTGGCGACCTCGGGCGTCGACTACACCCCCTATGTCCAGCTTCCCGAACCCGACCTGACCGTCGGCCCCGGCGGCTGGCGGCAGTTGTGCGTCGATGGCGTGCAGCATGGCGCGCGCTATGCCGTGACCTTCCGCGAGGGGCTGCCGGCGGCCGATGGCCAGCAACTGGCAAAGTCGGTCACCGTGACGCAGTATGTGCGCGACCGCAGCCCGCAGGCGCGCTTTGCCGGGCGCAGCTATGTGCTGCCGCGCGGCGAAAGCGCCAGCATCCCGGTGCAGACGGTCAACACCGAGGCGCTGGATCTGGCGCTGTTCCGCGTGTCGGACCGCAACCTGCTGCGGGCGATCCAGAACGATTTCTTCGCGCAGCCGGTTCCCGCCTGGTCCGAGGATGCCTTTGCCACGGGCGTGGGCGAACAACTCTGGACCGGCACCGCCACCGTGGCGATGGACGTGAACCGCGATGTCACCACCCGCCTGCCGCTGGACGAGGCCCTGCGCGGGCTGCCTGCGGGAATCTACGCGCTGAAGGCCTCGGTTCCCGGTGCCGACCCCTATGTGACCGCGCCGGCCTGGCAATGGTTCGTCATCTCGGACCTTGGCGTTACCACGCTGTCGGGGGTGGACGGGCTGCATGTCTTTGTCCGCAGCCTGGGCACGGCGCAGGCCAAGGCGGGGGTGACGGTGGACCTGCTGAGCCGCGCCAACGTGATTCTCGGCAGCGCCACGACCGACGCGACCGGCTATGCCCGCTTTGACGCCGGGCTGACGCGTGGGACAGGGGCGGCGGCCCCGGCCTTGGTCACGGTGAAGGACGGGGCCGACGACATCGCGTTCCTGTCGCTGACCGACCCCGAATTCGACCTGTCGGATCGCGGGGTCGAGGGGCGCGAGGCCGCACCGCCGGTCGATGTGTTCGTGACCACCGACCGGGGGGCCTATCGGGCGGGCGAGACGGTCTTTGCCACCGCGCTGGCGCGCGACAGCCGGGCCGGGGCCATCGAAGGTCTGCCGCTGACCGCCGTGCTCCGGCGCCCGGATGGTGTGGAATGGTCGCGCCAACTGGTGGGCGACCAGACCGGTGGCTATGTCTTTTCCCTGCCGATTGCCGGGTCCGCCCCGCGTGGCATGTGGCGGCTGGAGATACTGGCCGACCCCGAGGCCGACCCGCTGGCCACAAGGACCTTCCTTGTCGAAGACTTCGTGCCGGAACGCATCGACGTGACGCTGGCCCTGCCCGATGCGCCGCTGCGCCTGGGTGACACGCCGCTGCTGTCGGTTGACGCGCGCCATCTATTCGGTGCGCCCGGTGCCGATCTTGCCATCGAGGGTGAGGTGCTGTTGCGCGCGGCACAGGGGCTGGCGGCATGGCCCGGCTATCGCTTTGGCCGCGAAGACGAACCCTTCGGCGCGCAGGTCCTGTCACTGGACCCCGGAACCCGCACGGATGATTTGGGGGTTGCACAGATCGCGCTTGCCCTGCCTGATGTGGCCGATCCCGCCCGCCCGCTGGAGGCGCGGGTGACGGTGCGCGTGGCCGAAGGGTCGGGCCGCCCGGTGGAACGGCAGATCGTCAGGGCCCTGACCCCCTTGGCCCCGCTGATCGGGGTGAAGCCGCTATTCGACGGCGCTGTCGGCGAGGGCAGCGACGCGCGGTTTTCGGTCGTGGGGGTCGGCCCCGACGAGAAACCCGCGCCGATGCCGGTGGCGTGGGAACTGACGCGGCTGGACACCACCTATCAGTGGTATCAGCAATACGGGCAGTGGAACTGGGAACCGGTGACCACGCGCACACGGGTTGCCCGTGGCGCGCTGGACCTTGGGGCCGCGCCGGTGGAACTGGCGATGCCGGTCACCTGGGGTGAATACGAATTGCTGGTGGAAGGTGCCGACGGTGCCCCCGCCGCCACTTCGACCCGCTTTTCTGCGGGCTGGTACGCGAGCGCCGATGCCGCGCGA
Organism: Rhodobacterales bacterium; assembly: GCA_013297695.1. Lineage (GTDB taxonomy): Bacteria > Pseudomonadota > Alphaproteobacteria > Rhodobacterales > Rhodobacteraceae > Aliitabrizicola. The sequence continues at coordinate 3,179 of JAAFHX010000065.1, read as the reverse complement.
ACGCCCGACATGCTGGAGGCGTCGCTGGACCGTGCGGCCTACCGGGCGGGCGACACGGCGGTGTTCCGCATCGTGCCGCGTGCCGCAGGCACGGCGCTGATCGCTGTCATGTCGAACCGTCTGATCGCGATGCAGGCGGTGGAGGTGACGGAAGGCGAGAACCTGATCCACCTTCCGGTCACGGATGAATGGGGGTCGGGCGTCTATGTCATGGCGTCCGCCCTGCGCCCGATGGACGTGGCGGCAGGTCGCAACCCGGCGCGCGCGCTTGGCCTTGCGCATGCGCGGGTCGATCCCGGTGCGGCGCAACTGACCGCCAGCATCGAAACGGCACCCGAGGCCGCCCCGCGCGGACCGCTGGACGTGGCCGTGCGCGTCGGCGGTGTGCAACCGGGCGAGACGGCCTGGGTCACCATCGCCGCCGTCGATCAGGGCATCCTGAACCTGACCGGCTTTGCCCCGCCCGACCCTTCGGCGCATTACTTCGGCCAGCGCAAGCTGGGCGTCGGCATCCGCGACCTTTACGGGCGGCTGATCGACGGGATGACCGGGGCCGAAGGCACTGTCCGATCGGGCGGCGATGCGGGGGCGCAGGCACGCCTGCTGGCCCCCCCGCCCACCGAGGAGCTGGTGGCCTATTTCACCGGCCCGGTGCAGGTCGGGCCTGACGGACTTGCACGGGCCAGATTTGACCTTCCGTCCTTCAACGGCACGGTGAAGGTCATGGCCGTCGCCTGGTCGAAGACCGGCGTCGGGCAGGCCAGCGCGGACGTGCTGGTGCGCGATCCGGTCGTGGTCACCGCCAGCCTGCCCCGGTTCCTGTCCCCCGGTGATGATAGCCGCCTTTTGCTTGAGATCGTGCACGCAACCGGCCCCGCAGGCCGGATGGGGCTGGATGTCAGCTCCCCTGGCCTGACGCTCGGCCCCGTGCCGTCGGGCTTTGATCTGGCCGAAGGCGCGACGGCGCGCTTCACGATCCCCGTCACGGCGCGCGATCCGGGGGTGCAGACACTGACCGTGGCCCTGACCACGCCCGACGGGAAACACCTGACCAAGACGCTAACCGTTCCGGTCGAGGTCAACGACCCCGAGATCGCGCGGATCAGCCGCTTCGACCTTGCCCCGGGCGCGACCTTCACCCTTGACAGCGCCGTGTTCGACGGCCTTGCACCCGGCACCGCCAAGGCAACGCTGGCCGCAGGCCCCATCGCGCGGCTGAACGCGCCGGGCCTGCTGGCGGCGCTGGACCGCTATCCGCTTGGCTGCACGGAACAGATCACTTCGCGCGCGTTGCCGCTTTTGTATCTGTCGGACGTGGCCAAGGCGATGAACCTTGCGTCTGCGGAAACCCTGACCGACAGGTTGCAGCAGGCCGTGGGGGCGGTGCTGGCCAACCAGTCCAGCGAAGGGGCCTTCGGGTTGTGGCAGCCGGGGTCGGGTGATTTCTGGCTGGATGCCTTTGTCACCGATTTCCTTTCCCGCGCGCGGGCGCAGGGCATCGCGGTGCCTGACCTCGCCTTCCGGCAGGCGCTGGACAACCTGCGCAACCAGGTGAACTACAGCGCCGATTTCGACCGGGGCGGCGAGGCGCTGGCCTATGCGCTGATGGTGCTGGCGCGCGAGGGGGCGGCGGCCGTGGGGGATCTGCGCTACTATGCCGATGTGAAGGGCGATGCCTTTGCGACGCCCACGGCGGCGGCGCAGCTTGGCGCGGCGCTGGCAAGCTATGGCGATCAGGTGCGGGCCGACGCGATGTTCGCCCGCTCCGCCGCGATGATGTCCTCGCTGCCGGCCGACGAAACGACTCAGGTCTTCCGCGCCGACTATGGCACCAACCTGCGCGATGCGGCGGCCCTGCTGACACTTGCGGCAGAAGCCGGGTCCAGGGCGGTGGACCTTGACGCGCTGGCCACCCGGATCGTCGCGCGGCAGGGCGTTCTGTCCACGCAAGAGGCGACGTGGACGCTGCTGGCCGCGCATGCCCTGCTGGACGCGCCGGGTCTGAACAGCCTGACCTTCAACGGCCAGCCCGCGACCGGCCCGCTGGTGCAGGTGCTGGAAGGTCAGGCAGCATCGCCCATCGCCATCGCCAACACCGGGCAGACGCCCCAAACGCTGACGCTGACCACCTTTGGCGTGCCGCAGGTCGCGGAACCTGCAGGCGGAAACGGCTATGCCATCACCCGCAGCTATGTCACGCTCGACGGCCAGCCCGCCGATATTGCCAGCGTTGCCACCGGAACCCGGTTGGTGACGGTGCTGGACATCACGCCCTTCAACGCGGGCGAGGCGCGGCTGGTCGTGACCGACCCGCTGCCTGCGGGGTTCGAGATCGACAACCCGAACCTGATTTCGGGCGGCGACATCGCGGCGCTGGATGGTCTGGGGCTGGAGGCGCAGGCGGTGCATTCCGAATTCCGGCAGGACCGGTTTCTGACAGCCATCGACCGTGTGGATGCAGCGCCCTTCCGCCTCGGCTACATCGTGCGCGCGGTGTCGCCCGGCAGCTTCCACCACCCTGCCGCCTCGGTCGAGGACATGTACCGCCCCGACTTCCGCGCGCAAAGCGCGGCGGGTCGGGTGACGGTGACCGACTAGACGATGCGCGCATGGCCAGTCCTTGCGCTGGTCGCGGGCCTGTGGCTGGCGGCGGTAGCCCGCGATGCCGCCGACAGGTGGGTGGCCGCGACGGTGCTGCCGCCGCTTGGCCTGGAAACCTCGGTCGAGGTGGCCGACCGCAACGGGCGGCTCCTGCGCGCCTATACGGTGGCTGAGGGGCGCTGGCGTCTGGGGGTGGACCCGGGCGACGTTGACCCCGCCTATCTGGCGATGCTGGTGAATTACGAGGATCGCCGGTTCTACGACCATGCGGGGGTGGACCTGCGGGCCATGGCGCGCGCTGTGGTACAGGCGGCGTGGAACGGCCGCGTGATCTCGGGCGGATCGACCCTGTCGATGCAGGTGGCAAGGTTGCTGGAAGAGGGCAGTACCGGCAAAGTTTCCGGCAAGCTGCGCCAGATGCGCGTGGCGCTGGCGCTGGAACGGCGTCTGGGCAAGAAGCGCATCCTTGGCCTTTACCTGAATCTGGCACCCTTTGGCGGCAATCTTGAAGGCGTCCGTGCCGCGACCCTGTCCTATTTCGGCAAGGAACCGCGCCGCCTGACTTTGGCCGAGGCGGC
>JAAFHX010000064.1 GCA_013297695.1 Rhodobacterales bacterium | reverse complement strand
CCGCCTCCACAGGGGCGGCACCATCGCGGCCAGTGTCATGACCGGATAGCCGTGCGGTAGGTGCGGGGCCACATCCTCGCCATGCGTCTGCAGAAGGGGAAAGCTGCGGTCGGGGCGCGCGTGATGGTCGGAATGGCGCTGCAGGTTGATGAGCAGCCAGTTCGACGCGCGGTGCGTCGCGTTCCAGGAATGGCGTGGCCGGACCCGTTCGTACTTTCCCGCACCCAGATGCCGGCGGGTCAGCCCGTAATGTTCGACATAATTCACCAGTTCCAGTTGCCAGATCGCCACGACCGCCTGCCCGACGAACAGCGCCAGCCCCTGCACCCCGCCAAGCGCCAGTGCCAGACCGACCATCGCGGCCTGCAAGCCCGCATAGCGCCAGAACGGGTTGCGCCAGTGCCAGGCCGGTCGGCCCCTTCGCGCCTGCCACTCGCCCTCGGCCACCCAGGATGACGCGGCGCATTGCACCAGCACGCGCGGAAAGAACCGGTGGAACCCTTCGTTGTAGCGCGCCGTGACCGGATCGCGCGGCGTGCCGACCCACAGGTGATGCACCCGCAGATGTTCGCTGCGGAAATGGCTGTACAGCACCATGGCCAGCAGAACATCGGCCAGCGCCCGTTCCAGCCGCGACTTCCGGTGCATCAGCTCGTGGCTGTAGGTGATGCCGACGGTGCCCGAGATCACGCCCATCCCGAACACCAGCCCCGCCTTTTCCGCCGGGCCAAGATGCGGCGCGCGGGTGACATACCAGATCATGCCGAACAGCAGCCCGAACTGGATCGGGGCCCAGACCAGCGTGATGGCGCGATACCAGAAAAGCCCGGCTTCGGGCGTGTCCGGGTCGGCATTCGCCGCCTGCAGGCCGGTCAGCGCATCCAGCAGCGAAAACAGCCCCCAGGCGCACAGCGGCAGCAGCAGCACCGTCCAGCCGCCCAACAGCGCACCCGTCACCGCCAGAGGCACCAGCGCCAGCGACAGCCAGAACGGCAGCGCGCGGAACGGGCGCGCGACCTCGGTCGGGGAAAGGGTCTGCATGGCTACCTCGCACTGTTCGCGCCATGATAGCGCAGCGAGGTTGCCGCTCAACCTTCACCAAGGGCGGCACGGGCCAGGGAATGGGCTTTTTGCATCAAACTTGGCAGATCGCCGGGACGAAAGGCGGCTGGCGGCAGGAAATCCCCGCGCAAGGGGGTGTTGTGGGGGCCGCCCCGGGCCACCCGCACGGACAACCGCAGGTGAAAATGGGTGAAGGTGTGGCGCACCTCGCCCGCGTCGCGCCAGTCGGCGGCGAAAGGCGCGGGGCCACCCGCCCCGTCCCAATCCGACCCCGGCCAGCCCAGCATGCCCCCCAGCAGGCCGCGCGCCGGCCGCGTCTCCAGCAGCCAGGCCCCGTCGTTGCGCCGCGCGATCCAGACGGTCCCGCTGCGCACCGGTTTGGGCGGCTTGGCCAGCTTGCGCGGCAGGTCGGCCTGCACGCCTTCGGCCCGCGCACGGCAGGGCGCGCGCCAGGGGCACAGACCGCAGGCCGGACGACGCGGCGTGCAGATGGTCGCCCCCAGGTCCATCACCGCCTGGGCGTAATCGCCGGGCCGGTGCGGCGGGGTCATGGCGGTGGCAAGCCGGATCAGCTCGGGCTTGGCCAGAGGCAGCGGCGTTTCCACCAGATGCAGCCGGGCCATCACCCGCTCGACATTGCCGTCGACGACGACCGCAGCTTCGTCGAAGGCAATCGCCGCAATCGCCGCTGCGGTATAGGGGCCGATCCCGGGCAAGGCCAGCAATCCGTCCCGCGTTGCCGGGAACCGCCCGCCATGATCCTGCACCACGGCCCGCGCGCAGGCCAGCAGGTTCCGCGCCCGGGCGTAATAGCCAAGCCCCGCCCATTCGGCCATCACCTCGGCATCCGGCGCGGCGGCCAGCGCCGCCACATCGGGCCATCGGTCCGTGAACCGCAGGAAATAGCCCCGCACCGCCGCGACGGTGGTCTGCTGCAACATCACCTCGGACAGCCAGACGCGGTAGGGATCGGGCCGCACGCCCCTGGCGCTATCCTGCGGCCCCACGCGCCACGGCATCGCGCGGGCCTGCACGTCATACCACGCCAGCAGGTCGCCGGTCGGGTCCGGCCGCTCGTCACGCAATGTTTATGCCCCCTGCCGTTCCATTCTGCTGGCATGCGCCGTCCGACCCCCTAGAATGCGCGCAAACGGAGGCCCCCGCCAGATGACGCGCCCGCCCAGCCCGCCGCAACCCCCCTCGCGCCGCATGCGCGGATTCGAGGCGGCATCCGGACTGCTGGCCGACCGCATCCGCAAGGCGGGCGAAAAGCGCGGCTTCGCCGTGTCGCGCCTGCTGACCCACTGGGCCGAGGTGGCGGGCGAGGACGTGGCGCGCATCACCCGGCCCGTGAAGGTCGGCTACGGGCGCGAAGGCTTCGGGGCCACGCTGACGCTGCTGACCAGCGCCGCCCACGCGCCGATGGTCCAGATGCAGCTTCCCGCGCTGCGCGACCGGGTGAACGCCTGCTATGGCTATGCCGCCATCGCCCGGATTTCGCTGACCCAGACCGCCCCGACCGGCTTTGCCGAAGGCCAGGCGCAGTTCGCGCCCGCGCCGAAGGCCGTCGCTGTGCGTGCCGTAGCCGCCGACCCGTCCGTGATCGCCCGCGCTGCCGAAACGGCAAGCGGGGTGCAGGACGAAGGCCTGCGCGACGCGCTTGCGCTTCTGGCACGGAACATCCTTGGTAAATCAAAAGCATGATGAGGCACCTCATGGCACGAAATCTGGCTTTCGCAGCGCTTGCGCTGATCCTTGTCCTGGCAGGCGGCCTGTGGCTCGCCCGGCCCGGCGACCCCGCCACCGGCCTTGCGGCGCTTGCGCCCCTTGCAGCCGAGGCGCAGGAGGCCGCCGCGACCACCCCGCTGCCGCCGGTGCCCGACATGGTGCTGGGGCAGGCCGACGCGCCGGTGACGGTGGTCGAATACGCGTCCTACACCTGCCCCCATTGCAAGCATTTCCACGACACGGTGTTCGGCGATCTGAAGACCAACTACATTGACACCGGCAAGGTGAAGTTCGTCTATCGCGAGGTCTATTTCGACCGTTACGGTCTCTGGGCCGCCATGGTGGCCCGCTGCGGCGGCGATACGCGCTATTTCGGCATCAATTCGATGCTGTTCGACCAGCAGAAGGAATGGGCCGGGTCGGATGATCCTGCCGCCGTGGTGGAAAACCTCAAGAAGATCGGCCGCACCGCCGGGATGGACGATGCCACGATCGATGCCTGCCTGAAGGACAACGCGATGGCGCAGGCGATGGTCGCGGCCTACCAGACCAATGCCACGACAGATGCCGTCGAAGGCACGCCGACGCTGATCATCAACGGCGAAAAGCATTCGAACATGTCCTACGAGGATCTGGCCAAGATCCTCGACGAAAAGCTGGGCGGCTGACCCATGACAGCGCCGCTTGCCGGGGTCCGGGTGATCGAGCTTGCCCGGATTCTGGCCGGTCCCTGGGCCGGGCAGACGCTGGCCGACCTGGGTGCCGATGTCATCAAGGTCGAGGCCCCTGAAGGCGACGATACCCGCCGGTGGGGCCCACCCTTCATCACCCATGAGGGCGAGACGAATGCGGCCTATTTCCACGCGGCCAATCGCGGCAAGCGGTCTGTCACCGCCGATTTCCGCACGCCCGAGGGGCAGGAGGCCGTGCGCCGTCTGGTCGCCGGGGCGGATGTGGTGATCGAAAACTTCAAGGTCGGGGGCCTGGCGAAATACGGGCTCGACTATGCCGGCCTCTCGGCGATCAATCCGCGCCTGATCTACTGTTCGATCACCGGGTTCGGGCAGACCGGCCCCTATGCGCATCGCGCGGGCTATGACTTCGTCATTCAGGGAATGGCGGGGGTGATGAGCGTGACCGGCACGCCCGAGGGCCAGCCGCAGAAGGTCGGCGTCGCGGTGGCCGACATCCTGACCGGGGTCTATGCGACCACCGCGATCCTGGCGGCGCTGCACCGGCGCGGGCAGACCGGCACGGGCCAGCACATCGACATGGCGCTGATGGATGTGACCGTGGCCCTGATGGCGAACCAGGCGATGAACTACCTCGCCTCCGGCACTGCCCCGGTCAAGCTGGGCAATGCCCATCCCAACCTTGCGCCCTATGCGGTGTTCGACTGCGCCGATGGCTGGATCATCCTCGCCACCGGCAACGACGCGCAATACCGCCGCCTCTGCGGCATCCTGGGTCTGGAACACTTGGGAACCGACCCGGCCTTTGCCACCAACGCCGACCGTCTGGCGCACCGCGCGGCCCTGACCGAGGCGATCACCGCCGCCACGCGCCGCCGCAGCAAGGCCGACCTGCTTGCCGCCTGCGAGGCCGAAGGCGTGCCCGCAGGCCCGATCAACGATCTGGCCGAGGTCTTTGCCGACCCGCAGGTGCGCCATCGCGGCCTGCAGATCGACGCGGGCGGCGTGCCCGGCGTGCGGTCGCCCTTCACCTTCTCGGCGGGGGACCTGTCACTCGGGCGCGCCTCGCCCCGCCTCGGCGCGGATCAGCATCTCCTGACCGACACGCCCGCGACCAAGGCATGACCCGCGGGCGCGAAAGCGTCCTTCCCGTTTCCTTCATCTTGGCGGAAGTATCCCACGGGGGTCCGGGGGTGTGAAACCCCCGGCTTGCGGCGGGCTGAACAGCCGGTCCAGTGCCGCGTCCAGCGCCATGCCCCCGTCGATCCGCAGCCGCACCGGCAGGACCAGCACGCGTGACCGCCAGGCCTGCGGCAAACGGGCCGCATCCTTTTCGGTGGTGACAAGCTGCGCCCCTGCCTGATCCGCCTCGGCGGCGAGCCGCAGCAGCAGGGCCTCGGAAAGCGGCTGGTGGTCGTCCAGGGCTTCGGCGCGCAGGATGCTGGCCCCTTCGGCGCGCAGGCTGGCAAAGAACTTTCCGGGCTGGCCGATCCCGGCAAAGGCCAGCACGGGCGTATCTGTCCAGTCCATCCCCGTCTGCAAGGGCTCAAGCCGCCCTGCAAGGTGCGGCCGGGGCAGTGCCCGGCCCCATCCGGCGGCAAAGGTCGCCTGCGCGTCCCTGTCCCCGATGGACAGGACCAGATCGGCCCGCGCCAACCCCACGCCGACCGGTTCACGCAGCGGCCCTGCGGGCAGGCACAGGCCGTTGCCGAACCCCTGCGCGGCATCCACCACCAGGATCGACAGGTCCTTCACCAGCGCCGGGTTCTGGAATCCGTCATCCAGCAGAACAACCTGTGCCCCCCCGGCCACGGCAAGCGCCGCCCCTGCCGCGCGGTCGCGTGCCACGACCACCGGGGCAAAGGCGGCCAGCAGCAGCGGTTCGTCACCCACCTCGTCCGCACGATGCCGCAAGGGGTCCACACGCACCGGCCCCTGCAGCGACCCGCCATGACCGCGCGACACCACCGCAACGGCCAGCCCGCGCGCGCCCAGACGCTCGACCAGCGCGATCACGGTTGGGGTCTTGCCGGTACCGCCCGCATTCAGGTTGCCCACGCAGATCACCGGCACCCCGACGCGGACCCCCGGCTGGCGCAGCCGCCGCGCCGTTGCCGCCGCATAGACGTGGCCCAGGGGTGCCAGCAGCCGCGCGCGCCAGTCCGGCCGGTCGGGCGGGGTGAACCAGAAGGCGGGCGGCCTCATGTCCGCGCCTCCATCATTTCGCGCACCATCTGCACCACGCGGTCGGTCACCTCGGCCCCCGAGGTGGAAACCGCCCAGGCCGCCCGTGCAAGCCGCGCCGTGCGGTCGGGGGCCAGCAGGTCGCCCACCGCGTCGCCCAGGTCTGCCGGGGATGCCACCAGCCGCGCCGCGCGCGCATCGGCCAGACGGGCGAAACCTGACGTCCAGTTCCCCGCACGCGGGCCATGCAGGATGGCCGATCCAAGCGCCGCCGGTTCGAACGGGTCGCGCAGGCTGCCTTGGCCCAGCAGGCTGCCGCCAAGATAGGTAATCGGCGCCAGCCGGTACCAAAGCCCGTATTCCGACGCAGTGTCGGCAATATAGACCTCGGTTTCGGAATCAGGCTCCTGTTCGGCGTTGCGGCGGGCGACGGTCCATCCCTCGGCTTCTTCGATCCGCCGGGCCAGCGCGTCGGCTCTGGCCGGCCCTTCCGGCACGATCACCAGCAGCATGCGATGCGCAAGCCGCAGCACATGGCGGTGTGCGGCCACAACGGTGGCCTCTTCGGCCTCGGGCAGGCTGGCGGCCAGCCAGACCGGGCGGGTGCCAAGCTGGCGCAGCAGTGCTGCCCGCTCGGCCTCGTTGCAGCGCAGCGCGCGCGAGCCTTCTTCCATCCGGCCATCGGCCCGCACCCGGTCGGTCCTGGACCCGAACCGAAGGAAGGCACGTCCCGCCGCCTCGTCCACCGCGATCACACTGTCGATCCGGCTCAGCGAGTGTCGGATCAGCCCGGGAAACCAGCCCCGGCGGTGCGGCATCAGGTAAGGTGCGCGCGCATCCACCATCAGCGCCGGCAGCTTTCGCGCCGCCAGTTCCGACAGCAGGACCGGGCGCAATTCGCCATCTGCCATGATCGCCATGGCCGGCTGGAAATGGTCAAGGAAAGCCCGTGCTCCGGTCACGGTATCGGGGGGCGGGGCGATGTGGATCACCCCGCGCTGCGGCGGTAGCGGCGCGGGGCAACTCAGCACGATGGCATGGCCATCCTCATCCACCAGTCGTCGCGCCAGTTCGCCAAGCGGGCGTGCCGCATCCGCCCGGGGGGCGTGCAGCCAGATCAGGCTGCCGCGTGGCCGCTCGGGCCAGTCGGGCAGGGGGCCCTTCTGCCGCCCGACCGCAAGGTTGTACAGCGTCAGCCCGAGCGAACGGATCATCCCGCAGGGCGGCCGTCAGGCCCCCAGTTCCTCGGTCGCCGAAGCGGCATCGCCCACTTCGCGCAGGCGGTGCAGATGGGCGATGAAATAGCGCATGTGCGCATTGTCCACCGTGCGCTGCGCCTCGGCCTTCCAGGCCACGAAGGCGCTTGCATAGTCCGGAAAGATGCCGACCACATGCAGCGCGGCGACATCGCGGAACACCGTCTGCGTCGGATCGACCAGTTCACCGCCGAAAACGAGGTGCAGGCGCTGTGTCATGGAAGGCTCCTTGGTGACGGGCATGTGCGGGCACCCTAGACCAAGCCGTGCCATGGTCAAGCCAGCCGCACCGCCTGCCGCGACCGGCGCGCGCCACGGCGCAGGGTCGCGCATGATGTCCGGGCAGGGGCGGGGCGGAATGCCTGCATTCCATCCGGGGCCGAAAGTCAGGCAGCCCCCGGCCGCAGGCGCGGTATCGCCCGGCATCACGCAAAGCCTGCGGCGACCCCGCCGAAGCCGCCCCGGTCAGGCCCGATCCGCAGGCACCCGGTTGCGGGGCCCCGCGCGGGTCAGAAGGTCAGGATCGTGGACCCGGTGGTTGCCCGGGCTTCCAGCGCCCGATGCGCCTGTGCCACATCCGCCAGCGCAAACCGCTGGTCGATCCTGATCCTTACCGCCCCCGACGTGACCTTGGCGAACAGCTCTGCCGCCATCTGCCGGCACACGACCGGGTCGGCAATATGCGTGAACAGCGTCGGCCGGGTGAGCATCAGCGACCCTTTCGCACCAAGCGTCAGGATGTCGAAGGGGGGCACCTTGCCCGAGGCATTGCCGAACGAGATCATCATGCCAAGCGGCCGCAGGCAGTTCAGTGACCCGTCCCAGGTCTGCGCCCCCACCGAATCCATCACCACATCGACCCCGCGCCCGCCGGTCATCTCGCGCACGCGGTCCACGAAATCCTCGGTCGCATAGTTGATGCAGGCCTCAGCCCCATGCTCCACCGCCAGACGGCATTTCTCGTCGCTGCCCGCCGTGCCGATCAGCCTGATCCCCTCTGACCGCGCCCATTGGCAGGCGATCAGACCGACCCCGCCCGCCGCCGCGTGGAACAGCACGGTATCCCCCGCCGCCAGCGGCACGGTGCGGCGGAACAGGTACTGCACCGTCATGCCCTTCAGCATCATCGCCGCCCCCTCGTCGAAGGAAATGGCATCCGGCAGCAAGCAGACCTGACCCGCCGGCATGGTGCGCGCCGTTGCATAGGCTCCGGGCGGGTTGGCGGCATAGGCCACGCGGTCGCCGAGCTTCAGATGCGTCACCCCCTCGCCCACCGCCGTCACCACGCCCGCAGCCTCCATCCCCAGGGCCGCCGGCAACGCCATCGGATAAACTCCCGCGCGCTGGTAGACGTCGATGAAGTTCAGCCCCGCCGCCGTCTGCGCCAGCGTGACCTGACCCGCGCCGGGCGGCGGCACCTCGCGGTCCGCAAGCGTCAGAACCTCGGGGCCACCCTGCGCGTTGATGATGACGGTGCGGGCGGTGGTCATGGCTGGGGCTCCTTTCCGCTTTGCCGTGATCATGTCAGGCGCAGGGTCAGGTTCAAGCGGAAACGGCAAGGCCCCGGCAAGGGATATACAGCCGCGCGTTTTGCGGTTATGAGCCGCCGGTGGCCCCACAACATCCGGGGCGGCGGGCGAGGAGGCCCGGCCGCGAAGGGGACAGGGTGCCGAACCCGGGGCGCGACAGGCTGCACCCCCCTTCAAGGCGAAGAACATGACAAACGATGCGATAGCAGCGCCGCTGGCCGCTGCGCTTTCGGCCCGGGGATATGACGCGCTGACCCCCGTGCAGCAGGCCATGCTGGCCCCCGATGTGGCGGGCCGCGATGCGCTGGTGTCGGCGCAGACCGGGTCGGGCAAGACCGTGGCCTTCGGCATCGCCATCGCGCCCGACCTGCTGGCGGGGGCTGACCGTCTGCTGTTCGCCGATGTGCCGATGGCGCTGGTCATCGCCCCCACCCGCGAACTGGCGCTTCAGGTCGCGCGCGAGCTGGACTGGCTTTATGCCGAAACCGGCGCGCTGATCGCCACCTGCGTCGGCGGCATGGATTACCGCACCGAAAAGCGCGCGCTGGACCGGGGCGCGCATATCGTGGTCGGCACGCCGGGCCGGTTGCGCGACCATATCGAACGCGGCTCGCTCGACCTGTCGGGCCTGCGCGCCGCCGTGCTGGACGAGGCCGACGAGATGCTTGACCTGGGGTTCCGCGAGGACCTCGAATTCATCCTGCAGGCTGCACCCTCTGAACGCCGCACGCTGATGTTCTCGGCCACCGTGCCGCCCGCCATCGCCAATCTGGCCAAGGAATTCCAGCAGGATGCCCTGCGCATCCAGACCCAAGGGGAAGCGCGCCAGCATGTCGATATCGAATACCGGGCGCTGAACGTCTCGGCCCGTGACCGGGAACATGCGATCTTCAACCTGTTGCGGTTCTACGAGGCGCGCACGGCCATCGTGTTCTGCAAGACGCGGATGAACGTCAACCACCTCTTCGCCCGGATGGGCAACCGGGGCTTTCAGGTCGTGGCCCTGTCGGGCGAGTTGTCGCAGCAGGAACGCACCCATGCGCTGCAATCGCTGCGCGACGGGCGCGCGCGGGTCTGCATTGCGACCGACGTGGCCGCACGCGGCATCGACCTGCCGGGGCTGGACCTTGTGATCCACGCCGACCTGCCCGCGAATTCTGAAACGCTGCTGCACCGGTCGGGCCGCACGGGTCGTGCGGGGTCCAAGGGCGTTTCGGCGCTGATCGTGGCCCCGGCTGAATTCCGCAAGGCGCAGCGCCTGCTGCAGGGTGCCAAGGTCGTCGCCGAATGGGCCGCCCCGCCCTCGGCCGACGAGGTGCTTGCGCGCGACGAGGTTCGCCTGCTGGATCACCCCGCACTGGCCCAGCCGGTGACGGAACCCGAAGCCGCGATGGTGCAGGCGATCCTGACCCGATTTGGCCCGGAACAGGCCGCCGCCGCCTTTGCCCGGTTGTGGCGCGAAGGCCGCTCGGCCCCGGAAGACCTGATGGACGCCACCGGCATCGCGCCCACCCCCCCCAAACCGCGCGCCGAATTCGGGGCCTCGGTCTGGTTCGCCGTGTCGGTCGGCCGTGCGGGCCGGGCCGAGGCACGCTGGCTTCTGCCGAAAATCTGCGAGGCGGGCGGCATCACCAAGGACGGCATCGGTGCCATCCGGGTGCAGGAAGACGAGACCTTCGTGCAGATCGCAATGGCCGACGCCCCGAAGTTCGGCGAAGGGATGGAGCTGGAACCCGGCGTGACCCTGCGCCGCATCGCCGGAGAGCCTGCGCTGGATGCGCCGGTCAAGCCGCGCGGGAAGCCGCGCGACGACGCGGCCCGACCCGCCCGCCCGCGCGAGACAAAGTCGTCCGACGACCGCGCCCCGGCCCGGACCTATACCCCGCGCCCGCTGCGGGATGACAGCGCGCATGAGGAAACTGCCCCGCCGCCGCGCCCTGCCGCGCCCGAACGCCCCGCCCCGCGCCCGCTGCGCGACGACGCCCCGCGAGAGGCCCCGGCAAAAAAGGCCTATGCACGGCGCGACGATGCCGCCCCGCGCGCCCCGGTGCCGAAGCCTTATGCCAGGCGTGAGGAGGGCGCGGCCAAGCCCTGGGCCAAACGCGACGGCACGCCGTCCAAGCCCTGGGCCAAGCGCGAAGACGGTCCGAAGAAACCCTATGTCAAGCGCGATGACGCCGCCCCGCGCCCGCCGCGCGAGGCGGTCTCGGCAAAGCCCGCCGGGGCCAAGCCCTATACCCGCCGCGATGACGCGCCCGCAAAGCCCTCTGCCAAACGCACCGAGGGTTCTGCCGAGAAACCGCGCTGGAAAAAGACGGAAGGCGACACGAGCCCAGCCTCGGGCGAGCGTGCCGCGCCGCGCGCAAGGCCGGTTCCCGGCAAGGCCGCCGGATCGAAATCCTTCGGGTCCAAGGGGCCGGCGAAATCCGCAGGCTCCAAGTCCTTCGGCGACAAGCCGGCCTTCGCGAAGAAACCGGCCCCCCGTCCGGCAGACCCGGCCGATACCAGCCGCCGCTTTACCCCGCCGCGCAAGCCAAAGGCCTGATCCTTCCGGCATTCATCTTGGAAAAAATATCCCCCGCGGAGCGTGCAGGCCCGCAGGGGCCTGCCCCGTTTCAGACCGGCATCAGCCGCGCCATCAGGTCGGCATGCAGGCCCGGGGCGGCGGCGATCACGCCGGGGGCCTGCGGATGCGTCGCATTGAACATCAGCGCGGCGCCGTGCCGGTCCGTCACCCGTGCGCCTGCGCGCTCGGCGATCAATGCCCCGGCGGCGATATCCCATTCCCAGGCGTCGCGCAGCGTGAGCATGCCGTCGAACCGCCCTTCTGCCACCAGACACAGACGGTACGCCAGCGAGGCGCGGAAGTTGCGGTCCACCTGCGGCACGCCCCCGGGCCACTGGTCGGGCTGCAGGTTCGCGTTGGTCGTCAGCACGGATGCCCCGGCGCTGGCCGAACGCAGGCTGGCCGTCACCTCGACCCCGTCGCACAGCGCAGGCCCGTGGTCGCAGGCGGTATAAAGCCGGTCCAGCGCCGGAAGGTAGACCACGGCCGCCGTCACCCGGCCCCGTTCGGCAACCGCCAGCGAATGGGCAAAGGTTTCTTCCCCCGCAAGGAAGGCCCGGGTGCCATCGATCGGATCAATGATGAACTGGCGTTCGGTTTGCTGCCGCGCCAGCCCGTCCTCGGATTCCTCGGACAGCCAGCCATAGTCCGGCCGCGCGCCGCGCAGCCGGTCGGCCAGCATGTCGTTGACCGCCAGATCGGCCTCGGTCACCGGCCCCTGCCCATTGCCCTTGTCGCGGAACTGCGGCGCGTTCTTCCAGTAGCGCAGGGCGATTTCGCCCGCGCGCAGCGCCGCCTCGGTCAAAAGGGCCAGGTCATGCGCCGGCAAGGGTCATTCCCTCGACCAGCAGGCTGGGCACGCGGGTGGGCTTGTGGGCAAAGGCGTCGTTCGCCGGGATGATCCGCAACAGCATGTCGCGCAGGTTGCCTGCCACCGTCACCTCGTTCACCGCATGGGTGATCTGCCCGTTCTCGACCCAGAAGCCCGTTGCCCCGCGCGAATAGTCGCCCGTCGTGGCGTTGATCGTCGATCCGATCAGCGAGGTGATGAGCAGCCCGGTCCCCATGTCGCGGATCAGGTCGTCGCGGCTGGCGCTGCCAGGCGTCAGTTCGGTATTCGTCGTGCCGGGTGCAGGCGGCGACGACACGCCACGGTCCGCGTTCGACGTGCTGGCCATGCCCAGCTTGCGGGCCGTGGCCAGATCCAGCGTCCAGCCCTGCAGCACGCCTTCCAGCACAATGGCGCGGCGGCGCGACGGCAGACCCTCGTCGTCGAAGGGGCGCGACCGGCCGCTGCGCGGTCGCATCTGGTCCTCGATCAGGGACAGCCCCGCAGGCAGCACCTGCGCATGCAGCAGGTCGCGCGCCCAGGACGACCCGCGCGCAATGGCATTGCCGTTGATCGCCGACAGAAGGTGCCCGATCAGCGATCCGGCGACCCGTTCGTCATACAGCACCGGATAGGTCCCGGTCTTCGGCTTGCGGGCACCGCGCCGCGCCAGCGTGCGTTCGGCGGCCCGCTGGCCGATCCCTTCGGGCGGCGGCACATCGGCCATGAACACCCGGCTTTCGCCCGCCCAGTCGGTTTCCATGCCCGTCCCTTCGCCGGTATAGGCCGAGACCGAGATGCCCCCGTTCGTCCGCCCGTACCCGCCGCGAAAACCGTTCGAGGTCGCGAAATGGGCGCGGCTGCGCCAATACCCCCCCGAGGCTTCGGCCTGGATGATCCCGTCAAGGGCCAGCGCGCGCGCCTCGGCCCGGCGCGCGGCGTCTTCCAGATGCGCCGCGTCGGGTTCGGGGGCGTGATCCATCAGTTCCATCGCCGCCGCGTCCCAGTCGCGGGCAAGCTCGGCCGTGTCGGCCAACCCGATCCACGGGTCTTCCGGTGCCTCGCGCGCCATCGCGACGGCGCGTTCGGCCATGGCCGCGATCGAGGCATCCGACGTGTCCGACACACCGACCAGGGCCTGCCGCTGCCCGATCAGAACCCGCAGCCCCATTTCGGTATTCTCGGCCCGTTCCGCCGTTTCCAGCCGTCCGCCCCGGATGGTGATGCTCAGCGCGCTGGTGTCGAAGGCAATGGCATCCGCTGCATCCGCCCCGGCCTTGCGTGCCGCCTCCAGCAGGGCTTCGGTCAGGGTTTCCAGCGAACGGGCCATGGCAATCTCCTGCAGGGCGGCTTTCCGATCAGAAGGTTGAACTAGTCCCGCAGCGGCCCCGGTGCAAGCGCGGGCAGCGAAAAGGCGCGCCCGCTGCCCGGGCGCGCCTGCAATGCGCCGACCGTCGGCCTATTGCAGTTGCTGGCCGTTGGCGAAAAAGCCCTTGTCCTTGAACTCCAGCGTCGAGGTCAGCGTGTCGGCGCCTTCGCCGGGGCGGGCAAACAGGCCCATCATCATCCGCGCGCCCATCACCTGATCCTGCGGCAGAAGCCCGGTCTGCGACAGCTTGTCGAGCAGCGCATTCGCCCCGGTGATCTTGAGGTCCAGCTTGCCGGTCGGCAGGGGCATGCCGTCAAAGGTCGTCACGTCGCTGTTGTCGAAGGTGAAGGCCCCGACCCCGGTCACCGCAGCCCCGACCGCGCGCAGCGTCAGCTCCTTGATGTCCAGCGCGTGCAACTCACCCGGAATGTTGTCCATCTGCTGGGCTTCGGGGCTGAACAGGTCGATCAGCCATTTCGCCTTGCCGGTGGTGTCGATGACCACGGTCGCCGGATCGCGCGGCAGGGCAGCAGTCGGGTCGAACATGCCCCAGACCTCATCCGACACGACCAGATCGGCCAGCCGCAGCAGCACCCTGAAATCCTGCGGCGTTTCGGATTTCGAGACCGGCATGACCAGGTCGAACGCCGTCTCGGCGTAGGACACCACAAGCTCGGGAAAGGGAATGCTGGTGCCCGAGAAGGCCAGCCTCACGCCCTTGGAGGCCCCCCCGTAGCCAAGGTGGTCCTTGTCCAGCGCAGCACGCAGCGTGCCTTCGCCAAAGCTGCCGGATGCCTTGGCGCTCTGGTCCCCGGCGGTGCCGTCAAAGGTGAAATCCGCCGAGGCGTAGCCGAACGAGCCGTCGGACGAAAAGCCCGAGGCAAGGGCCGCCGCCATGTTCTCCATCTCGGTGGCAGGCAGCAGCACGCCCGTCGTCGCTCCGGTCAGGGCCGTGATGTTCACCGTCATGTTCGAAGTGCCGCCGGTGTCCGGCGTGGGATCGGTGACCGCAAGCCCGACCCGCGCCGATTCGGCCTGAAACGTGCTTGCGATCCTGGACTGCACATCGGAGGAAACGGTGTAGTTGCCCGCCAGCCCGTTCACCGCCAGGGTCACCGCCGTGTCTGCCGGCCTGCCCTCGCCTGCCGGGGACTTGATGCCGACGTTCACCTTGGGTGCGGTGAAGTCATAGCGGGTTTCCGCATCGGACCCCGAGGCGATGATCTTCAGATCGGGCTGGTCGACAAGGATGTCGATGACCTCGGCCTTGCCTGCCGGGTCGGTGAAGGTCAGCGTCACCGGGTACTGCGGCGACATGGTCACCTCGACCGTGCCATCGCCCACGTCGCGAAAGGCGATGCTGTCGATGCTGCCCTTGGACGAGCCGCCCTTGAACTCCGAAACCAGGGCAAGCCCGGTTACCGTCAGCGTATCGCCCGCCCGGGCCTCGGACCCCACGGTCAGCGTCTGGCCGTAATTCTGGATCAGGCCCTTCCAGTTCTGCCAGACCTGATCGGCGGTCACCTCCGCCGAAGCGGACGTCGTTACAAACAGCACTGCAAGGGCCGAAAGGGACCCGGTGGGGAAGTGTTTCATGACTTGGCCTTTCAACGCCGGCGACTTGCTGCATCCTTTCGTTGCGCCCTGCCGGGGTCAAGGGTTTCCCTGCAGGCCCCGGGCGGGGTAACAGGGGATTGTAGATTGAAATCGAAAGGACCACGTCATGCGGAACAGGATCGTGGCGATCACCGGGGCCAGCCGCGGCATCGGTGCGGCCTGCGCCGAGGTTTTTGCGGCAGCGGGGGCGAGGGTGGCCCTGCTGGCCCGCAGCGGTGACGAGGTGCAGGCCCTGGCCGACCGGATCGGGCCCGCCGCACTGGCCCTGCCCTGCGACGTGGGCGATGCGGCGGCAGTGCAGCACGCGGTGGACCGGGTGGTGGCCTGGGGCGGGCGGCTGGATGTGCTTGTCAACAATGCGGGCGTGATCGACCCCATCGCCCGGCTGTCGGATGCCGACCCTGATGCTTTTGCCCGTGCCGTGCAGATCAACCTGAACGGCGTCTTCTTCGGCATGCGGGCCGCGATTCCGGTCATGCGGGCGCAGGGGGCGGGCACGATCATCACCGTGTCGTCAGGTGCCGCGCACAACCCGCTGGAAGGCTGGGGTGCCTATTGCAGCGCCAAGGCAGGGGCCGCGATGCTGACCCGCGTCGCCCATCTGGAAGAGGCCGGGAACGGCCTGCGCATCATGGGCCTGTCACCCGGCACCGTGGCGACCGACATGCAGGTGAAGATCAAGGCAAGCGGGATCAATCCGGTAAGCCAGCTTGACCCCGGCGTGCATATCCCTGCCGACTGGCCCGCGCGCGCCCTGCTGTGGATGTGCGGCCCCGGCGCGGACGACTGGCTGGGCAAGGAAATCTCGCTGCGCGACGAAGCGATCCGGCGCGCTGCCGGGCTGATCTGACGTCGGGATCGTGCTTGACTTGGGGCAGGGGCGGTGTCCAGGGTGCAGGGCTTTTGCGCCGCCCCGTCTTTCCAAGGCTGTCCCATGCCTGCCCTGCCGATCGGCCTTGCCGAACCGATGTGTCGGCCCATTCCCGCCCCTGCCACCGACCGCCTTGGCCTGTCGGTGCCGGTCAGAGTGTCGGCGACCGGTTGCGATTCGGCGCAGGCCGGGGCCGCGCTTTTCCTGCGCCTGCCCCAGGGACCCGGCCGGCACCCGGGCGGGGCAGGGACGGTACGGCGGCCGGGCTGCGGTCCTGCGCCGCAGGGCATGTCCCGGGGGCGGGGCGGTGGGGGCCGCGATGGCCATGCAATGATCCGCAAAGGGCGCGACAGATGATCGGTGTCGCCCGGGATGGCGCGCTGTGGACGGTCACGCTGAACCGCCCCGACAAGGCCAATGCCCTGACGCTGGCCATGCTGCAGCAGATCGAGGCTGCGGTGGCGCAGGCAACGGAGGCCGGAGCGCGGGCGCTGGTCCTGACAGGCACGGGCCGCGTCTTTTCGGCCGGAGCCGATCTTGAGGCTGCAAAGGCGGGCCTCGCGGTCGATCCGGTCTGGGAACGGCTGTCGGCACGCATCGCGGTCTTTCCGGGCCTGACCATCGCCGCGCTCAACGGCACGCTGGCCGGGGGGGCGATGGGCATGGCGCTGGCCTGCGACCTGCGGATCGCGGTGCCGGGGGCGACGCTGTTCTACCCCGTGATGCGGCTGGGCTTTCTGCCCCAGCCGTCAGACCCCGCACGTCTGGTCGCGCTGGCGGGGCCGTCGCGCGCGAAACTGATGCTGATGACCGGCGCGCGCGTGCCGGTGGAAGAGGCGGCGGGCTGGGGCCTGATCGACCGGATCGTCGATCCCGCCGACCTGTTGGCCACGGCGCGCGACCTGGCCGCCCCCGTGATGGGGGCCGCGCCCGAACATGTCGCGGCAATCAAGGCGATGATCCGGTAACCCGCCCGCGCCTTCTTTCCGGCGCAGCTTTTTCCGTGCCATGCCGCCCCTTGTTCATGTCCGTGACGACGTGACCTTGCGACGCCCCCCGGCCTTTGGCACGCGCGCGTTGAATGCGGCCGGGCGGCGCGCGACCCAGTCGATGAACCTGACCAGTCGCGGATGCGCGCGCAGCGCCTCGATGCTGCTGAAATGCCGTGCAAGTTCGGTCTCGGTCAGGCTGGCGTGAATTTCAGAATGGCAGATCTGGTGCGACAGCACCACAGGCCCGCCCTTGCCGCCGTGCAGTTTCGGGATCAGGTGGTGCAGGCTTTGCGGCACACCGGGGGGAATCGGGCGCAGGCACAGCGGGCAGGTCGGTATGTCGGGGTCCATCGGGGCCAGAGGGTGGCGCGGTCGGCGCAAGGGGCAAGGGCCGGATGGACGCAGTTGTGATCGGGGCGGGGCCGGCCGGGCTGATGGCGGCCGAGGAACTGGCCCGCGCCGGGGCCGGCGTGGTCGTGGCCGAGGCCAAGCCGTCGCCGGGCCGCAAGTTCCTGATGGCCGGGAAATCCGGGCTGAACCTGACCAAGGACGAGGACCCCACCCGGTTTCGCGCCATCTATCGCGCGCCGTGGCTGGACCCCGTGCTGGCGGCCTTCGGCCCGGAGCAGACGATGGACTGGGCGCGCGGGCTGGGGCAGGAGGTGTTCACCGGATCGTCGGGCCGGGTGTTTCCGGTGGCGATGAAGGGCTCGCCCCTGCTGCGCGCCTGGCTTCGGCGGCTGGACGGGCTGGGGGTGGACCTGCGGCTGCGCTGGCGCTGGACCGGTCTTGACGGCGCGGCGCTGAGCTTTGCGACGCCGCAGGGTGCGCAGCGCCTGGCCCCGGCCCGCACCGTTCTGGCGCTTGGCGGCGCAAGCTGGGCGCGGCTTGGGTCCGATGCCGCCTGGGTGCCATGGCTGGCCGAAAACGGCGTCGGCATCGTGCCCTGGCAACCCGCCAACATGGGGTTCCGCGTGGACTGGTCGCCGCAGATGGCCCGGTACTTCGGTCATCCGGTCAAGGGCGCGGCCTTGCGCGCGGGCGCGCAGCGCGAGCGGGGGGAATTCGTGATCTCGGCCCGCGGCCTCGAAGGCGGCGGCATCTATGCCGTCTCGCGCGCGGTGCGCGAGGGGGCGCTGCTGGCGGTGGACCTGTTCCCCGATCTCGACCAAGCCACCCTCTCTGCGCGCCTTTTGCGGATGCGCCCGGGCGAAACGGCGTCGAACCGGCTGCGCAAGCTGGGCCTTGACGCGGTGGCGGTGGCGCTGGTGCAGGAATTCGCCCGCCCCCTGCCCGTGGGTGACCGGCTTGCCGCCCTTCTCAAGGCCCTTCCGCTGCGCCATTCCGGCCCCCGCCCGCTGGACGAGGCGATTTCCGTTGCGGGTGGCATCTCTGCCGACAGCCTGACCCCCGGTCTGGAACTGCGCGCCCTGCCGGGGATTTTCGCCTGCGGCGAGATGCTGGACTGGGAAGCGCCGACCGGGGGCTACCTGCTGACCGGTTGCCTTGCCACCGGGCGTTGGGCAGGCCGCGCCGCCGCCGGGCTGAACCCTTCCACCCGCGACTAGCCCCTGGCCATCGCCCGCTGCAATTCCGGACGGGCGCCCATCGTCTTCAGATAATCCGCAAAGCGCGGCTCGGTGATCGGGAATTTCGCCAGACCGGCCCACAGCCCGCAATGCGTCAGGATCAGGTCGGGCACCGTCATCGCCTCGCCCATCAGGAACGGCCCGGCGCCCATCCGCGCCACCAGCGCCGCCTGACTGCGTCCGAACTCCCACCGCAGGGTGTCCTTGATGGCGGGCAGGCGATGTTCCTCCGGCAGGATGAAGCTGTGGCGCGAGGCGGTCCAGAGAGCCGCATCGAATTCGTCCAGCACGAACTGGGTCAGGCTGTCCTGACGCGCCCGGTCGAGGGTGCCCGCCGGATGGGTGAAGCGCCCATGCCGGTCGGCAAGATACTGCAGGA
Source organism: Rhodobacterales bacterium (assembly GCA_013297695.1). Taxonomy (GTDB): domain Bacteria; phylum Pseudomonadota; class Alphaproteobacteria; order Rhodobacterales; family Rhodobacteraceae; genus Aliitabrizicola. Next base: position 518 of record JAAFHX010000064.1, on the reverse strand, counting down.
TCGCAGTCGAATCGCTGATCGCCGCGCCGTCCACCAGCAAGACAGGCACCTTCCCCGAAGGGTTGACCGCCCGGACATCGGCCGATCGCGGCCCGGCGGCGACATGCGCATAGGGCAGGCCCAGTTCTTCCAGCATCCACAGCACGCGGGCGGTGCGGGTTCGGGCCGTTCCGATGACCGTATACATCGCTATCCTTTCGCCAGTGACGCCAGACGGATCAGCGCGCGTTCCACCAGGGCTGTCTGCGGCGCGCGCGACGCGGACCGCAGCGTCAGGTCGGTTTCCACCAGCAGCGCCAGCGCCTGTTCAAGCTTGTGCATCCCCAGACCCTGCGCCTGACGCTGCATCCGGTCACGGCGCGGGCCATAGACCGGAGGGCGCGCGCGGTTCAGCCCGTTGGCGACCCCACCCGGGTCAGAGGCGGCGGCATGCAGCGTCCGGTAATGCCGCAAGGCCGCAATGCACAGGGTGACCGCACCTACGCCCTGACCGTCCAGCCGCCGCACCAGCTGACCGA
>JAAFHX010000063.1 GCA_013297695.1 Rhodobacterales bacterium | reverse complement strand
TGGATGATCCGCCGCCCCTGTGCCTCGAGCGCGCGGGCGGCCTCGACCACGTCCATCACGATGAAGGGATCGACATCGCCGCGCCTTGAAACCCGCATGATGCCCCCGCTATGCTGCGCGCGCAGACTGTTCGTCTTCGGGCGGGCGGTCAAGCGGCTCCGCCGCAGCCCCCTTGCGCCCATGACGGAGTAATCCATGCCCGCCTTTCGTCTTGCCGCAGCGCTGGCCATTGCGCTGACTGCCACGGTTCCGGCCATGGCCCTTGACCTGACGCAGATGACCGACGCCGAACGCGCCGCGTTCCGCGCCGAGGTGCGCGCCTATCTGCTGGAAAACCCGGAAGTCCTGTCGGAAGCCATCGACGTGTTGAACCAGCGTCAGGCGGCAACCGAGGCGCAGAATGATGTGGCCCTGGTGCAGGCCCATGCGGCAGACCTGTTCAACGATCCCGCAAGCTGGGTCGGCGGCAACCCCAATGGCGACATCACGGTGGTCGAATTCACCGATTATCGCTGCGGTTACTGCCGCAAGGCCTATGACGAGGTTGCCGAACTGGTGCAGTCTGATGGCAACATCCGCTTTATCGTCAAGGAGTTCCCGATCCTGGGCGAGGCGTCGCTGACCTCGGCAAGGTTTGCGGTCGCGGTGCGCCAGTCGGCCGGCGATGCGGCCTATGTCAAGGCGCATGACGCGCTGATCGCCCTGCGCGGCGATCCCACGCCGGAAACCCTTGGTCGGCTGGCCAGCGATCTGGGCCTTGACGCCCCGGCGATCCTGGCCGCGATGGACAGCCCCGAGGTTTCGGCGGTGATCGCGGCCAATCATGACCTTGGCAACCGGCTGCAGATCAGCGGCACACCGACCTTCGTGATCGACGGCACAATGGTGCGCGGCTATGTGCCGCTGGACGGCATGCGGGAAATCGTCCGGCAGCAGCGCGCGGGCTGACAGGCCCGCGCAGGCCCGCTATTCCGCTGCCTGCGCCGCCTCGCGCGCCTCGATCTCGGCGGCCTTGGCCTCGACCAGTTCGACGATATGGTCGATCATCCCGTCGTTGCCCATCGTGTGGCTCTGCTTGCCCGCAAGATAGACCATGCCCTTGCCCGCCCCGCCACCGGTGAACCCGATGTCGGTCATAAGCGCCTCGCCCGGCCCGTTCACCACACAACCGATGATCGACAGGCTCATCGACGTCGTGATGTGGGCCAGCCGATCCTCCAGTGCGGACACGGTCTTGATGACATCGAACCCCTGTCGCGCACAGGACGGGCAGGAGATGATCGTCACCCCCCGGTGCCGCAGCCCGAGCGATTTCAGGATCTCGTAGCCGACCTTGACCTCTTCCACCGGGTCCGCCGAAAGCGACACGCGGATCGTGTCGCCGATGCCCATCCACAGCAGGTTGCCCAGCCCGATGGCCGACTTCACCGTGCCCGACACCAGCCCCCCGGCCTCGGTGATCCCCAGATGGATCGGCGCGTCTGTGGCCTCGGCCAGTTGCTGATAGGCGGCGGCGGCGAGGAACACGTCGCTGGCCTTCACGCTGATCTTGAACTCGTGAAAGTCGTTGTCCTGCAGCAGCTTGATATGGTCCATGCCGCTTTCGACCATGGCTTCGGGACAGGGCTCGCCGAATTTCTCCAGCAGGTGCCGCTCCAGCGACCCGGCGTTCACCCCGATGCGGATCGAACAGCCGTGATCCTTGGCGGCCTTGACCACCTCGCGCACGCGCCTTGCATCGCCGATATTGCCGGGGTTGATCCGCAGGCACGCGGCGCCTGCCTCGGCCGCCTCGATGGCGCGCTTGTAGTGGAAATGGATATCGGCCACGATCGGCACCGGGCTTTCGGCAATGATGTGGCGCAGGGCGGCGGTCGATTCCGCGTCGGGGGTCGAGATGCGCACGATATCCGCCCCCGCGACGGCACAGCGCTGCACCTGCTCCAGCGTGGCAGCCACATCGGTCGTCAACGTGTTGGTCATGGTCTGGACCGAGATCGGCGCATCGCCGCCCACGGCCACCTTGCCCACCATGATCTGGCGCGATTTGCGGCGATAGATGTTGCGCCAGGGGCGCACGGGGTTGAGCGACATCTGCTTGCTCTCCGAAAGACAGGTCAGGCTTTAGATAGCCGCTTGCCCCGCCTGCGGCAACGCCCGGCTATTCCGAAGCCGGGGCCGGGGCGTCAGCCGCCTGCGGCGTGGCATCCGCCACCGAAACCATCGCCGCCAGGTCGGGGTCAACCGACAGATCGGCAAGCTGATAGGTCGCCTTCAATGCCTCGGGGGACAGATCGACGTTCTTGACGACCTGCGCCCCCGGCGCGGCAGGGCCATAGGTCTGCCCATTGACCGAGAAATAGACCGACCCCGAGTTGCCTGCCCGAAGGACTGCCGGGGCTTCCATCTGCGGAACGACATAGCGCTCGCCGCCATCCAGAATCTTTTCGAACAGGACGGTCCCGTCCGCAGACTGCACGCGCACCCACGACGGGCGCACCGCGATCAGTTCCACCGCAGGGGTCGCAGCCTCCACGACCTGCACGGCAGCTTCGGCCCCCGGAACAGCCGGTTCCTGGCCGGGAACTGCCGCGCCGGGCACCTGCCCTGCAATCACGGCACCAGCCGCACGCTGGTTGATCGTTGCAATCGGCCCGTCCCGCGACACCATGACCGGAACATCCAGCGCCTGCGGCCGGTACAGCCGGTCGAACTGGCCCGTGCTGTCCGCCACCGGGTCTGCCCCGGCAAGCTGCGGACCGGTCGTGGCCGGGGCGGAACGCACCAGGGGCGCGTCCTCGCTGACATTGCCAAGCGGGTCGATGTCGGCGACCACCACCGGGGCCTGGTCAACCGGCGAAACCTGCACCCGCTGCACTTCCTGCAGAACCGACCAGCCACCGTAGCCGATGGCCCCGACCAGCGCCAGCAGCACGGCCATGGATCCTATCGCGCCCGGTTCGATCCGCGAAAGCAGGCTTTCGCCGCGCGGAATGAAGCTGGCATTGGGGTCGGCGAAGGGATCGCGCAGCGGCGGCTTGGCCCGCCCCGCCACCGGACCGCGCACAACCCTCGGGGTCGAGGCGGCAGCCGACATGCCATGCGCCGTGGCAAACCCTGCCTCGGCGCAGAATTTCTCATAGGCCCATTCCGGGTCCATTCCCAGATAGCGGGCATAGGACCGCACATAGCCCGCAATGAACCCCTGGCTTTCAAAGGCGGACACGTCGCAGTTCTCGATCGCAGCGACATAGGTCGCCTTGATCTTAAGGTCCCGCTGCACATCCAGCAGAGACCGGCCCAGTGTCGCGCGTTCGCCGCGCATCACATCGCCAAGGCGCACCTCGAAGTCGTCATACCCCTTGGGTTTGTCGACCTCTGGCGTCGAAGGAGAAGTCCTCCGCCCGATCATGCGCACTGTCCCTAACTGCCCCAAGACCCCTGCACGCGCCGCGTCTGTCCCGACTCGCTCTCGTGCTATTTCCGATACGGTAGCACAGGGCAAGACGCTTTGCATATGCAGTAGGAATCAGGCCGAAAGCTCGGCACGATTCAGCGCACAGTGTGACCAAAGGCTGTCCATTGCGCCTATCAGATGGTCGATCAACGCAGGGCCATGACCTGGCGACGGGGTGAAGCGCAGCCGTTCCGTGCCGCGCGGCACAGTGGGGAAATTGATCGGTTGCACATAGATTCCAAAGTTTTCCAACAGCATGTCAGACAGCATCTTGCAATGGATGGGGTTCCCGACATGCACCGGCACAATATGTGACCCGTGGTCGATGATCGGCAGCCCCATACCCTTCAGTCGCAGCTTCAGAATGCGCGCGTGCAACTGCTGGGCGTCACGCAACCCCTGATTGATCTTCAGATGCCGCACAGAGGCGGTGGCCCCTGCCGCAACGGCAGGCGGAAGCGAACTGGTAAAGATGAACCCCGGGGCATAGCTGCGAATCGCATCGACCATCTTCGCACTTGCAGCAATGTAGCCGCCCATCACGCCATAGGCCTTGGCCAGCGTTCCGTTGATGATGTCGATCCGCCCCATCTGCCCGTCGCGCTCTGCCACCCCGCCACCGCGCGGGCCGTACATGCCGACGGCATGCACCTCGTCGATATAGGTCAGCGCGCCGAACTCCTCGGCCAGGTCGCAGATCGCCCGGATCGGCCCGAAATCGCCATCCATCGAATAGATCGATTCAAAGGCGATCAGGATCGGGCGTCCGGGGGTGATACCTTCCAGCAGGCGGCGCAGGTCGTCGGTGTCGTTGTGGCGAAAGATGTGCCGCTCGCATCCCGCATGGCGGATGCCCTCGATCATCGACGCGTGGTTCAGCGCGTCCGACAGGATCACGAGGCCGGGGAACAGCCGCGCAAGCGTGGACAGCGTGGCGTCATTGGCGACATAGGCCGAGGTGAAGACCAGCGCCGCCTCTTTCCCGTGCAGGTCGGCCAGTTCGGCCTCCAGCGCCTTGTGATAGACCGTGGTGCCCGAGATGTTGCGCGTGCCGCCAGACCCGGCCCCTGCCGCGTCCAGCGCATCATGCATCGCGCCCAGCACCGCAGGATGCTGCGCCATGCCCAGATAATCGTTGCCGCACCAGACGGTGATCTCTTTCTCGCTGCCGTCGGGCCGCCGCCAGACCGCCTGCGGAAACGCGCCGCGGCGCCGTTCGATATCGATGAACGTGCGGTATCGCCCCTCCGCGTGCAGGCGGTTCAGTGCGATGTCCAGCGACCCGGTATAGTCCATGTGCGTCTCCGTTTGCTCCGGGTTTCGCTGCCCGCGCGAACAGGCGTTGCAGCAGACGTCCCGGGTGGCCTTGATATCGATCAAGAAACCGCGCCGGACAGTGGGCAATTTGACGCCCCGCCCCGCACTTGCCGGATCAGTCGGCGACAACCACCGTGCAATCGGTCACGTCCGTGCCCTTGGCGGAACAATCGGCCACTGCCTTGGCGGCAGCGTCGCGCCCCTTGCCGATGCCCCAGAGGCCCGTCGAGGCCGAGATGGCAAAGGCCCGGTCGCGGCGGATCTTCAGGTAGCTGTCAAGGAATCCGGTCGTCGCCCCGGCGGAAAGCTGGAACGGCTGTTCGGCCCAACCCTGCGGGCGGATCAGCGCCACGATGACACAGGGCGCGGCCCCCTTGCGCTTGGCATCGCACCCGGCAAGGGCGGCGGTTTCGGCGGCCCCCGTGCTGTGATGGTTCGCGGCTGCGACGGTCGCCTCGACCATCAGCCCCTCATCCGGCGAGACGGCGATTGCGCCGTAATAGGGCTGCGCCGCGCCAACCTGCGCCAGAATCGCGGCCTGTTCCTTGGTCAGGAACGGTTGCGGCAGGATTTCGACCACGGCCCCCGCGCCCGCGAACAGCATCGGCTGCACCACCTTGGTCGTCAGCGCCTGCGCCGATGCCCCGCCCCCAAGGCCCATCAGACCGATCAGCCCCGTCACCAGAACGCTTGCCCGGACCATTCGACACCCCTTTGCCCATATCGCGCAAAACCCGGCCTTCCCGTCGGCTCTGGACAGGGGCCGCGCGCCTGATAGCGTGACAGGCCATCCGCGAAAAGGAAAAACCGATGACGCTTGACGCCGTTCTGTCCCGGATCGACCAGACCCTGCCCGAGGCTCTGGCGCGGCTGTGCGATCTGCTGCGCATCCCCTCGATCTCGACCGATCCGGCGTTCCGGGGCGATTGCGACCGCGCGGCAGACTGGCTGGTGGCCGACCTTGCCAGCCTTGGCTTTGCCGCGACCAAGCGCGCGACGCCGGGGCATCCGATGGTCGTGGCCCATGGCGGCAGCGGCGGGCCGCACTTCCTGTTCTACGGGCACTACGACGTGCAGCCGGTCGATCCGATTGACCTGTGGAATCGCGACCCGTTCGATCCGGTGATCGAGGACACGCCCGATGGCCCGGTGATCCGCGCCCGGGGCGCGTCCGACGACAAGGGGCAGCTCATGACCTTTGTCGAGGCTTGCCGCGCCTGGGTGGCCGTGCATGGCACACTGCCCGGCCATCTGACGGTGTTTCTGGAAGGCGAGGAAGAGTCCGGCTCGCCCTCGCTGGTGCCCTTCATGCGGGTCCATGCGGCCGAGCTTTCGGCCGATCTGGCGCTGATCTGCGACACGGGGCTGTTCAGCGACGGCAGCCCGGCCATCGTGACCCAGCTTCGTGGGCTGGCGAAATGCGAGATCACGGTGCAGGCGGCCAGCCGTGACCTGCATTCGGGCAGCTATGGCGGGCTGGCGGCAAATCCGATCCATGTTCTGACCCGCCTGCTGGCCGGGCTGCACGATGATCAGGGCCGCGTCACCCTGCCCGGTTTTTATGACGGTGTCCCCGAAGTGCCCGACGACCAGCGCGCCCAGTGGCAGGCGCTGGCCTTTGACCATGCGGGATATCTGGGTGACGTCGGGCTGTCGGTGCCCGCAGGCGAGATTGACCGCACGCCGCTGGAACTCCTCTGGTCGCGTCCGACGGCCGAGGTCAACGGCATCTGGGGCGGCTATACCGGCGAGGGGTTCAAGACTGTCCTGCCCGCCGAGGCCCATGCCAAGGTCAGCTTCCGCCTGGTGGGCACGCAGGACCCGTCGGCGATCCTGGACAGCTTCCGCCGCTATCTCGAGGCCGGGGTTCCCGCCGACTGCCGGGTGACGATGGGCTTCGCGCTCGGCTCGCCCGCCAGCCGGATGGCAGTGGACCACCCCGCCTTTGCCGCCGCCCGCGCCGCCCTGACCGAGGAATGGGGCCGCCCCGCCGCCTTTGTGGGCGCAGGCGGGTCGATTCCTATCGCGGGCTATTTCAAATCGGTGCTGGGCATGGACGCGATGCTGCTGGGCTTTGCGCGCGACGATGACCGCATCCATTCCCCGAACGAGAAATATGATGTGGAAAGCTTTCGCAAGGGTATCCGGTCCTGGGCGCGACTGCTCGCGCGGCTGGCATGACCTGGGCGATCCGTGACGCCGAGGCGAACGACCATGGGCAGTGGCTGCGCCTCTGGCAGGGGTATCTGGATTTCTACGGCGTGCCGCTTGCGGCAGAGGTGACCGAAACGACCTGGACGCGCATTCTAGACCCTGAATGCCGCCTGAACTGCCGTCTTGCGCTGCAGGGCGACAGGGTCGCGGCCTTTGCCGTCTGGCACCACCATGTCGCAAGCTGGTCCGACCGGGACGACTGCTATCTGGAGGACCTGTTCGTCGATCCGGCGGCGCGGGGTCAGGGCGTCGGGCGTGCTCTGATGGAGGACCTGACAACCCTTGCCCGGACTCGCGGCTTTGGCCGCCTTTACTGGCATACCGATCAGGAAAACCGCCGTGCCCGCGCGCTGTATGACAGCTATGCCAAGGCCGACGGCCATGTACGCTATCGTTTTGCGCTGTAGACGATGGCAGATCTGGCGCGGTGGACGGGGCTTGAACCCGCGACCCCCGGCGTGACAGGCCGGTACTCTAACCGACTGAGCTACCACCGCGCATGGGTATCCGGAAGAGGCCCCGGATCAGGTCCGGGGCTGCGCCCGGCGTTCCGTCTGCCACATGCATCGAAACACAGCGCCCGGACAACCGGGGCAGGTGGCGCGGTGGACGGGGCTCGAACCCGCGACCCCCGGCGTGACAGGCCGGTACTCTAACCGACTGAGCTACCACCGCGTGCGCACCTGCCCGATTGTCCGGGCGTGGAGCGGGTCTTACGCATCCCGACCGTCGGCGTCAAGCGCGCCCCGGCGTGACGGCGCGGAATTTTCTGCCCTGCCATCAGCGCCGGGGCACCTGCGGCAGCGACCCCAGAAAACCAGCAATCGCCGCAGCGGTCCGGGCCGGGGACAGATCGGGAAAGAAATGCCCGCCCGGCAGCGCCTCGACCCGCAGGTCAGAGCATCGGGGCACCCAGGTCGCGGGCAGGTCATAAAGCTGGGCCATCGCGCCATCGGCACCGTACAGCACAAGGGTCGGCGCAGCGACGCGCCGGTGCTGATCGGCCCGGTCATCGGCCCGGTCCACCCCCAGGGCGGCGCGGTAATCGTTGCAGGCCCCCCGGATCGCCTCGGGGTCGTGCCACGCGGCGCGATAGGCTGCGATCTGTGCGGGATGGAAATCCGCGATCCGGGCAGCCCCCCATCCGACCAGACAGGTCTCGAAGAAGTAATCCGGATCGGCGGCGATCAGGCGTTCCGGAAAAGGCTCTGGCTGGGCCAGGAAGAACCAGTGAAAATAGCTGCGGGCGACCTCGGTCCGCAGATCGTCAAGCAGCGTCAGCGTGGGCACGATGTCCATCAGGGTCAGGCTTGCCACCGCCTGCGGATGATCCAGCGCCAGCCGGTGCGCCGTCCGCCCGCCCCGGTCATGGCCCACGACGTGAAAGCGCGGGGCCCCGAGCGCACGCATCAGCGCCACCTGGTCGGCGGCCATTGCCCGGAACGAACAGCCGGCCACATCGCGCGGCTTGGACGAGGCACCATAGCCGCGCAGGTCGGCGCAGATCACCCGATACCCCCGGGAAACCAGATCGGGCGCGATCCGCGCCCAAAGCGCATGCGTCTGCGGAAAGCCGTGCAGCAGCAGCACCGGCGGCCCCTCGCCGCCTACTCTGCAGAATATCTCGGCACCTTCGACCGGAATGCGATGTGAGGTAAAGCCGTCGAACATGGAAATCCCCGGTGCCCCCTGCCCCAACAATGCCAAACTTGCGGCCGGTCGCAAGCACGCAGCGCCGTCGGGGTCAGCGTTCCGGCGCGGGAATGAATTCGGCATCGTCGCCGGGCGGCAGGCGAAAGCGGCCATGCGCCCAGTCGCCGGCGCGCCAGGCTTCCTTCGCGGCCTCGATCCGGTCCTTCGACGAGGCGACGAAGTTCCACCAGATATGGCGCGGCCCGTCCATCGTTGCCCCGCCCAGAAGCATCAGCCGCGCACCCCGGTTCCCGGCCCGCACCGAAATCCGGTCGCCGGGGCGGAACACAAGCATCCGGCCCGCCTCGAAACTCTGCCCCCCAACCGTGACCTCGCCCTGCAGGATGTAGACGCCCCTGTCCTCGTGGTCGTCGGGCAGCGGCAGCGCGGCTTCGGGCTCCAGAATCGCGTCGGCATAGAATGTCTCGCTCAGCACCCGGACCGGCGCGCGCGCGCCCCAGGCAGTGCCAAGGATCAGGCGCACCTGTTTCCCCTCGCCTTCCAGTTCCGGCAGCGTGTCGTCGGCCGCGTGCTGGAAATCCGCCGGGTCATCTTCGTGGGTCTTCGGCAGCGCGACCCAGGTCTGCAAGCCGAACAGGCTCTGCGGCTTCCGGCGTGCCTCGCCGTCGCTGCGTTCGGAATGGGTGATCCCCTGCCCCGCCACCATCCAGTTGACCGCGCCCGGCTCGATCCACAGGTCGCTGCCAAGCGAGTCGCGGTGGTGGATCCGACCGCGCAGCAGATAGGTCACGGTCGCAAGTCCGATGTGCGGGTGCGGGCGCACATCGATGCCTTGCCCGGTCAGGAATTCGGCCGGACCGAACTGATCGAAGAAGATGAAAGGTCCCACCATCTGCCGCGCTGCGGCCGGCAGCGCACGGCGCACCTCGAAGCCGCCAAGATCACGGGCGCGCGGCACGATCACCGTCTCGATGGCGTCGATGGCATCCCCCATCGGGATGTCGGGATCAAGCGCGGGGTTCCAGCTCATGTCACTCTCCCGAAGGACGGACGGCAGGGCGTGGCCCGCCTGCCCCCGATGCATCTGTCATGTTCCCGACAGGCGTGCCGCGCCGGGATGAACCCCGCCCGCGACCCCGGTCGTCACGGCTGGATCGAGAACACCATCGTAACGCTTGCCATCGTGGTCACCGCGCCTGCGGCCACCGGCACCGGACTGGCCGCTGCCGCATCCATGCGGAACATCGGCATCGGCCCGCCCATGCCGCCCCCTTCCTGGATCGAGACCACCGGCCCCAGCCGGACACCCGCAGCCCCGGCCAGAAGTGCGGCGCGGGCCATGGCATCGGTGACCGCACGGCGGCGTGCCTCGTTCAGCGCAGGAGTCTGGTCGGCAAGCCCGAAACTGATCCCGTTGAAGGTGTTCGCGCCGTCGCCGATCGCCGCCTCAAGCACAGCCCCGACCTTGTCCAGCGCCCTGATCCGCACAGTCAGCATGTTGGTCGCGATGTAGCCGTCGATCTTCGGGGCTGCGCCGGCCGGGTCCTGCTGCCAGTTCGGGTTCAGCGAAAGGCCGGTCGTCTGCAGATCGGTGTCGGCAATGCCCGCCGCCTTCAGCCGGGCAAGCACCGTCGCAAGCTGCGCCGAATTGTCGGCCATCGCCGCCGCCGCCGTGGCCCCCTGCGTGGTGACGCCCAGGGTCAGGGTTGCCATGTCAGGCGCAGCCTCGACCTGCCCTTCGCCGGTGACGGTGATCTGGGCGGCCGTTTCGGCCCGCAACGGCGCGGCAAGGGCCGCACCGATCACCAGGGCTGCGGCAAAAATCCTCATGGGGCGCATGGCGTTCTCCGATGGTTGGAACAATCCGACATTTCGGGGGTTTCGCAAGGGCGCGCAAGGGCGATGCGCAGGGCTTTTTCTTTCATTTGGCAGAAAGCTGCTGTAGGACAGGCCCGAGCCGCGCAGCAGACTCCCCGAGCGTCGGCATTCCGTGCTAGAGCACCGCCATGAAGCCAAGTTTCGCACTCGTCCTGTCACAAGATACCATCGGTCTGTTGCACCGCACCTTGCAGGGGTGGCAACCGGTTGGCGAGGTTGCCGTTTCCGATCCGGACCTGACCGGGGCGCTAAGCGGGTTGCGCGCTGCGGCGCTTGGGCTGGACCCGCGCGGCATCACCAGCAAGCTGGTCATTCCGGACTCCGAGATCCTGTACACGACCGTGAATGCCCCGGGGCCGAGCGCGGCGGCGCGGCGGTCGCAGATCAAGGCGGCGCTGCAGGGGCGCACGCCCTATGCCGTCAGCGAACTCGTCTACGACTGGACCGGCAGCGGGCCAGAGGTGCAGGTGGCCGTTGTCGCGCGCGAAACCCTGCAGGAGGCCGAGGCCTTTGCCGCCGAGCACCAGCTTGGACCGCTTTCGTTCGTCGGCAGCCCCGACAGCAGCCTTTTTGCGGGCGAACCTTGGTTTGGCGCTGCCGCAGGGGCTGCAAGCCTGCTGCCCGCCGGCGAAAAGGTCGAGCGTGACAATGCTCTGGTGCCGGTTCCCGCGCGCCAGGGTCCGGCGACGGACGCCGCAGCGGGCGACGCACCTGCCGCCGAACCGGTTCCCGATGCGCCGGCAGAGATGCCGGCGGCAGAACCCGTCGCCCCTGCAACGCCTGCCGAACCCGAGGCCGTAGCCGTCGAGGAGACGGAGGCCGCGACCGTTGCAGCGGTTGACGCCGACCTGACCGGGCCTGCCGATCCGGTAATCGAGGTGGCCCGGGTGCCGATGCCCGAACCGGTGATGCCGCCCGCCGTCGAACCCGTTGCGCAAGGGCCATCGGGTGCAGAAGGGGTCCGAGCCGAGCCTGTGGCGGCGCACCCCGTGGCCCCCGTAGGCGAGGTTCACGCAGATCGGCCGGCCCCCGTGCTGGACAATCCGAACCCTCCGCCGCTTGGTCGTCCCGTACGGGCCGAGGTGATCGCGCAAAGCCTCGAAGTGCCGCCGGACGACCCGCCGGTGCGGTCTGCCGCAGGGTCATCCGCACCGGCTGTCGAACGGTTGAAGGCGCGGCTGGCCGAACAGCCGGTCGGACCCGACCGGTTCGGGGAACGCGCACGCGGTTTCGGAACGGTTCCTCCGCCGCTTGGGCAAGTCCCGGGGGGCGGCAAGGCGGGGGGCACGCCGCAGCCCGGCGTCCGGGCGCTGAAGGCCGTTCCGGGCGGTGGGACCCCGTCGCGGCCTGCCGCCACGACCGCGCCCCGACCGGCCGTCGTCGGTCGTGTGCCGGCCAAGGGCGCGCGCGCTGCGGCCTTGATGGTCACGTCGCCCAGCATTCCCCTGCCGCGCGACCGGAGGGTCAACATCCCCACGCCCGAACCTTCGGGCGACGCGCGCACCAAGGCCGCGCCGGACAGTCGCAAGGCGGCCAAAGCCGACGCAGAAGGCCTGACCGCCTTTGGCACAAAACAGTCGCGCCGGGGCAAGCCACGCTATCTGGGTCTGATCCTGACAGGCCTGCTGCTGATCTTCCTTGCGGTTGTTGCCGCATGGTCAACGCTCTATCTGGCTTCGGACGGCAGCCAGCAGGCCATTCCGGTCGCCGCGACACCAGCCGCAACACCCCCTGCAGCGGCAAGTGCCGACAGCGCTGCAACGGTTGCGTCGGGAACCGATGCCGCCGCGTCCGGTCCGACGACGGCTGTCGTGGCTGCTGCGGGCAGCACCGCCCCCCCGGAAGCCCCGCGCCCTGTCGCGGCGATGACAAAGGCTGCCGCTCCGGTCGCGCCGGAACCGCAAGGCGACGCTGCGGCGCAGACAGCGGCTGCCGCACAGACCGGAACCACCGCAACGACACCCGACGCGGAACCGGTTCCGGCACCCGCCCCGGTGGCCGCCCTGTCCACATCGGGCAGCGCCGCCGTCGGGGCTGCGGCACCTGCCGAAGGCCCTGCGGTGCCACAGGCCGACGCGACGGGCCAGATCGGGCGTGCGCCTGTCGAGGAACCGCAGGACGAGATTTTCCTGGCGATGACGGATGCCGCAGTGCCGGTCGAAAAGGTGATTGCGCTTGCCCCCCCGGTTGCGGCCGCAGATGCGCCGCCCGGGGCGCAGCCCCTGCCGCCGCCGTTCGGAACCGTCTACCAGTTCGACGCGAACGGCATGATCGTGCCGACGGCTGAGGGGATCGTGACGCCCGAAGGCGTCCTGCTCATCTCGGGCAAACCGCCGAAGACGCCGCCTGAACGGCCCGCCGCCCTTGCCGCGGCATCCGCGACGGTCGCGGTGCCGAATGACCCTGCCGCCGTCGCGGCGACAGAGGCCCCTGCTGCGGCTGCCTCGGTTTCCGGCGTGGTCGCGCCGCCTGCCGCCGAAACCGCGCCTGCTGCCTTTGCGTCCGATCCGGCCCTCGCGGGGGCGCGGCCCAGGTCGCGTCCGGCAGAACTGGCACCGGTGCCCCCTGCGGCGGGGGATGATGCCTCGTTGCCGCCTGCAGCCGAAACGCAGGTTGCCAGCCTGAAGCCGCGCGCACGCCCGGCATCGGTTCTCGCCGAAGGCCAAGCCGCGCAGACCGAAGCCGCAGATGCCGCGATCCAGTCCGCCGCCGCATCCATTTCCGGCACCGAGGCAAATGCCAGCCCGCTTGCGATTGCGGTTTCGCGCAAGCCCGCACCGCGCCCGGCCGATTTCTCGAAGGCGGTCGAAGCCGCCGTCGCCTCTGTTGCGCCGGCCCCGGTCGCTGCCGCCGTCGAGCCTGCCGCCGAGCCCGCCGTGGCCCTTACCGCACCCGAGCCGAAACCCACACCCGGTGCCATTCCGCAGGCCACCCCCGAAGACCCAAAGGCACCCGAAGAACCAAAGGTTGCCGCTGCGGAAAAGGACGATCCCGTATCGGTTGAAATCGACGAGCCCGAGGTCACCTCGGCGGCCCCGTCGCTGCCGACCCATGCGAACGTGGCAAAGCAGGCGACCTTCCGCAATGCGATCAACCTGTCACGGCTGAACCTGATCGGTGTCTATGGCTCGGCCTCGAACCGCTATGCTCTTGTCCGCCAGCCGAACGGTCGGTACGTCAAGGTCAGCGTCGGGGACCGGGTCGATGGGGGCAAGGTTGCGGCGATTTCGGACCGCGAGCTGAGCTATGTCAAGAACGGGCGGACCGTCACGCTGGAGATGCCGAAAACCTGACTGACCCTTGCGGGTCAGCCATCGGATACCCCGGCCTCGGCAAAGGTGGCCATGCCGGAATGGCAGGCAACGGCGCCCTTGACCACCGCGATGGCCAGCGCGGCACCCGACCCTTCGCCAAGGCGCATGCCAAGGTCCAGCAGCGGGACCTTTCCCAGATGGGCCAGCAGACGGCCATGCGCGGCCTCGGCGCTGACATGGCCTGCCACGGCATGATCCAGCGCGGCAGGGTTCAGCCGCGCCAGCACCGCCGCAGCAGCGCAGCAGATGAACCCGTCCAGGACCACCGGAACCCGGTCAACCCGCGCCCGCGCGATCGCTCCGGCCATTGCAGCAATCTCGCGACCGCCCAGACAGCGCAGCGCCTGCAGCGGGTCTGCCAGCACCTGGGCGTTGCGGGCCAATCCAGCCTCGACCACACGGCCCTTCACGGCAAGGCCCGCATCATCAACCCCGGTCCCGCGCCCGACCCAACCGGCCCCGCCGCCGTAAAGCGCGGCCGCCAGCGCAGCGGCGGCGGTCGTGTTGCCGATGCCCATCTCGCCCGTGACCAGCAGGTCAGACCCCGCGACCACGGCATTCCATCCGGCGGACAGGGCCGCCACCACCTCGCCCTCGGTCATGGCGGGCTGTTCGGTGAAATCGGCGGTCGGCCGGTCAAGGTCCAGCGCGATCACTTCCAGTCGCGCCCCGAAGGCCTTGGCCAACTGGTTGATCGCAGCCCCGCCCTGCTGGAAGTTTCCGACCATCTGTGCCGTCACTGCCGCCGGAAAGGCCGAAACGCCCTGCGCGGTCACGCCATGGTTGCCGGCGAAGATCAGGATCAGCGGTCGGTCCACGACCGGGCACGCCGTGCCTTGCCAGCCCGCCATCCAGATCGCAACGTCCTCCAGACGGCCAAGCGCGCCGGGCGGCTTGGTCAGAACCGCATCACGCGCCCGGGCTGCGGCGATGGCCGACGCGTCCGGCACGGGCAACTGCTGCAGCAGGTCGCGAAACTCGGAAAGCGATTCAAAAGGGGCGGGCATCAAGAACTCCTGCATTGTGCCTTTTCGGATCAAGCCTTAACGATGAATTCCGGAAGTGGCCATCCGTGAGGGGCATCCCTTTGAACGAACGCGACATTTGGCGCCCCGAGGCAGGCGATCTGGTGCTGGCCCTGGGGCTTTTGACCCGGTTGCCGGTGACGGTCTCGGCCCGGCGTGCCGCACGACGCGGCGCGGCCCCGGCCTGGGCCTGGCCCTTGGTGGGCGGTCTGGTCGGCGCTGTTGGCGCGGCGGCGGGGGCCTTGGCGATCTGGGCCGGGCTGCTGCCCGCGCTGGCTGCGGCAACCATCGTCATCGTTCAGGTCCTGCTGACCGGGGCGCTGCACGAGGACGGTCTGGCCGATACCGCCGACGGGATGTGGGGCGGCTGGGACAGGGCCCGCAGACTGGCGATCATGAAGGACAGCCAGATCGGCACCTATGGCGTGCTGGCGCTTGTGCTTGTCACGCTGCTGCGCTGGCTGGCGCTGAGCCTGCTGGTCGGCACGAACGACTGGGCGGCGATCATCGCGTCGGGGGCGATCAGCCGCGCCCCGATGGCGGTTCTCATGGCGGCGCTGCCCAATGCGCGCGACAACGGGTTGTCGCATCGTGTGGGTCGGCCCCCACGGGGCGCGGTCTTCACTGCCGTCGCGCTTTCGGCCTTTGCCGGGGCCGCATTGATCGGCACCGCCCTTCTGCCCGCCGCCCTTGCCGCAGGGCTGCTTTGCCTTTGGCTGGCGCTGACAGCGCGCGCGCGCCTCGGCGGACAGACCGGCGACATTCTGGGGGCAAGCCAGCAACTGGCCGAGGTGGCCGTGCTGGTCATCGTCACGGCGCATCACGCCGCATGAAAAAGCCGCGCCCGGGGCGGGGCGCGGCCTCTAGAAGCTCACACAGAGAGTTCAGGCAGCGCGGGACACCAGAACGTCATCGACCTTTTTCGCCGCACCCGCCTCGTCAACACCGCTGACGGCGGCAACCTCGCGGGTCAGGCGTTCCAGCGCCGCCTCGTAAAGCTGACGCTCGGAATAGCTCTGCTCGCGCTGGTCATCGGTGCGATGCAGATCGCGGACCACCTCGGCGATCGACAGCAGGTCGCCCGAGTTGATCTTCTGTTCATACTCCTGCGCCCGGCGCGACCACATCGCGCGCTTGACCTTGGCCTTGCCCTTCAGCGTGTCCAGCGCCTTGGTCACCACATCGGGCGAGGACAACTGGCGCATGCCGATCTCGGTCGCCTTGTGGGTCGGAACGCGCAGGGTCATCTTGTCCTTCTCGAACGAGATCACGAACAGTTCCAGCGTCAGGCCCGCAATCTCCTGTTCCTCGATCGAGATGATCCGGCCCACACCGTGGGCGGGATACACGACGAATTCGTTGGGGCGAAACTCGGGCTTCTTGGTCTTGGTCATGCGGTCACTTCCTCGAACTGCGGCCCTGATCCGACGAAATTTCATCGACCGCGGCACACTGCCCCGGCGATGCATGTCTATCTCTTCGGAAATCCCACCCCGGGGCGAGCGGCACCGGTGGTGGAGCCAGGCCCCATTGCTAGTTTGTAACAATGATATAGCACGAAATACCTCCGATTCCAACAGGCACGGCACCATCCTTTGGCACGGCGACGTCGCAAAACGGCGTTATTTCAGGCCGACGTGCCCGGCAGACGACAAAATGCCGACAATCGGAACGACTGTCCCTGCGACTCAGCCGCCGCGACCGGCACCTTCACGGAAGTACTTCTCAAGCTTGCCCGTCTCGCCATCGCGCGCCTCGGCTTCGGGAAGCGGGTCCTTCTTGGTCACGATGACCGGCCAGGCCACGGCATATTTCCGGTTGAACTCGACCCATTTCTCCATGTCCGGCTCGGTATCGGGCCGGATTGCATCGGCGGGACATTCCGGTTCGCAGACCCCGCAATCGATGCACTCGTCGGGATGGATGACCAGCATGTTCTCGCCCTCGTAAAAGCAATCCACCGGACAGACCTCGACGCAGTCGGTGTATTTGCAGGCGATGCAGTTGTCGATCACCACATAGGTCATGGTTCGGGCGGGCTCCTTGCGCGTACGGGCTTTAGCTAGGGGAAACTGCCGACGCCTTCAAGCAGTCTCGGGCGGCTCGGGGGAAGAACTGTCCAGATCATGGTACAGCCGCTGCGCGACCTCGGCCGGTCCGCGCCGGGGCGCGGTGCCGGTCACCCGGACCAGCCGGATGCGCCCGGCCTGCACAAAGGTCAGGGTATCGCCCGCGCGCACCGGATGGGCAGGTTTTGCCACCCTGATGCCGTTGATCCGCACATGACCTGCGGTCACCTCTGCCGTTGCCAGACTGCGGCTGCGGAAAAAACGGGCGTGCCACAACCACTTGTCCAGCCGCTCGGTCGCGGTGCCGGCCGCTTGCGGGATGGTCTGCGCGGGACGAACCGCCACCCGGCCTCAGCTTTTCAGGCGAAGTGCCGCCAGCACGGCAAAAGGATTGTCGGGATCGATCTTTTCGGATTTCGGCGGCCGCGATTCAAATGTCTTGGGCTGCCCCTGACCGGACGGACGATCCTGCGACCGTTCGCCGCGCTCGGGCCGGTCCTGAGGTGCGGCAGCGCCCTTGCCCTTGGTGCCGCCTTCCGGCCCCCGGTCCTTGCCGCCCTGGCGGGGCGCGTCGCGCCGACGCCCTTCGCCCTCGGCGGGGCGATCAGTCCGTTCGGGCCGGGGCGGACGCGCGTCCGGCACCGGGGGCGTCGCGGCGGCGGCACCCTCCGGGCTGCCTTCGACCGGTGCAGCGGGTGCGGCAGGGCGGTCCCGGCGCGACCGGTCGGGGCGCGGGCCGCGATCCTGTGCCGGACGTTCGGCCTGCCGTTCCGGGCGGTTGCGCGGGCCACGACCTTCGCCCCCCCGGGGTCGGGGGGCCCAGACAAAGGTGTAGTAGGTTTCCATCTCGACCGGGGCTACCGGGGCCGCGACCGTCTCGGGCACCGCTTCTGCAACCTCTGCGACGGGTTCGGATTCGGGTGCGGGTGCGACGGCAGACATATCCTCCGGCGTCGCATCCGAGGCGACCGGCGCTGCCTCGGGCAGCGGCCGCGCTGCCTCCGGTCGCGCCTTCGGCCGTTCGGCCTTGTCGCCGCGATAGCCAAGACCTGCCATCAGGCCCGAAAACTGTTCCAGTGTCATGCCGGTGATCGACAGCATCTCGGGCGTTGCCTCAAAGCCCGCGCGGCTGTCCTTGGCGCGCAGCAGGTCGGCCAGCCGTTCCAGCATGTCAATCCGGATCGCCCGGGCGCCTGCCGGGTGATAGCCCGCAAGGGTGTAGTGGCTGCGCGGCACCTCGGGCAGGTTGGGGATCGTCACCAGACCGGGCGGCGGGCTTTCGGGAAACTCCTGCAACCCGTTCGCCAGCGACCACAGCACCAGCCGCAGGCGGGTCGGCGCGGGTTTCAGCAACAGCGGCAGAAAGACGGTGAACTGGCCAAACCGGACCCCATGCTTGCGCAGTGCCGACCGCGCTTCCTGGTCCAGCGCCTTCACGTCATCGGCCACCTGGTCGCGCGGCAGCACGCCAAGACCCTCGACCAACCGGAACGCGAACCCGCGCGCCAGGCCCTGCAGCGTCTCGTCCCGCGACAGCGCCATCAGCGGTTCGAACTGCGCGGCCACCCTGCGGTCGATGAAATGCTGCAACCGGCGACGCACCTTCTCGGCCACGTCAAAGCCCGCTTCCTCGTCCACAAAGGGCTCGACCCCGGGCTTCAGCCGTTCCGAACCCGCGATCAGCTTGCCCACCGCCGAGCTGCCCCACATCAGGCCCCCCTGTTCGGTGAAATCAAGCTCGGTATCGGGCGCGTTGTAAAAGCGGTCGGCGCGCAGGTGGAACTCGGGGCGCAGCGCCTCGTAGGCGGCCTGCCGCAGCGTGCGCGCCTCGTCCGCCGAGGCCGATGCATCCTGGCGAAAGCGGAACCCTTCCAGACGGCCGACGAACTCGCCTTCGACCATCACTTCGCCCTTGTCATTGACCTCGGCCACGAGGCTCTCCTTCTGTTTCAACCGCCGCATCAGAACTGACGTGCGCCGGTCGACAAATCGTTGCGTCAGGCGGGCATGCAACGCGTCCGACAAGCGGTCTTCTACAGCGCGGGTTTCATCCCGCCAATGACTTTCGTCGGCAACCCAGCCTTTCCGCTGCGCAATGTATGTCCAGGTGCGAATATAAGCGAGCCGCCGGGAAATGGCGTCGATATCGCCATCGCTGCGGTCGATGCGGGCGATGTTGGCGGCCAGCCAGTCGGCAGGCACCTGCCCCGTGTCGGCCAGAAAGCCGAAGATTCGCGCCAGCATCCCGGCATGTTCCGACTCGGAAATCGACCGGAAATCCGGGATTCGGCACACGTCCCACAGCAGCCGCACGGCCTGCGGCCCGCGCAGCCGGTCGCGAATCTCGGGCATTTCCGACAGGGTCCGCAGCGCGGTCAGGTCATCGCTGTCGCGCGACCGGGTCAGCCAGTCGTTGGTGGTCGGCTTTTCCAGGCTGGCGATCAGCCGGGAGGCAGAGCCATATTCCATTACCTCGTTGCGCCAGTGCAGTTTCTT
>JAAFHX010000062.1 GCA_013297695.1 Rhodobacterales bacterium | reverse complement strand
GCCTCGCGCATGTCCGAGACGAGCCGCTCGCTGTCGCCGGTGGTGAGCGCGGTCACGTCAAAGCCGAATTCCTGTGCCAGACCCAGCACGACGCCCGCCGACACCGGGCGGTGGTTGTTCTCCATCTGGTTGAGATAGGGCAGCGAGACGCCAAGCTTGTCGGCAAAGGCCTTCTGCGTCAGGCCGACCCGGCCACGCAGTTCGCGCAGCGTCGTTCCGGCATAGAGTTTCTGGGTGGCCATGGTGTTCCGGCAGTTTGCGAAGTGATAGCGTACTCTTTGCAAAGCTGCCCTGGCAAGAGCGGGTCGCCTTTGGCGTTGCTTTCCGGGCCGGGGGCTGGCCAACTGCTGGCGGCACAGCCACGGGAGGAACCGCAGCATGAACCAGGATCGGACGGGCAGCGCGGCGGTGAACGGGCCGCTCTGGGGGTCGGCGGCGCGCGACTGGGCCGAAATCCAGGAGGGGCAGTTTCGCGCCGGATACGAGGCGGCGCTGGCGGCCTGCGGGGTGGGGCCGGGCACCGACTATCTGGATGCGGGTTGCGGCGCGGGCATGGCGGCGGCGCTGGCCGCCGCGCGGGGCGCGCGCGTGGCGGGGTTCGATGCGGCCGGGGCGCTGCTGGAGATCGCGCGGGAACGCACGCCGCAGGGCGATTTCCGGCTTGCCGATCTGGAGGATGTGCCCTTTGCCGAGGGCAGCTTTGACGTGGTGACCGGGTTCAACGCCTTTCAGTTCGCCGCCGATCCGGTGCGGGCGCTGGCCGAGGCGCGGCGCGTGGCGCGGCCGGGCGGCGCGGTTGTGGTGATGACCTGGGGCGACCCCGAGGGGATGGAAGCGGCGGCGATCGTCGGCGCGCTGCGCCCGCTGCTGCCGGTGCCGCCGCCCGGCGCGCCGGGGCCCTTTGCGCTGTCGGACGAGGGCAGGCTGCGCGGTCTGGCGCAGGCGGCAGGGCTGGTGCCGGAACGGGTGGTCGATGTGGACAGCCCCTGGTCCTACCCCGATGCGGCGACGGCGCTGCGGGGTCTTGGCTCGTCCGGTGTGGCGGCGCGGGCGCGGGCACTGGCGGGGGCCGGGGCGGTCGATGCCGCCCATGCCGCGGCCCTGGCCCCGTTCCATCAGCCGGACGGGTCGCTGCGGATCGGCGCGCGCTGCCGGTTCCTGGTGGCGCGCGCCTGAGGCGGGATCAGCGCAGCGCCAGTTGCCGCGCGCGGCGCATGACCCAGAGGATGCACAGGATCGAGGCCGCCGACGAGGCGAGCATCAGCAGGATCAGCGGCAGCGTTCCTGACCCCGGGTGCAGGATCGCTCCGGCAAGGGCGGACAGGGCGGCCCCCCCGCCGATGGTGAAGGCCCCGCCAAGCCCTGCCGCCGACCCGGCAAGGCTGGGGCGCACGGACAGCATTCCGGCCGTGGCATTGGGCAGAAGGATGCCGTTGCCAAGCCCCACGGTGATGACAAAGCCGAAGAAGATGCCGGGCGACATCAGGCCCACCGCCGCACAAACGGCCAGCAGCGCCAGCCCGGCCGTGGTGGTCAGCGCGCCCGCAAGCACCATGCGGTTGACGCCGACCTGCGCGGAAAAGCGGCCCGACAGGTAGTTGCCCAGCATGTAGCCAAGCGCCGGCGCGCCGAAATAGAAACCCAGCACCGCCGGGTCCAGCCCGAAGACATCGGTCCCGATGAAGGGTGCACCGCCCAGATAGGCAAAGAACGCCCCCGATGCGGTGGCCGAGGCGAGGCAATAGCCCCAGAACCGCTGTGCCCGCAGCAGTTCAGGGTATTCGCGGGCCTGGTCGGCAAAGCTGCGGGCGAGGCCCTTTGCCGTCTCGCCCTGGTCGGCCCAGATCAGGGCCATCAGGCCAAGGCCGCCCAGGCCCAGCAGGGCAAAGCTTGCCTGCCAGCCGAAAGCCTGATCCAGAACGCCGCCGATCACCGGGCCGAACATCGGCACCACCGACATGCCCATGGTGACATAGCCGATCATCGACGCCGCCTGATCCTGCGGAACCATGTCGCGCACAACGGCGCGCGACAGCACGAAGCCGGTGGCGATCACCGCCTGCAGCATGCGGCAGGCAAGGAATATCCCGAAACTCGGGGCCAGAAGCACGCCGAGGGTTGCCAGGGTGAAGATGCCGGTCGCGGCAAGCATCACCGGGCGGCGGCCGAACCGGTCGGAAATCGGGCCGACAAAGACCTGCAGCAGCGCCGTTGCCACGAGGTACAGCGAAACCGAAAGCTGCATCATCGGATAGGGCACGCCGAAATGATCGGCCATCAGCGGCAGCGACGGCAGGAAGATGTTCAGCGACAGTGCCGCCAGCCCTGCGATCAGGATCAGCGTCGAGATATGGGGCGGGGTGGTGCGATCAAGAAAGCGGGTTTCGGGCAGGCTGTCCATCCCCGCCTGCTACGCTTGCGGGGCGGGATTGTCCATTCCCTGGGCGGTCAGTCTTCGGGTCCGAAGTGGCGGTCCAGCACGGCGGCAAGGGCGGGCCGCGCGCTTGCCGCGGCGCGCAGGCGGTCGATGGCCGGGCAGGTATCGGCCAGCCAGCCGGCATCGACCCAGCAGCACAGCATCCACAAATAGATGTCGATCATCGACAGGCGCGGGCCGAAGAAGAAGGGGCCGTCGCCCAGTTCCGCCTCGAGGATGCGGAAGTGCCAGTGGACATACGCGGTGGCCGCCGCGCTGACGGCGGGCGCACAGGCGGGGTCGGTGGTGTAGCGGTCGGGATAGGACTCGCGCAGCATGGCCTCGTAGACATTGGCGTGCAGGAAGGCCAGCCAGCGGTCATGCGTTGCACGGGCCGAACTGCCGCGTTCCGGTGCCAGGCGGGCCTGCGGGAAGGCGTCGGCGATGTGGCTCAGGATCGCCGGGCCTTCGGTGACGACGGTCCCGTCGGGCAGCACCAGCGCGGGCAGTTGCTGGCGCGGGTTGATCGCGGTGAACTCGGGCCGAAGGTTGGCGTCGGTCTTGCGGCTGACCGGGAGGTAATCATGCGGCACGGCGGCTTCGGCCAGCGCGGCCTCGATCGCCATGGAACCGGTCTGCCGCCAGCCGTAAAGCCTGTATCCCGGCATGTCGCCCCCTGTGCTGTCTTGCCTTGCGGGCAGGCTAGCAGAGGCAGGGGCGCGGGCAAGGTCCCGTCAGGCCCATTTGTGAAAGATGAAGAACGCGCCGCAGGCGATGAAGCCAAAGCCGACAAGGTGGTTCCACGACAGCGGTTCTTTCAGGTACAGCACCGAAAAGACGGCAAAGACCGACAGGGTGATGACCTCCTGGATCGTCTTCAGCTCTGCCGCCGAGAAATGCCCGTGACCGATACGGTTCGCAGGCACCTGCAGGACGTATTCGAAAAAGGCGATCCCCCAGGAGATCAGGATCACGGCATAAAGCGGGGCCGCCTTGAACCGCAGGTGGCCGTACCAGGCGAAGGTCATGAAGATGTTCGAGGCCAGCAGAAGGCCGATTGTCACGAGCGGGACAGGAAGGGTGGGCATGACGGTATTCCCCAGGAACAGGCCGAACCCATAGCCTGCGCGGGACAACGGCACCATGTTTTGCGAATTTGCAATTTGCAGATATTCATCTGCCAACAATTTGCAAATATTCCTGAATTCCCTTCCGGATTGCCTTGCGGGCCGCTACTGTGCCCGCCACACGAGGGGGGACAGACATGAAGGACATCCTGCAGGAGCTTGAGGATCGCCGTTCCGTTGCGCGTCAGGGCGGCGGGGCGCGGCGTCTGGCGGCGCAGCATGCCAAGGGCAAGCTGTCTGCCCGCGAACGGGTCGAGCTTTTGCTGGACGAGGGGTCGTTCGAGGAATTCGACATGTTCGTGACCCATCGCTGCACCGATTTCGGGATGGAAGAGACCAAGCATCCCGGCGACGGCGTGGTGACCGGCTGGGGCACGATCAACGGCCGCATGGTCTATGTGTTCAGCCAGGACTTCACCGTGCTGGGCGGGTCCGTGTCGGAGACCCATGCCGCGAAAATCTGCAAGATCATGGACATGGCGATCCAGAACGGCGCGCCGGTGATCGGGATCAACGACAGTGGCGGCGCGCGCATCCAGGAAGGCGTGGGGTCGCTTGCCGCCTATGGCGAAGTGTTCCAGCGCAACATCGAAGCCTCGGGCGTGGTGCCGCAGATCAGCCTGATCATGGGGCCCTGCGCGGGCGGCGCGGTCTACAGCCCTGCCATGACCGACTTCATCTTCATGGTGAAGGACAGCAGCTATATGTTCGTGACCGGCCCCGATGTGGTCAAGACCGTGACAAACGAGGTGGTGACGGCCGAGGAACTGGGCGGGGCCACGACGCATACGAAAAAGTCCTCGGTCGCCGACGGGGCTTTCGAGAACGATGTGGAGGCGCTGGCCGAAACCCGCCGCCTGTTCGACTTCCTGCCGCTGAACAACCGCGAGAAGGCGCCCGTGCGGCCGTTCTTCGATGACCCCGCGCGGGTGGAGCCGAGCCTGGATACGCTGGTGCCCGACAACCCGAACCAGCCCTATGACATGAAGGAACTGATCCTGAAGGTCGCGGACGAGGGTGATTTCTTCGAAATCCAGAAGGACTATGCGGGCAACATCATCACCGGCTTCATCCGGCTGGAGGGGCAGAGCGTGGGCGTGGTGGCCAACCAGCCGATGGTGCTGGCCGGGTGCCTTGACATCGACGCCAGCCGCAAGGCGGCGCGGTTCGTGCGGTTCTGCGATGCCTTCGAGATTCCGATCCTGACCTTTGTCGACGTGCCGGGGTTCCTGCCCGGCACCGGGCAGGAATATGGCGGGGTCATCAAGCACGGGGCGAAGTTGCTGTTCGCCTATGGCGAGGCGACGGTGCCGAAGGTTACCGTGCTGACGCGGAAGATCTATGGCGGGGCCTATGTCGTGATGTCGTCCAAGCACCTGCGCGGCGATTTCAGCTATGCCTGGCCCACCGCCGAGGTGGCGGTGATGGGGGCCAAGGGCGCGGTGGAAATCCTGTACCGCAGCGAACTTGGCGATCCCGAAAAGGTGGCCGCGCGGGTGAAGGACTATGAGGACCGCTTTGCCAACCCGTTTGCCGCCGCCGAGCGGGGATTCATCGACGAAGTCATCATGCCGCATTCGACCCGCCGCCGGGTGGCCCGCGCCTTTGCGTCGCTGCGCGGAAAGAAACGGTCCATGCCGTGGAAGAAACACGATAACATCCCGCTCTGACGCCGTGGCGGCTGGGGCAAAGGGGGGTGCGGATGGTTCGGGGGAAAGACGGATGGGGCGGCGGGCCGGAACGGTGGATCGCGGTGCAGGACGACGGGGCAGCGCAGGGCGCGGCATCGCATCCGTCTGCGCCGGTTGCCGTGCCCTCGGGGCAGGCCGTGACCTTGCAGGAAGTGGTCTGGAATGCGCCCGGCCCGGACGGGCTGACGACGCGGTTCCGCTTTGTCGCCCCCGCGATTGCCGAGACGGGCGGGACGGTGGATACCGACGCTGCGCTGGCCGACATGCAGTGGCTGTGCCAGAACTATGCCCTGCCGCGCATCGCCCAGCCCGGGCCGATGCCCGCGCAGATCGTGATCTCGCTGTCGGCGGCCGCGGTTCCCTTCGGCGAGCCGCATCCCGAGGTGACACAACTGTTCGAAGCCTACAGCCTGCAGGACGGCCAGTGCATCTGGGAGATGTTCTGATGGTGGCGTTCAGCCCTGACCGGCACGCTTTCGCCGATGGCTTCGCGATTGCAGCATTGTCAGTCGACCGGCGTGTGGTACCCTTTGCTCCGGTCCGAAGACCGGTTCACGCCCCGGGGCATGTGCCTGTCTGCGGTTCGAGACAGACCGCATCAGAAAGAAACAGGAGCAGAGAATGTCCAACGCAACCCGCATCGTTCTTGGCCTTGGCCTCTTGGCCTTTGTCGCCGCATGTGCCCCCAAGGTCGAGGAAGTCGTCGTGGCCCCCGCGCCGATCACGACCGAACCGGCCAGCACGGGCAAATACAAGTGACCGTCTGCGGCGGGACCGGCGGGCATCTGCCGCCGGTCCCGCCGCGCACCCGCGCGGGGCGGGGGCCGGGTGCCGCCCATGCTGAAACATCGCGGTTTTCCCGGGCGTCTGCCCAGCAGTGACCTGCAGTTCGTGATCCGCCGGGCCAATCACAAGGATGGCCCTGCACGGATCATCCGGCGCGAGCGGTTCAAGGACCGCAAGGCCGTGGACCGGCGCGCGGACGAGGCTTTCATGGCCGCCCTCTGGCAGCACTTCGGCGAGGAGCCGTTCGAGCGCGGCAATCTGGACGCGGGCCGCCTGTCCTGGCTGTTCGGGCGCGAGGTGGTGCCGGCCGAAGACCCGTTCGATCCCGAAAGCTATGAGGCGCTGCTGCGGATCGACGCAAAGCGGGCCGAAGCCGCGTTTCCCGCCGTGTTTGCCCCGGATGCGCCACGCGTGGCCGACTGGGACGACCAGGACGAGGACGACGCATGACCTGTGGGCGCGGTCCCCGCCACTGCCTGCGCGGGCCTGCCGGGCCCGGCGCTTTTGACTTTGACACCGTGACGCAGTGCCGTGATACTGTGCACAATACAAACGCTTCCGGAGAAAGCACATCATGCGGAACCTCAAGATCGTCGGCCTGCTTGCCGCCCTTACCTTTGTTGCTGGCTGCGAAGGCCAGTCGCAGACCGAACGCGCCCTGGCAGGCGGTCTTGCCGGCGGCCTGGTTGCGCAGGCCACGGGCAACAACGTCGGCACCACGGCGGCGCTTGGTGCGCTGGCGGGCATGGCAAGCTGCGGCGTCGCAGGGATGCCTGCCTGTCGCTGATCCGGCACTGACCGGCCCCCGCCCTGCGCGGGAACGTTCGACCATCGACGCCGTGGGGAGCCTTCCCTGCGGCGTTTTCTGTTTTGCGCCAGGGGCCCGGCCCCGCCTGATCGAAGGCCGCTGCGCCCAGCCCACGGGAGAGCCATGTTCAAGAAGATCCTGATCGCCAACCGGGGCGAGATTGCCTGCCGCGTCATCAAGACGGCCCGCAAGATGGGAATTGCCACGGTCGCGGTCTATTCCGACGCCGACCGCAACGCGCTGCATGTGAAGATGGCCGACGAGGCGGTGCACATCGGCCCGGCCCCGGCGGCGCAAAGCTATATCGTGATCGACAGGATCATGGACGCAGTCCGGGCCACGGGGGCCGAGGCGGTCCATCCCGGATATGGTTTCCTCAGCGAGAACCGCAACTTCGCGGCGGCGCTGGAAGCGGCGGGCGTGGTCTTCATCGGCCCGCCGTCGGGTGCCATCGAGGCGATGGGCGACAAGATCACCTCGAAGAAACTGGCGCAGGAAGCCGGGGTTTCGACCGTTCCCGGCTATATGGGCCTGATCGCCGATGCCGAAGAGGCGGTGCGGATCAGCGCCGAGGTCGGCTATCCGGTGATGCTGAAGGCAAGTGCCGGGGGCGGCGGCAAGGGCATGCGCATCGCCTGGACCGATGCCGAGGCGCGCGAGGGGTTCCAGTCGTCGAAGAACGAGGCGGCGGCGAGCTTCGGCGACGACCGCATCTTCATCGAGAAGTTCGTGACCCAGCCGCGCCATATCGAGATTCAGGTGCTGGCCGACAAGCACGGCACCTGCGTCTATCTGCACGAACGCGAATGCTCGATCCAGCGGCGGAACCAGAAGGTGATCGAGGAAGCGCCCTCGCCCTTCCTGGACCCCGAGACGCGCCGCGCGATGGGCGAACAGGCCTGCGCGCTGGCGAAGGCCGTGGGTTACACCAGCGCGGGCACGGTGGAATTCATCGTGGACGGGGCGCGCAACTTCTATTTCCTGGAAATGAACACGCGCCTTCAGGTGGAACATCCGGTTACGGAACTGATCACCGGGGTCGATCTGGTGGAACAGATGATCCGGGTGGCGGCCGGTCAGCCGCTGCCCTTTGCGCAATCCGACCTGACGATCAACGGCTGGGCGATGGAAAGCCGCCTTTATGCCGAAGACCCCTATCGGAACTTCCTGCCCTCGATTGGGCGGCTGACCCGCTATCGCCCGCCGGCCGAGGGACCGACCCCGCGCGGCGGCATCGTGCGCAACGATACCGGCGTCTTCGAAGGCGGCGAGATCAGCATGTATTACGACCCAATGATCGCCAAGCTGTGCACCTGGGCCCCCACAAGGCTGGAGGCCATCGAGGAAATGCGGCTCGCGCTGGATACGTTCGAGGTGGAAGGGATCGGCCACAACCTGCCCTTCGTCGGTGCCGTGATGGACCATCCCCGCTTTGTGTCCGGCAACATCACCACCGCCTTCATCGCCGAGGAATACCCCGAAGGATTCCCGGGCGCGACCCTGCACGGGCACGACATCCGGCGCGTTGCGGCGGCGGCGGCGGCGATGAACCGCGTGGCGGAAATTCGGCGCACCCGCATTTCCGGGACGATGGACAATCATCAGCGCCGGGTGGGGGATGACTGGGTGGTCAGTCTTCAGGGCGAAAGCCACCCCGTGCGCATCGTGGCCGACCGTGAAGGGTCAACCGTGCATTTCCCCGACGGGTCATCCCATCGCGTCACTTCGGACTGGACGCCGGGCCAGCCGCTGGCGCGGGTGATGGTGGATGGCGTGCCGCTGGTGATGAAGGTGGGGAAAATCCCCTCGGGCTTTCGGCTGCGCCTGCGCGGGGCCGACCTGAAATGCCACGTCCGCAGCCCGCGCCAGGCGGCGCTGGCCGAGCTGATGCCGGAAAAGCTGCCGCCCGACACGTCGAAATTCCTGCTCTGCCCGATGCCCGGGCTGATCGTGCGCATCAACGTGGCCGAGGGTGACGAGGTGCAGGAGGGTCAGGCGCTCGCCACGGTCGAGGCGATGAAGATGGAAAACATCCTCAAGGCCGAACGCCGGGGTGTGGTCAGGAAGATCAGCGCCAGCGCCGGGGCCAGCCTGAAGGTCGATGACGTGATCCTGGAGTTCGAATGACCTATCTGCCCGCCGGCCGTTGTTCCAGCATCTCCTGCCGCCGCAGCGGAAAGCGGTCGATGGTGCGGGTGATCTCGCGCACCGTCTGGGGCTGCGGCATGCGGCGCTTGACCTCGCCGTCCTTGTCCATCAGCACCAGCGAAAAGCCGCGCGGGCGCAACCGCTGGCGGATCGCGGTCTGCGCGGTCGGATCGGTATCCACGATCACGACCACATCGCGTTCGTCCAGCGGACCAAGTTCGCGGCTGATCTGGTCCATCTGGCGGCGCAGCAGCGGGTCGTTCGGGGTATCGGCAAAGACCACGACAGGGCGGCGGTCCCACAGGAACTGCGCAAGGGTGACGTCGGCGGCGGCCACCGGGCCTGCAGCAGATTGCGCGACCGGCGACGCCCCGGCCTCCGCCGGGGCTGCGCTGTCCTGCGCGGCGGCCGGCAGGCCCGCGAGCATCAGAAGAACAAGCATGGATCGCAGCGACATGAAGCCCCCCATGGCCCTGACATAGGGCGGTGCGGGCCGAAACCAAAGCGGATTGATCCGGCAACGCGCCGGGGGCCTGGAAAGGGAACGCCGATGACCGATGACCGTGACGCCTGGGCCGCGATGGCGCGCCGCGACCTCAAGGGCCGCGACCCTGAAAGCCTGACCTGGAACACGCTGGAAGGCATTGCCGTCCGCCCGATCTATACCCGCGCCGACATCGACGGGCTGGAGGGCGTGAACAGCCTGCCCGGCGCCGCGCCCTACCTGCGCGGCGTCAAGGCCACGATGTATGCGGGCCGCCCCTGGACGATCCGGCAATATGCGGGCTTTTCCACCGCCGAGGAAAGCAACGCCTTTTACCGCAAGGCCCTTGCGGGCGGGCAGCAGGGCGTGTCGGTCGCCTTCGATCTGGCCACCCATCGCGGCTATGACAGCGACCATCCCCGCGTGGTGGGCGATGTCGGCAAGGCCGGCGTCGCCATCGACAGCGTCGAAGACATGAAGATCCTGTTCGACGGCATCCCGCTGGACAAGGTTTCGGTGTCGATGACGATGAACGGCGCGGTCATTCCGGTGCTGGCCAGCTTCATCGTGGCGGGCGAGGAGCAGGGCGTGCCGCGCGCCGCGCTGTCGGGCACCATCCAGAACGACATCCTCAAGGAATTCATGGTGCGCAACACCTATGTCTATCCGCCGGAACCCTCGATGCGGATCGTGGCCGACATCATCGAATACACGGCGGCCGAGATGCCGAAATTCAACTCGATCTCGATTTCCGGCTATCACATGCAGGAGGCCGGGGCGAACCTGGTGCAGGAACTGGCCTTCACGCTGGCCGACGGGCGGGAATATGTGCGCACGGCGCTGGCGCGCGGCATGAACGTCGACGATTTCGCGCCGCGCCTGTCGTTCTTCTTTGCCATCGGGATGAATTTCTTCATGGAGGCGGCGAAACTGCGCGCCGCACGGCTGCTGTGGCACCGGATCATGTCGGAGTTCGGCCCGCAAAAGCCCGAAAGCCTGATGCTGCGGACCCATTGCCAGACCAGCGGGGTCAGCCTTCAGGCGCAGGACCCCTACAACAACGTGGTGCGCACGGCCTATGAGGCGCTGGCCGCTGTGCTGGGCGGCACGCAATCGCTCCACACCAACGCGCTGGACGAGGCGATTGCCCTGCCCACCGATTTCGCCGCCCGCATCGCGCGGAATACGCAACTGATCCTGCAGGAGGAAACCGGGGTGGCGCGGGTGATCGACCCGCTGGCGGGCAGCTATTACGTCGAAAGCCTGACCGCCGAACTGGCCGCCGCCGCCTGGACGCTGATCGAGGAGGTGGAGGGCATGGGCGGCATGACGAAGGCCGTCGCCAGCGGCATGCCCAAGCTGCGCATCGAGGAATCTGCGGCGCGGCGGCAGGCCGCCATCGACCGGGGCGACGAGGTGATCGTCGGCGTCAACAAGTACCGCCCCGAGGCCGAGGCCCCCATCGACTTTCGCAGCATCGACAACGCGGCGGTACGCGAGGCGCAGGTGGCCCGGCTGGCGCAGATCCGCGCCCACCGCGACCCGCAGG
Organism: Rhodobacterales bacterium; assembly: GCA_013297695.1. Lineage (GTDB taxonomy): Bacteria > Pseudomonadota > Alphaproteobacteria > Rhodobacterales > Rhodobacteraceae > Aliitabrizicola. Next base: position 8,595 of record JAAFHX010000062.1, on the reverse strand, counting down.
CCGTTGCGGCGGCGCTGGCCGAACTGACCCGCCGCGCGGCCCATGGCGGCAACCTTCTGGCAGCGGCGGTCGAGGCCGCCCGCGCCCGCGCCACGGTGGGCGAGATCAGCCAGGCGATGGAAGACGTCTTCGGCCGTCACCGCGCCGAGGTGAAGACGCTGGCCGGCGTCTATGGTGCCGCCTACGAGGGTGACGCGGGCTTTGCCGCCATCCAGAAGGATGTCGAGGCCTTTGCCGAGGAAGAAGGCCGCCGCCCGCGCATGCTGGTGGTCAAGATGGGGCAGGACGGGCATGACCGGGGGGCCAAGGTCATCGCCACCGCCTTTGCCGACATCGGCTTTGACGTCGATGTCGGCCCCCTGTTCCAGACCCCGGAAGAGGCGGCACAGGATGCCATCGACAACGATGTGCATGTGATCGGCATTTCCAGCCAGGCGGCGGGCCATCTGACGCTTGCCCCCAAACTGGTGCAGGCGCTGCAGGCGGCGGGGGCGGGCGACATCCTCGTGATCTGCGGCGGTGTCATCCCGCAGCAGGACTACCCGTTCCTCTATGACCACGGCGTCAAGGCGATCTTCGGCCCCGGCACCAACATCCCCGACGCGGCGCGCGACATCCTTGCCCTGATCCGGGCGGCGCGGACCTGACCGGGCGGCAAAGACCGTCGCCCCTCCGTCTTCTGTTCACAAATATCCTCGGGGGGTGAGGGGGGCAGACAGCCCCCCTGCGCCGCCGGGTTTCAGGGCTGTCGCCGGGCGGGTGGGCGGCGGAAAGGGCCCGATGCCTCTGGTGATGCCTCCGGGATGCTGGTACGTCCCCGGTCTGACCCGAGGAGCCCCCGCCGTGATGTCCGACAACCTGCGCGGCGCGATCTACATGGGCGTTGCGATGGCAGCCTTCACCTTCGGCGACGCGGCGATGAAGCTGGTGACGCAGACGCTGCCGCTGTTCCAGACCATTGCCATGCGGGGCGCGGTCAGCGTGTCGCTGCTGGCCGTGATCGCCTGGCGAACGGGGGCGTGGCGCCTGCCCGACAGCCCGCAGGACCGCAGGCGTCTGGCGCTGCGCACGGCGGCCGAGGTGCTGGCGACGCTGCTGTTCCTGGGTGCCTTGATGCACATGCCGCTGGCGAACCTGTCGGCGATCCTGCAGATGTTGCCGCTGGCGGTGACCCTTGGGGCGGCGCTGGCGTTTCGCGAACCCGTCGGCTGGCGGCGGATGCTGGCGATCTTCGTGGGCTTCCTGGGCGTCCTGCTCATCATCCGTCCCGGCAGTGACGGGTTCGACATCTGGTCGGTGGTCGGGCTGGGGTCGGTGCTGTGTGTCGTGGTGCGAGACCTCACGACGCGGCGGATGTCGGCGGGTCTGCCGTCGGTGCTGGTGGCGCTGGCGGCCAGCGTGGCGGTGGCGCTGATGGGGCTGGCGGGTACGGCGGTGACCGGCTGGGTGGCGGTGGGTCTGCACGAGGTGCTGCTGGTGGGCTTTGCCGCCTCGGCGCTGATCGTGGGGTATCTGAGTTCGGTCAAGACGATGCGGGTGGGAGAAATCGGCTTTGTCGCCCCGTTCCGCTATACCGCGCTGATCTGGGCCACCTTGCTGGGCTATCTCGTGTTCGGCACCCTGCCCGATGCGCTGACGCTGCTGGGCGCGGCGGTGGTGATCGGGACCGGCATCTTCACGCTGTATCGCGAACGGCGGATCGCCCGCGACCGGGCGCAGGCCGGATAATCGTTGCGGCAGGGGCGCGGTCGGGGTAGGGCAGGGCGGACAGCACGCGGCAGGTCATGTATACACTTTCCATCGTCATTCCTGCCAAGAACGAGGCCGGAAACATCCTGGGGCTGATCGACGGCATCTGCGCGGCACTGGCAGGCGTGGCCCCGTTCGAGGTGATCGTGGTCGATGACGGATCGACGGATGCAACAGGCGCAGAGCTGGCCGGAAGGATGGCCGTGATGCCGAACCTGACCGTGCTGCACAACCCGAGGTCTGCCGGCCAGAGTGCCGCCGTGCATTCCGGCGTGATGGCGGCGCGTGCGCCGGTGATCTGCACGCTGGACGGCGACGGCCAGAACCCGCCCGAGGAACTGCCGAAGCTGGCAGCCCCCCTGCTGGCTCCGGGCAGCGAAGGCATCGGGCTGGTCGCCGGACAGCGGGTGGACCGGCACGATACCTGGACCAAGCGCGCGGGGTCGCGCTTTGCCAACGGGTTGCGCGGCTGGCTGCTGAACGACGGCACGCGCGATACCGGCTGCGGCCTGAAGGCGTTCCGCCGCGAGGCGTTCCTGCGCCTGCCCTATTTCAACCACATGCACCGCTATCTGCCGGCGCTTTTCGCCCGCGACGGATGGCAGATCGTGCACGTCGATGTGTCGCACCGCGAACGGGGGGCGGGGCGGTCGAACTACAGCAACATCCAGCGTGCGCTGGTGGGCGTGACCGACCTGATGGGCGTGATGTGGCTGATCCGGCGGCGCAAGACGTCCAGCGCCACCCCCGTCGCGCGCCCCGCACCCGGCGGGGGTGCCGCATGACGCAATGGCTGATGACGGTGTTTCACGCCGACACCCCGTTCGAGCTGGCCTGGGTGGGGTTCGGCCTTGCCGGGCAACTGCTGTTCACCGCGCGGTTCCTCGTGCAGTGGATCGCATCGGAACGGGCACGCCGGTCGGTCGTGCCGGTGGCCTTCTGGTATTTCTCGATGGGGGGCGGCGTGATGCTGCTGGCCTATGCCATCTACCGCGCGGACCCGGTGTTCATTCTGGGGCAGGTGATGGGGGTGTTCATCTATGCCCGCAATCTGTGGCTGATCCGCGCTGCCGATCATGCAGACGCCTGAGACGGAGGACGGGTGGCTGCGCCCGGCCTTCCTGATCGTGGTGGCCATCACGCTGGCGCGGCTGGTGCTGCTGTTCTTCAACCGGACCGACCTGTTCGTGGACGAGGCGCAATACTGGCTCTGGTCGCAGGATTTCGCCTTTGGCTACTATTCCAAGCCGCCGCTGATCGCCTGGGTGATCGGGGCGGTGACCTGGATCAGCGGCGCTGACTATCCGTTCTGGGTCCGGGCACCGGCCCCGCTGTTCCATGGCGCGACGGCGCTGATCCTGGCGGCGCTGGCGGCGCGGATGGCGGGCGGGCGGATCGCGGTCTGGGTGGCTGCCACCTATGCGACCCTGCCGATGGTGGGGCTTGGCAGCCTGCTGATCTCGACCGACACGATCATGGCCCCGTTCTTTGCGCTGGCGCTGCTGTGGCATGCCCGGCTGGTCGAAACCCGCTGGCCGCCATTTGCGGTGCTGGCGGGTGTGGCTGCGGGGCTGGCCTTTCTGGCAAAATATGCGGCAGTGTATTTTCTGCTGGGTGTGGGGCTGGGCGCGCTGCTGATCCCGGCGCTGCGGTTCGGCTGGGGGAATGCGGCGCTGATGCTGGCGGCCTTCGGGGCGGTGATCGCGCCGAACCTGTGGTGGAACCTTGCACACGGGTTGTCCACGCTGGAGCATACGGCCGACAATGTGGGCTGGGTGCGCGCTGCGGCACCGATGGCCGGGGTGAGCCCGGCCTCGGCGCTGTCGTTCCTTGTGCAGCAGGCGGCGGTGTTCGGGCCGGTGACCTTCGCAGCCCTGATCTGGGCGGTGCTGCGACCCCGGGGGCGGGGCAGGCTGCTGGTCTTCTCGGTTCCCGCGCTGGCGGCGGTGTCGGTGCAGGCCCTGCTGTCGAAAGCCTATGCGAACTGGGCAGCCTCGGCCTATTTCGCCGGAACGGTGGCGGCGGTGCAGGTGCTGGCGGCGCGGCGCGGGCTGCTGGTGCTGTCGCTGGTGGTGAACGGCGCGATCTGCGTGGCGATGCCGGTGCTGACGCTGATGCCGGGGCTGGCGCTGACCGGGCAGGCCCCGCTTCTGGCCCGCTATCTGGGGCGGACAGACCTGAGCCTGCAGATCCTGTCACAGGCCGAAGTTGCGAATGTGCCCATCGTGGCAGACCGGCGCGACGTGCTGGCCGACCTGTTCTATGTCGGCCGTCGGACCGGCGTGCCGATCTATGCCGTGCCGCCCCGGGGCCGGCCGATGAACCACTACGAACAGGCCCATCCGTTGCCGCCCGAGACGGACGGGACCGTCCTGTTGGTAACCGAGGCGCAGCCGCGCTGCGGCGGTGCTGCGGTTCAACCTGTGGTCACCTTCGATACCGCAGGCGGGGCCTACCGTCGCCTTACCCTGTCGGGCTATCTGTTGCCGGCGGCCTGTCTGCGCGATGCCGGATGACCCGCTGTCCCTGCTGCTGCGGCTTGCGGCGCTGGTGCTGGCGGTCTTTGCGCTGTTCGCCCTGTGGCCGGGGATCGATCTTGCCGTGTCGGGTCTGTTCCATGTGCCCGGAGAGGGATTTCCGGTGGCCGACATGATCTGGCCCGACCGGCTGCGCCGCGCGATCTGGGGGGCGTCCATCGGGATGGTCGCCGGTGCTGCGGTGGCATGCGCTGTCGCCGGGCTGCGGCACGGGCCGGTGCTGCGGCTGTCCGCGCGCGACTGGGCCTTTATCCTGGCGCTGTACCTGCTGGGGCCCGGGCTGCTGGTCGAGTCGGTGCTCAAGCGGTTCTGGGGGCGGGCACGCCCGGCAGAGGTGACGGCTTTCGGCGGAACCCGGCAGTTCACGGCCCCGCACGAGATCGCCGACCAGTGCCTGCACAACTGTTCCTTCACGGCGGGGGAAATGGCCGGAGCGGTGGCGCTGGCCCTGTCGCTGGCGCTGATCCGGGCACGGTGGCGTGATCGGCTGGGGGCGCGCAGCCGAAGCGTGACGCGCCTGGTCATCATCGCCCTTCCCGTTCTGGCGGGTGCGCAGCGGATTGCGGCGGGGCGGCATTTCCTGTCGGACGTGATCCTTTCGACGCTTGTCGTGATGCTGGTTGCCACGGCACTGGTCCTGATCATGCGGCTGCGCAGACCGCTGTGACGTCGCCGCCCGGTGCTGTTGACATCCCCTGCGACTCCCCCTATACGGCGCCATCCCGCGCGCTGTGGCCCCCCGAAAGGGGCGGTTCGGTGACAGGGTTCACAAGGTTATGTGGTCATGATCCGGGCCGGAATGCCCCGATCCTCTGGAATTCCACCGCGTCGTCCCCGTGCGTAGGGGACGGGTGCGGTTTTTGTGTTTTGCGGACGCGCAGGGCACCGAAGCAAGATACTGCCCCCGGAACCACCTTTGACGAAGGGTGACCGAACGGGTTGCAACAAAAGGCGAGACTGAATGCCGACGATCCAGCAGCTTATCCGCAAACCGCGGGAGCCGAACGTAAGAAAGTCCAAGTCGCAGCACCTGGAAGGCTGCCCGCAAAAGCGAGGCGTCTGCACCCGGGTCTACACGACCACGCCGAAAAAGCCGAACTCGGCCATGCGGAAAGTCGCCAAGGTGCGCCTGACCAACAGCTTCGAGGTGATCTGCTATATCCCCGGCGAAAAGCACAACCTTCAGGAACACTCGGTCGTCCTGATCCGCGGTGGGCGGATCAAGGACCTTCCGGGCGTCCGCTATCACATCCTGCGCGGTGTCCTTGACACCCAGGGCGTCAAAGACCGTCGCCAGCGCCGTTCGAAATACGGCGCCAAGCGTCCGAAGTGAGGAAATAACAGATGTCCCGTCGTCACGCCGCCGAGAAGCGCGAAGTTCTGCCGGACGCCAAGTATGGCGACCGCATCCTGACCAAGTTCATGAACAACCTGATGATCGACGGCAAGAAGTCGGTCGCGGAAGGCATCGTCTATTCGGCGCTGGAGCGGGTGCAGACCCGTCTGAAGCGCGAGCCGGTGCAGGCCTTCCACGAGGCGCTGGACAATGTGAAGCCTTCGGTCGAGGTGCGCTCGCGCCGCGTCGGCGGGGCCACCTACCAGGTTCCGGTCGAGGTTCGCCCCGAGCGCCGCGAGGCGCTGGCGATCCGCTGGCTGATCATCGCGGCGCGCAAGCGCAACGAGAACACCATGGAAGAGCGTCTGGCTGCCGAGCTTTCGGATGCCTGCAACAACCGCGGCACCGCGGTGAAAAAGCGCGAAGACACCCACAAGATGGCCGACGCCAACAAGGCGTTCAGCCATTACCGCTGGTAACATTCAAGCCTGAGGCAGTCCAATGGCACGCGAATACCCCCTGACCCGCTATCGCAACTTCGGGATCATCGCCCACATCGACGCGGGCAAGACCACGACGACCGAGCGGATTCTGTACTACACCGGAAAGTCCCACAAGATCGGCGAGGTGCACGATGGCGCCGCGACGATGGACTGGATGGAACAGGAACAGGAACGCGGGATCACGATCACTTCGGCCGCGACTACGACGTTCTGGGAACGCACGGTCGATGCCGGCGTGACGGGCCTGAGCGACAAGTTCCGCTTCAACATCATCGATACCCCCGGCCACGTCGACTTCACGATCGAGGTCGAACGCTCGCTTGCGGTGCTCGACGGTGCGGTGGTGCTGCTGGATGGCAACGCGGGCGTGGAGCCGCAGACCGAAACGGTGTGGCGGCAGGCTGACCGCTACAAGGTGCCGCGCATCGTGTTCGTCAACAAGATGGACAAGACCGGCGCCGATTTCTTTAACTGCGTCAAGATGATCCGTGACCGGACCGGCGCGAACCCGCTGCCGATCCAGATGCCCATCGGGGCCGAAGACAAGCTGGAAGGGATCATCGACCTGCTGACCATGGAAGAATGGGTCTGGCAGGGCGAGGACCTTGGCGCGTCGTGGAAGCGCCAGCCGATCCGCGCCGACCTGGCCAAGCAGGCTGCCGAAATGCGCGGCACGCTGGTCGAGATGGCGGTCGAGCAGGACGACGAGGTCATGGAAGCCTATCTTGAGGGTACCGAGCCGACGGTCGAAAAGCTGCGCGAGCTGATCCGCAAGGGCACGCTGGCCATCGACTTCGTGCCGATCCTCTGTGGATCGTCGTTCAAGAACAAGGGCGTGCAGCCGATGCTGAACGCGGTGATCGACTATCTGCCGACCCCGCTGGACGTGCCGCCCTACATGGGCTTTGCCCCGGGCGACGAGTCGGAAACCCGGAACATCGCGCGGTCTGCCGATGACGCCCAGCCATTCTCGGCGCTGGCCTTCAAGATCATGAACGACCCCTTTGTGGGCTCGCTCACCTTCACGCGGATCTATTCGGGTCAGCTCAAGAAGGGCGACCAGATGATCAATTCGACCAAGGAGCGCCGCGAGCGCGTTGGCCGGATGATGATGATGCACGCCATCAACCGGGAAGAGATCGAAGAAGCCTTCGCGGGTGACATCATCGCGCTGGCCGGTCTGAAGGAAACCACCACCGGGGATACCCTGTGCGACCCGGGCAACCAGGTCGTGCTGGAAACGATGACCTTCCCCGAGCCGGTGATCGAGATCGCGGTGGAGCCGAAGTCGAAGGCCGACCAGGAAAAGATGGGTGTGGCGCTGGCGCGTCTGGCTGCCGAAGACCCGTCCTTCCGGGTGGAAACCGACCTCGAAAGCGGTCAGACCATCATGAAGGGCATGGGCGAACTTCACCTCGACATCCTCGTCGACCGCATGCGGCGCGAGTTCAAGGTCGAGGCGAATATCGGCGCGCCGCAGGTGGCCTATCGCGAAACGATCAGCCGCGAGGCCGAGATCGACTATACCCACAAGAAGCAGACCGGCGGCACGGGCCAGTTCGCCCGCGTCAAGCTGATCATCACGCCGACCGAACCGGGCGAAGGCTATTCGTTCGAAAGCAAGGTCGTGGGCGGTTCGGTGCCGAAGGAATACATTCCCGGCGTCGAAAAGGGCATCAAGTCGGTGATGGACTCCGGTCCCCTGGCCGGGTTCCCCGTGATCGACTTCAAGGTGGCTCTGGTGGACGGCGCATTCCACGATGTGGACTCCAGCGTGCTGGCGTTCGAGATCGCGGCACGGGCCGGGATGCGCGAAGGGCTGAAGAAGGCTGGCGCGAAGCTGCTGGAACCGATCATGAAGGTCGAGGTCGTGACGCCGGAAGAATACACCGGCGGCGTGATCGGCGACCTGACCAGCCGTCGTGGCATGGTTCAGGGGCAGGACAGCCGCGGCAACGCGAACGTGATTGCTGCGTTCGTGCCGCTGGCGAACATGTTCGGCTACATCAACAACCTGCGGTCGATGACCAGCGGTCGGGCGAATTTCTCGATGTCGTTCGACCATTATGACGCGGTTCCGCAGAACATCTCGGACGAGATCCAGAAGAAATACGCATGACAAGCGGTGCGTGCACAAGCACGCACCCTACCCCCCGTAGGGTGCGTGCTTGCACGCACCGCCCACGACACCCAGGAGGCCAAGATGGCGAAGGCAAAGTTCGAACGCAACAAACCGCATGTGAACATCGGGACCATCGGTCACGTTGACCATGGCAAGACGACGCTGACGGCGGCGATCACGAAGTATTTCGGCGAATTCAAGGCCTATGACCAGATCGACGGGGCTCCGGAAGAGCGGGCGCGGGGGATCACGATCTCGACCGCGCATGTGGAATACGAATCGGCGACGCGGCACTATGCGCATGTCGACTGCCCCGGCCACGCCGACTATGTGAAGAACATGATCACC
>JAAFHX010000061.1 GCA_013297695.1 Rhodobacterales bacterium | reverse complement strand
CGGTGGCGACCAGCGCGGCCTCGGTCCGGGCGGCGGCCTCGGCGGCGGTCCCCTGCGCCGCCTCGGCCTCGGCAAAGGCATGGGCGGCACGGTCCCGGGCGGTGGCGGCCTGCGCCACGGCGTCACGCGCACGTCCCGCCTCGGCCTCGGCCTTGGCCAGCGTGGTGCGGCTGTCCTGCATCAGGCGCTGCGCCGACTGGTGACGGGCCGCAAGGCGGGCCACGTCTTCGGCCCCCTGCGCCAGCGCCGTCTCGTGGCCGGTCAGCACCGCACCCGCCTCGCGTGCCCGTTCGGCAGCGGCGACCAGACGCTCGTCGTGCCCTTCCAGCGCCTTCACGATCTGCGAAAGCTCCCAATCCAGCCGGGCGATGGTCTCGCCCGCGTCGCGGTTCAGCCCGGCCTCGCGGTCCTGGTCGCGGACCAGTTGCGCGATGCGCCCTTCGAGTTGCGCGATCAGGCCGCGCGCCTGGGCTTCCTGATCGGTCACCTGGTCGCGCTGCACGATCAGGCGTTGCAGCACGGCCCCGGCGATGGCCCCTTCCTCGCGCCGGGGGGGCAGCGCGGCTTCGGCGGCGCCGCGCGCCGCGACGGCGTCGCGCACCTTTGCCTCGGCCTGCGCCGCGCCCAGCAGACGTGCCCGCAAGCCAGCTTCAGCGGCAAGCCGGGCAGTGTCGGCCTCGCGCCAGCGGCGGTACAGCAGCATCCCCTCGGCCCGCCGCAATTCCTCGCCGATCTCGCGGTAGCGGGCGGCGGCGCGGGCTTGCCGCGCCAGCGTCACCAGTTGTGCCGCAAGCTGTTCGACCACGTCATCGACGCGGGCCAGATTGGTTTCCGTCGCCTGCAGCCGCAGTTCCGCCTCGTGCCGGCGCTGGTAAAGGCCGCCGATCCCGGCAGCATCCTCCAGCACGCGGCGGCGGCTTTTCGGCTTGGCGTTGATGAGTTCGGAAATCTGCCCCTGCCGCACCAGCGCGGGCGACTGTGCCCCGGTCGAGGCATCGGCGAAAAGCATCTGGATGTCGCGCGCGCGCACCTCTTTCGCATTCGCGCGATAGGCCGACCCCGCATCGCGGGTGATGCGCCGGATGATCTCGATCTGGTCCTGATCGTTGAACCCCGAAGGGGCCAGACGGTCGGAATTGTCCAGCGTCAGCACGACTTCGGCGAAATGGCGCGCCGGGCGGGTGGCGGCACCCGCAAAGATCACATCCTCCATGCCCCCGCCGCGCACGGCCGTGGGGCGGTTTTCGCCCATCACCCACCGCAGCGCCTCCAGCAGGTTCGACTTGCCGCAGCCGTTGGGGCCCACGACGCCGGTCAGACCTTCGTGGATCACGAGGTCCGTCGGGTCCACAAAGCTTTTGAACCCGTTCAGCCGTAGCCGCGCAAACCGCACCCGTGATCCTTCCGCCTGATTCCGCAAGTTCCATGGTCCGCTGCCGAGCCGGGGGTGTCAACCGCAAGACCCCTGCATCTGGCGGGGACTTCCGGCTTATCCCCAACATCTTGCTATGCACGGCCTTGACGCCGCCAACATCGGGCGGTCAGGCTGGTGGAAAACGGGGGCCGCATGACACCGCACCAGGCCACGGGCGTTTACGACTGGGCCGCACTGCTGGCGTTGATCCGGCACGCCTTTGCCGGGATGGACGGGCGGATCGACCCGCCCTCGTCGATGCATGCGCTGACGGTCGAGGCAATTGCCCTGCAGGCGGCGGCCGGAGAGGTCTGGGTGATCGGCGCACCACCGCTGGCCTGCGTGTTCCTGACGCCGCAAGCCGGGCGACTTTACATCGGCAAGCTGGCGGTGGCCGAGGGGCATCGCGGGCGCGGACTGGCGCGGGCGCTGGTCGCGGTGGCCGAGCGCCGGGCGCAGGCGTCGGGCCTGCCGCTGCTGGAATTGCAGACGCGGGTGGAGCTGGTCGAGAACCACGCGGTCTTTGCGGCGATGGGGTTCGTACAGGTCACCGCGACGGCGCACCCGGGGTATTCCCGGCCCACCTCGCTTACCTTTCAGCGGGCGGTTCCGCCTGCCGCGCCAGCCCCGCCGCCCTGACCTGCGACAGGCTGGCGGTGGTCGTCAGCATGTCGGGGTCCAGCCGCAGTTCCACCACCGAGGGCAGGCCGCTGGCCAGCGCGCGCGCCATGGCGGGGCCGAAGTCTTCTTGCGCCGCCACCACCTCGCCCTGCCCGCCATAGGCGCGGGCGAGTGCTGCAAAATCGGGGTTGGCCAGATCGGTGCCCGAGACGCGACCGGGGTATGCGCGTTCCTGATGCATGCGGATGGTGCCGTAGCGGCCGTTATTCGCCACGATCACCACCACGGCCGCGCCATGCTGCACGGCGGTCGAAAACTCGTTGACCGTCATCTGAAAGCAGCCGTCGCCTGCAAGGCAGATCACCGGGCGGTCGGGGTGCGCGAGTTTCGCCGCTATGGCGGCAGGAAAGCCGTAGCCCATGCTGCCCGAGGTGGGGGCCAGTTGCGTGCCGTGGCGGCGATGGCGGTAGTAGCGGTGCAGGAAGGCCGCATAGTTGCCCGCGCCATTGGTCAGGATGGCATCCGGGGGAAGGTTCGCGTCAAGCCAGCCGATGACCTGTTCCAGCTTGACCGCGCCGGGGGTGTCCTGTTCGGGCCGCTGGTCCGCGCCAGCGCCGCAGCCATGTCGGCTCCGCGCGCAATCACGCCGGGATCGGCACGCCAGAGGCGGTTGATCTCGGACGGGTCGGGGTGAACGTGGATGATCCGTGCGGCAGGACGGACAGGGTCGAGCAGCTCGAATCCGCCGGTCGCGATGTCGCCCAGCCTTGTGCCAATCGCAAGGATCACATCGGCCACCGCCAGCCGCGCGCCAAGGCGCGGGTTCATGCCCACGCCCAGATCGCCCGCATAGCAGGGATGATCGTTGTCGATCCGGTCCTGCCGGCGAAAGCTGACGGCGACGGGCAGGTCCCAGGCGGCGGCAAAGGCTGCAAGATCGGCAGCGGCCTCGGCCGACCAGCCCGGCCCGCCCGCGACCACCAGCGGGCGCTGCGCCCCGGCCAGCGCAGCGGTGACGGCGGCCACATGATCGGGCGAAACCGCGCTGCGCGGCAGGAGCGCGGGCGGCAGGTCGGGCACATCTGCCACGGCAGTCAGCATGTCTTCCGGCAGGGCCAGCACCACAGGGCCGGGGCGGCCCGACTGCGCCACGGCAAAGGCCCGCGCGATGTATTCCGGCAGCCGGTCGGTCTGGTCCACCTCGGCCACCCATTTCGCCAGCGGGCCGAAGAAGGCGCGGTAATCCACCTCCTGAAACGCTTCGCGGTCGCGGTGGGCGCGGGCGATCTGGCCGACGAACAGCACCAGCGGCGTGCTGTCCTGCCGGGCAATGTGGATGCCGCTTGCGGCATTCGCCGCTCCCGGGCCGCGCGTGACAAAGGCCACGCCGGGCCGCCCGGTCAGCTTGCCCGTGGCCTCGGCCATCATCGCAGCCCCGCCTTCGTGACGGCAGACGACATTGGCGATCCCCACGCTTGCCAGCCCGTCCAGCGCCGCCAGAAAGCTTTCGCCGGGGACCGAGAACACCCGCGTCACCCCGTGCAGCACCAGTTGATCCGCCAGAATCCGCCCGCCGTGGCGCATCGCCCCCCTCCTAGTCGAAGGTGCCGCTGACCCGGCCGAACAGCATGAAGGCGCAGGCGGTGCGGGTATCGGCAAGGGCAATCAGGTCCGCGTCGGTCGCGGTCTTTTCGATCTTCTGGAAGGTCCGGTCGAACTGGCGCAGGAAATGATGCGCGGCGTCGCGGAACACAGGGTCTTCGCGCATCCGCGCGGCGGTGCGCGCCAGGCTGGCCGGATCGCGCACGGTGCCAAGGTCGGCAATGGCCCGGCCCCGCTCGCCCTGCGCAAAACGCCGCCACAGGTCGGGCACGGCCGGGCCGGGGCGCAGGTCATCCATGTAGATGCCATCCTGGCTGAGCAGGGTCAGCACATCCTGCGCCGACCGGATCAGCTTGGCGGTATTGCGGTCCTCCAGCGCCGCACGCAGGGCGCGGAAGGCGGCAACATCATCGTCCGAATCGGGGAAGTCGAGCGCGGCGACGACCTCGGCCATGGGAAGGGGGGGGCGACCGTCTTCCTCGGTCGGCGCGTCCAGCGCAAGGCCGGGCTGATCCTCGGGCGGTGCAGGGCGGGCTGCGGCGGTCCGGCGGTCCGGCGCGGGGGCGGAGTCGCGGCGCAGCGGGGCGTCATCCGGACGGCGTTCGGCGGCAGCCTTGAGCCCGACGGTCGCGGCCTGCTGCTGCGCGACATAGGCATTGCGCATCGAATCCACCGCCGCCTGAAGCCGCGCCGCCTCGGCCCGCAGCACCCGCACCGACCGGGCCGTGACGACCGCAATCCAGACAAAGACCAGCGGCAGCACCGCCGCCAGGATGGCCAGCAGCGTGGCACCCACCCCCGACCCGGCGGGCAGGCTGATCGCATAGATCGCCACGGCAACCACCCACAACGCGCTGAGCGCCCCCGCCGCGATCTCGACCGGGCCGGGTACGGGTCGCGCAGGCTTGCCGTAAAGACCAAGGTCAAGCGGCCTGTCCTGTCTTGGGTCCTGCCGTGGGTCCTGCATCGCGGGTTCCGATCCTGCGTCGGGCGTTCAGACGTAGCGGATGCTGACCACCTCATAACTGCGGTCGCCGCCGGGGGTCTTGACCTCGACCGAGTCGCCCTCGGCCTTGCCGATCAGCGCGCGCGCCAGCGGCGAGCGGATGTTCAGAAGCCCATGCTCGATGTCGGCCTCGGCCTCGCCCACGATCTGATAGGTCTTTTCCTCGTCGGTGTCCTCGTCCACCAGCGTCACAGTCGCGCCGAACTTGATCGCGCCCGACAGCTTGGCCGGGTCGATCACTTCGGCCAGCGACAGCATCGCCTCAAGCTCCTTGATGCGGCCTTCGATGAAGCTCTGCTTTTCACGCGCGGCGTGATATTCGGCGTTTTCCGACAGGTCGCCATGCTCGCGCGCCTCGGCGATGGCGCGGATCACGGCCGGGCGTTCCACCGACTTCAACTGCTTGAGTTCGCCGTCCAGGGCGGCATGGCCGCCCCGCGTCATCGGTATCTTTTCCATCGGCCCCATCGCCAAAAACAGCAAGCGCCACGGCACGCCGCGACGCTTTCCCTCGATTGCAGGGCAGCAGACCGCAGACCGCCGGGGATTGCAAGGGGCCTGCGCCGGGGGTCGGCGCAATCGGGCCTTCGCGGGCTGCCGGGACGCCGCGTCACCATGCAGGGATATTGCGTCGCAGTTGACCCGTGGGGCGCGTTGGGGCAAAGCCGGGGGCGAAAGTTTCGGTGCCGCCCTCGGGCCTGCGCAAAGGGGACCAAGATGACCGACGAGATCACCCGCGAGGCGATGGATTACGATGTGGTCATCGTGGGGGCCGGTCCGGCGGGCCTTTCGGCGGCGATCCGGCTGAAGCAGCTTGACCCCGACCTGTCGGTGGTCGTGCTGGAAAAGGGGTCCGAGGTCGGCGCGCATGTCCTGTCGGGTGCGGTGCTGGACCCGTCGGGGCTGGATGCGCTGATCCCCGACTGGAAACAGCGCGGCGCGCCGGTCGCTGTGCCGGTGACGGAAGACAACTTCTATCTGCTGGGGCCTGCGGGCAGCATCCGCATTCCCAACTGGCCGATGCCCAAGCTGATGGACAACCACGGCAACTACATCGTCAGCATGGCCAATGTCTGCCGCTGGATGGCTGTGCAGGCCGAGGAACTGGGGGTCGAGATTTTTCCCGGCATGTCCTGTTCCGCGCTGGTCTGGGGCGACAGGGGCGAGGTTGCGGGGGTCATCGCGGGCGAGTTCGGTCGCAACCCGGATGGCACGCCCGGCCCGTCCTACGAACCGGGGATGGAACTGCGCGGCAAGTATGTCTTCCTGTCGGAAGGGGTGCGCGGGTCGCTGGCCAAGCAGGTGATCGCAAAGTTCGACCTGTCCAGGGGCAAGGACCCGCAGAAGTTCGGCCTTGGCATGAAGGAGATCTGGCAGATCGATCCGGCCAAGCACCGCCCCGGCACGGTCACCCATACGATGGGCTGGCCGCTCGGGTCCAATGCAGGCGGCGGGTCGTTCATCTATCACCTTGACAACAATCAGGTCTATGTCGGGTTCGTGGTGCACCTGAACTACCGCAACCCCTACCTGTTCCCCTACATGGAGTTTCAGCGGTTCAAGCATCACCCGATGGTGGCCGACCTGCTGGCGGGCGGCAAGCGCATCGCCTATGGCGCGCGGGCGATCAGCGAGGGGGGCTGGCAGTCGATCCCCAAGATGGTGGCACCGGGCGTGGCGCTTCTGGGGTGTTCGGCCGGCCTCGTGAACGTGCCGCGCATCAAGGGCAACCACAATGCCATGCTGTCGGGCAAGGCGGCGGCCGAGGCCGCCCATGCGGCAATTCTGGCGGGCAGGTCGGGCGACGAGTTGACCGAGTACGAGACCGAGGTGCGCGGCGGGGCCATCGGGCGCGACCTGAAGCCGGTGCGCAACGTCAAGCCGCTGTGGTCGCGCTACGGCCTCGTGGCGTCGCTGACGCTTGGCGGGTTCGACATGTGGACCAACAGCCTGTTCGGCGGGTCGGTCTTCGGCACGCTGAAGCACGGCAAGACCGATGCCGAGGCGACCGAGAAGGTCCACTACCACAAGCCCGTCGACTATCCGAAGCCCGACGGCGTGCTGTCCTTCGACCGGCTGACCAATGTCGCCTTCAGCTTTACCAACCACGCCGAAAGCCAGCCCGCGCATCTGACGCTGCGGGACCCGGACCTGCCGATCCGCGACACCCTGCCGGACTATGCCGAGCCCTCGCAGCGCTATTGCCCGGCAGGCGTCTACGAGGTGGTGACCGAACAGGGAAAGACCCCCCGGTTCGTCATCAACTTTCAGAACTGCGTCCACTGCAAGACCTGCGACATCAAGGACCCTGCCCAGAACATCACCTGGGTCACCCCGCAGGGCGGCGACGGGCCGAACTATCCCAACATGTGACGCCCGCGCCTGACACCTGCCCCATGACATTCGCGCGAGCGGGGGAGGTTCCCGGTCTTTGGTCCGACCGGTCGCATTGCCTTGTCCGGGCCGGGCGGATAGCGTTCCCGGACCGAAAACCGGAGGCTTTCCCTTGTCCCTTTCCCGCCCGCTTCTTGTCCTTGCCGCGTTTCTGGCCGCAGCGCCCCTTCCGGGCCAGGCCCAGGAGGGCGACGCCGGGGCCTACCTTGCGGCGCGGACCGCTGCCGCCTCCAGCGACTACGTTGCCGCGGCAAGCTGGTTTACCCGGGCGCTGATCTCGGACCCCGGCAACCAGCAACTGCTTGAAGGGGCCATCGTCGGGCAGATCGCCTCGGGTCAGGTCGAGGCGGCGGTTCCGGTCGCACAGCGGCTGGCAGCGACGGGGGCATCCAGCCAGTCGGCCGCCATCGTGCTTGTGGCGGATCAGGCACGGCGGGGCGCGTGGCAGGAGATGCTGGACGGCGCGCAGGCCCGCAAGACGCTCGGGTCCCTGACCGAAGGGCTGACGGCCGCCTGGGCGGAACTGGGCGCCGGGCGGATGTCCGAGGCGCTGGCCGGGTTCGACAAGGTCGCGGCAACGCCGGGAATGGAGGCGTTCGGCTTGTATCACAAGGCCCTGGCGATGGCCTCGGCCGGCGATTTCGAAGGCGCGGATGCCATCCTGTCGGGCAAGGCGGGCGGCAACATCGGCGTGATGCGGCGCGGCGTCATCGCCTATGTGCAGATCCTCAGCCAATTGGAACGCAACGCCGACGCGCTGGCCATGCTGGACCGAAGTTTCGGCACCGAACCCGACCCGGCCATTGCCGCGATCCGCGCCAGGCTGGTCGCGAACGAGACCTTGCCCTTTGACATCGTGCGCACCCCGACCGACGGCGTGGCCGAAGTGTTCTTCACCATGGCCTCGGCCCTGACCGGCGAGGCTTCCGATGGCTCGACCCTTGTCTTTGCCCGGATCGCGTCTTTCCTGCGGCCGGACCACACCGACGCTATCCTGCTTTCGGCGGGTCTTCTGGAGGCGCAGGGCCAGTATGATCTGGCGACGGCGGCCTATGCCCAGATCGCGCCGGACAACCCGTCCTATCTGGAGGCCGAGATCGGTCGCGCCAAGGCGCTGAGCGCGTCGGGCAACACGGCGGCCGCCATCGAGGCGCTGCAGAAACTGGCCCGCACGGACGGCGACCTGCTGGTCGTGAACCTGTCGCTTGGCGACCTGTATCGCAAGGAATCCCGGTTCGAGGAGGCGGCGCAGGCCTATGACCGCGCGATCGCCGCCGTCACCACCCCCGAGGCGCGGCACTGGCCGCTGTTCTACAGCCGGGGGATCGCGCTGGAACAGATGAAGCGGTTTGATCAGGCGGATGCCGATTTCCGCCGCGCGCTGGAGTTGAACCCCGGCCAGCCGCAGGTGCTGAACTACCTCGGCTATTCGATGGTCGAGCGCAACATCAACCTGGACGAGGCGCTTGGCATGATCAAGCGCGCCGTCGCCGCCGAGCCGGACAGCGGCTATATCGTGGACAGCCTCGCCTGGGCACTGTTCAAGCTGGGGCGCTATGACGACGCCGTGATGCCGATGGAACGGGCGTCGATCCTGGAACCGGTGGACCCGATCGTGACCGACCATCTGGGCGATGTCTACTGGTCGGTCGGGCGCAGGCTGGAGGCGGAATTCCAGTGGCACCGGGCGCTGTCCTTCGACCCCGAGGATGAACTGGCCGACCGGATCCGGCGCAAGCTGGCCGTCGGGTTGGATGCCGTGCTGATCGAGGAAGGCGCACCGCCGCTGGCCGAACGGAAGGTCGGGGCCGCCACGGATGGCAACTGAGGTCTTCGCCCCGGCCAAGATCAACCTTGCACTGCATGTGACCGGCCGACGGGCCGACGGCTATCACCTGCTGGACAGTCTGGTGGCCTTTGCCGATGTGGGTGACCATATCCGGGTCGAACGGGCCGGGCGGCTGAGCCTGACCGTCACCGGACCACACTGCGCGGGGCTTTCGGCGGGCGAAGACAATCTGGTTCTGCGGGCGGCACGCTTGATGCCGGGTGCACAGGCGCGGATCACGCTGGACAAGGTCTTGCCGCTGGCTTCGGGCATCGGCGGCGGGTCGGCGGATGCGGCCGCGACGCTGCGCGCGCTGGCACGGCTGTACGGCCTGCCGCTGCCGGCGGCCCCTGCGGTGCTGGACCTGGGGGCCGATGTGCCGGTCTGTCTGCAAGGCCGCGCCTGCCGGATGACCGGTGTCGGCGAAGGCGTGGCCCCGCTGGCACGGCCCCTGCCAGAGGTCGCCGTGGTGCTGGTCAATCCTGGCGTCGCCCTGTCCACACCTGCGGTGTTTGCCGCGCTTGAGCGGCGCGACAACCCGCCCTTGCCGGACGAACTTCCGCCGCTGCCCGACCTGCCCGCACTGGCGGCCTTTCTGCGCGGCACGCGCAACGATCTGGAACCTGCGGCGATCCGGCTGGCCCCTGTCATCGCCCAGGTGCGCGCGGCAGTGGCGGCGCAGCCGGGCTGCGTGCTGGCCCGCATGTCGGGGTCGGGGGCGACCTGCTTTGGTCTGTTCGGCGATGCCCGGCAGGCCGCGACGGCGGCCGCGACGTTGCAGGCCCGCGAACCGGGCTGGTGGGTTGCCGCGACCCGGTTGCGCGATCAGGCGATGCGCGCCACCACATAGGCCGCCAGATCGTCGAGCATCCCGCGCAGCGGATGGTCGGGCAGCCCCTGCAGCGCCGTGCGCGCCTTTGCCGACCAGTCCAGCGCGTCGGCCCGCGCGGCCTGCATGGCGCCGTGCCGGTCCATGATCGCCAGCGCCTCGGCCAGATCGCCGTCGCGCTGATCTCCCTTTTCGATGACCCGCCGCCAGAAGGCGCGTTCGGCGGCATCGGCGCGGGCGACGGCCTTGATGACGGGCAGCGTGACCTTGCGTTCGCGAAAATCGTCACCGGTGTTCTTGCCGATCACCGCCGACGTGCCGCCATAGTCCAGCAGGTCATCCGCGATCTGGAACGCGATGCCAAGGGCATCGCCGAAATCGCGCAGCGCCGCGACCTGCGCCTCGGGCGCGCCCGCGATCACACCGCCGACCTCGGTCGCCGCCGAAAACAGGGCCGCCGTCTTGCCGCGCACGACCTGCAGATAAATCCGCTCGTCCGTCGCAAGGTCCTGCGCGGCGGTCAACTGCAGCACCTCGCCTTCGGCTATGGTCGCCGAGGCGTTGGACAGGATGTCCAGCACGCGCAGGCTGCCGGTTTCCACCATAAGCTGGAACGACCGGGCAAACAGGTAATCACCGACCAGCACGCTCGACTTGTTGTCCCACAGCAGATTTGCCGTGGGCCGCCCGCGCCGCTTTTCGCTTTCGTCCACCACATCGTCATGCAGCAGCGTGGCGGTGTGGATGAACTCCACCGTCGCAGCCAGATGGACGTGATGGGACCCGCCGTAGCCGCACATCCGCGCCGTGGCCAGCGTCAGCATCGGGCGCAGGCGCTTGCCGCCGGCCTCGACCAGATGCGCCGTGACCTCGGGGATTCGCGGCGCATGTTCCGAAGCCATGCGGTCACGGATCAGCGCATTGACCGCCGCCATGTCATCGGCCAGCCAGTCGCCCAGCCGTTCGTGCGGCTTTACCGATGCTTCGTCCAGACCCATTGCCGCCCCGTTCTGCCCCAGGCTTGCCACCGTCCGCAAGATGCTCGACACGCCGGGGCGTGACGGCTATCCCGGACGCATGCAAGAGCTCATGCGCACGACCGACCCGACGATCATCGCCTTCGCCTCGGCCCTTCTTGAGGGCGAGGATATAGACGTGTTTGCGCTGGACGTCCACATGAGCATCCTTGAAGGGTCCATCGGCATATTGCCGCGCCGCCTGATGGTGCGCGACCACGATCTGGCCCGGGCGCAGATCGTGCTGTCGGACAACGGCATTCCGACCGGACTGTAAGGCGCATGTTCGCTGTCGGCGACCTGACGGACGACGGTTTTCTCGGCGGTCGCCTGCGCATCCTGCAACCCCGTGTCGGCTACCGCGCGGCAACCGACCCCGTGCTGCTGGCCGCCGTGACGGATGCCCTGCCGGGGCAGACCGTGCTGGAACTGGGCTGCGGCGCGGGCGTGGCCGGCCTGTGCCTTGCGGCACGCGTGCCCGGCGTGGTTCTGGCCGGGCTGGAACGCCAGCCCGCCTATGCCGACCTCGCCCGGCAGAATGCCGCCCGCAACGCGGTGGCGATGGAGGTGGTCGAGGGCGATCTTGCCGCCATGCCGCCGGCCCTGCGCCGCAGCTTCGACCACGTGATTGCCAATCCGCCCTACTTCGGCCCCGCCAGCGGCACGCCCGCGCGCGACCCCGGGCGCGAGGCGGCCCAGCGCGAAGAAACGCCGCTTGCCCTGTGGGTCGACGCCGCAACGCGCCGTCTGGCACCGGGCGGCTGGATCACGGTGATCCACGAGGCGGCACGGCTGCCCGACCTTCTGGCGGCGACGGATGGCAGGCTGGGTTCGCTGGCGGTGCTGCCGCTGATCCCGCGCGCGGGGCGGCCCGCGACGCGGGTGATCCTGCGGGCCCGCAAGGGCGGACGCGCTGCCTTTCGCCTTCTGGCCCCGCTGGTCCTGCATGACGGTCCTGCCCATGACGGCGACCGTGACAGTTTTTCGCCGGACTTGCGCGCGGTCCTGCGCGACGGCGCCGCGCTTTGTTCGCGCTTTGGTTGAGTTTTCCACAATTTTGCGTGACAGTAATGCGAAGGTCAGGTGACACGACTCGCGCAGTGTGCTGCACTGACCCTACGGAAACAGCGAATGGAGGACGGGCATGACAGTGGCTTCTCACATTCAGGAACTGCGCCGAAAGCACGATACCCTGTCACATCAGGTGGAAGTGGCGCAGCGCAGCCCCGCGACGGATGGGCTGAAGATCGCCGAACTCAAGAAACAGAAGCTGAAACTGAAGGAAGAGATCACGCGCCTCAGCCAGGCGTGACGCCTGCGGTGCTGGCGCGTGACGCCAGCACTGCCCCGCCCGCGATCAGAAGTGCGGCCGCAAGCAACGTCCAGGATGGCACCGTGATGCCCGCGACCACAAGGGCAAGCGTGGACAGCAGCGGCGCAGCATACGAGGCGACGCCCAGCATCTGGATGTCGCCTTTCTTCATGCCGATGTCCCAGGTGAAAAAGGCTGCCCCGACCGGCCCCGCGCCAAGTGCGACAACGGCAGCCCAGCCAAACGCATCGGCGGGCCACAGGGTGGGTTCGATTGCCAGATGAACCAGCAGCGACAGAAGCGCCGTCGCAAGGCAGAAGACCGCGACCGTCTCGGTCGGCACGTCGCCAAGCGCCCGTGACGCAACAGAGTATCCCGCCCAGACCAGCGCGCAGAGCCCGCCAAGCGCAAGCCCCGCCGGGTCGGCCCCGGACCCGCCCCGGCCAAGCACAATCAGCGCCGCCCCGGCAAAGGCGACCAGCGCCCCCACCACATGCAGCCGACCCAACCGCTCGCCCGGCAGAAGGCCCGAAAACAGCACGATGAACAGCGGCCACAGATAGGCCATGAGCCCCGTTTCGGCCGACGGTGCCAGACGAAAGGCCGTGAAATACAGCGCATGATAGCCGAAAAGACCCGCTGTTCCAAAGGCATACACCTTCCAACCCACGCCGCGCAGCACGCCGAACCCGCGCCGCGCGGTCCACAGCAGGCCCAGCATCCCGCCAATGCCGAAACACAGGGCATTCAGCAGAAAGGGCGGAACGGGGGCCGATCCTATGGTAAGCAGCGCCAGAAGCGACCACAGCAGGATCGCGGAAAACCCGATGGCGGTTGCGCGGGTGCGGGTCATCATCAGGCGACCCGCGCCTTGTGCCGACGCGGGATCAGACGAAGAACTGCCCGCCATTGGCCGAGATCGTCGAGCCGGTGATGAAGCCCGCCTCGTCCGAGGCCAGGAACACGACGATCCGGGCAATCTCCGAAGGCTCGCCAAGCCGGCCGACCGGAATCTGCGGGATGATGCGTTCGTTCAGCACCTTTTCGTCGATGGCGCGGACCATTTCGGTGCCGATGTAGCCCGGGCAGATCGCGTTGACGGTGATCCCGGCGCGCGCGCCTTCCTGTGCCAGCGCCTTGGTAAAGCCAAGATCGCCCGACTTGGCGGCGGAATAGTTCGCCTGCCCGGCCTGCCCCTTCTGGCCGTTGATCGACGAGATGCTGATGACGCGGCCGAACTTGCGGTCGCGCATGCCGGTCCAGACCGGGTGGGTCATGTTGAACAGGCCGGTCAGGTTGGTGTCGATCACTTCTTTCCACTGGCCGGGGGTCATCTTGTGGAACATCGCGTCGCGGGTGATCCCGGCGTTGTTCACCAGGATGTCGATCGGGCCATGCGCCGCCTCGACGGCCTTGATGCCGGCCGCGCAGGCGTCATAGTCGGCCACGGACCATTTGTAGGCGGGAATCCCTGTCTCTGCCGTGAAGGCGGCTGCGGCCTCGTCATTGCCCGCATAGTTCGCGGCCACGGTATAGCCCGCAGCCTTCAGAGCGACCGAAATCGCCGCCCCGATGCCGCGCGACCCGCCTGTTACCAATGCCACTCTTGCCATGTTGTTCTCTCCCCCGAACGATCTGACATATTGTTATCGAAACGAAAACAGGCGCGCAATTATCTTGCGCGCCTGTTTGCAGACTTTTTTGTGTTACATGCGTTCGATGCACATGGCCACACCCATGCCGCCGCCGATGCACAGCGTGGCAAGGCCCTTCTTGGCATCGCGCCGCTTCATCTCGTGCAGAAGGGTGTTCAGAATCCGGGCCCCCGAGGCACCGATCGGGTGGCCGATGGCGATGGCCCCGCCGTTGACGTTCACATTCGCCGGATCCCAGCCCATGTCCTTGTTGACGGCACAGGCCTGGGCGGCAAAGGCCTCGTTCGCCTCGACCAGGTCAAGGTCGGTGGCCTTCCAACCCGCCTTGGCCAGCGCCTTGCGGCTGGCATGGATCGGACCGACGCCCATGATGGACGGATCAAGCCCGGCGGTGGAATAGGAGGCGATCCGTGCAAGTGGGGTCAGGCCCCGACGTTCGGCCTCTTGCGCGCTCATCAGCAGCACGGCCGCCGCGCCGTCGTTCAGGCCGCTGGCATTGGCGGCCGTGACCGACCCGTCCTTGACAAAGGCGGGCCGCAGCTTCTGCATCGCCTCCAGCGTGGCACCGTGGCGGATGTATTCGTCGGCATCCACCGTGACGTCGCCCTTGCGGGTCGAGATCACGAAGGGCACGATTTCGTCCACGAACTTGCCGGCCTTCTGCGCGGCCTCGGCCTTGTTCTGGCTGGCCACGGCGAACTGGTCCTGCATCTCGCGGCTGATCTGCCACTGATTCGCCACGTTCTCGGCGGTCTGGCCCATGTGATAGCCGTTGAAGGCATCCCACAGTCCGTCCTTTATCATGGTGTCGATGAACTGCATGTCGCCCATCTTCTGGCCCTGGCGCAGATGCGCGGCGTGCGGGCTCATGCTCATGCTTTCCTGCCCGCCTGCAACAACGATGGCGGCATCGCCAAGCTGGATATGCTGCGCGCCGATGGCCACCGCCCGCAGGCCCGATCCGCAGACCTGGTTCAGCGACCAGGCCGAGGCTTCCTGCGGCAGACCGGCGTTGATATGGGCCTGGCGGGCGGGGTTCTGGCCCTGCCCTGCAGTCAGGACCTGCCCGAGGATCGTCTCGGACACTTCGCCCTTTTCGATCCCGGCGCGCTCGACCACCGCTTCGATGACGCGCGCGCCAAGCTGGTGGGCAGGTGTGTTGGCGAACGCCCCGTTGAAGCTTCCGACCGCAGTCCGCGCGGCCGATACGATTACGACATTGGTCATGCTCTGGTCCTCTCCTCAGGCGGGTGCCGGGCGGACGCGACGCCCGCCGCATTGCAGCTTGCCCTAAGTCGCCTCAGGGTCAAGCACAACCGATAATGTCGCAAGGCGGCAGGAGAATGACAGAAGCCGGATCAGGCGCTTTTGCGCGCGGCCTCGGTGGTCCAGGCGGGTTTGGTGGTGGGCACGCCGAACAGGTAGCCCTGCAGGCAATCCACCCCTGCCGCCTGCAGCCAGGCCACCTCATGCGGGCTTTCGACGGATTCGGCCACGGTGAACATGTCGAACTGCCGCCCGATCAGGATCAGCGCCTGGGTCAGCACCTGGTTGTCGGCATCGGCGTGGATGTTGCGGATGAACTGGCCGTCGATCTTCACGATGTCAAAGCTGAAGTCCCGAAAGAACCGGAACGCCGTATAGCCCGCGCCGAAATCGTCCAGCGCAAAGGAAATCCCCTTGCGCCGCAGCCCGTCCATGAAGGCGATCACGATTTCCGGCATCTGCATGGCCGAGCTTTCGGTGATTTCCAGAATCAGCCGCTCCGCCACTGTCGGGTTGCCGTTCAGGCCCCGCCGCAGCACTTCGGACCAGCGGGGATAGCCGATCGACCGCGCCGACATGTTGATCGACAGCCGCAGCCCCGGTTCGCGCTTCAGCGTTTCCAGCCCGATGCGCAGCGCCTGACAGTCGATGATCCGGCCGAGTTCCGTGCTTTCCACCGACCCCATGAAATCGCGCGCAGGGATCACCCGTCCTGTGGCATCCAGCAGCCGGATCAGCCCCTCGTGAAAGGCGGCGCGCGTGGGGTCGCGCCCCATCACCACCGGCTGCCAGGCCAGCATCACGCGGCGATTGTCCAGCGCGTCGCGCACCATCGACATCGTCGCCCGTTCCGCCTCGGCCAGGGCGGCGGTGATCGGGCTGCCCGCCATCTCGCCAAGCGCCTTCACCTGTCTGTCGCTGTCTGCCATGGCACGCCCCCGTTGCCGACCTGCTCGACAGGATGGGCGCAGATCGGTAAACAAATCCTGAATATTCCCAGTTTGTTCCAGTTTTCCGAAAACCGCGCAGATCGGGGCAAGCCCATGACCAACAACAAGACTTCGCCGGAAAACCGCTGTCCCTGGTGCGGCAGCGATCCGCTTTACGTGGCCTATCACGACACCGAATGGGGTGTGCCGGAGCGGGACAGCCGTGCCCTGTGGGAAAAGCTGATTCTCGACGGGTTTCAGGCCGGACTGTCCTGGATCACCATCCTGCGCAAACGCGACGCCTTTCGCGCGGCCTTCGCGGGGTTCGATCCGGCAACAGTGGCGCGCTTCACCGAGGCCGACGTGGTCCGCCTGCTGGCCGACCCCGGCATCGTGCGCCATCGCGGCAAGATCGAGGGTGCCGTCGCCTCGGCCCGCGCCTTCGAACGGATCGAGGCACGCGAGGGCTTTGCAAACTGGCTCTGGCGCTATGTCGATGGCCAGCCGCTGCAACCCCGACCGCAGGGTCCGGCGAATATCCCGACGCAGACGCCGCTGTCGCTGCGCATCTCGAAAGACCTCAGGGCCGAAGGCTTTACCTTCTGTGGCCCGACCATCGTCTATGCCTTCCTGCAGGCGACGGGACTGGTGAACGATCACCTCGTGACCTGCCCGGCGCATGGCCGGGTGGCGGCGATGGGGCGCTGACTATTGCCCCGCCACAAGCGCCGCCAGCACGGCCTGCGCATCGGCGCTGTCCCATTCGGCATCGCCGATCAGACGCGCGACCTCGCGTCCTTGCGGATCGACAATCACGGTGACGGGCAGGCCCATCACGCCCATGCCACGCGCCAGCGCCGACTTGTCGTCCCGCAGGTTGGGCAGACCTGTCACCCCGGCCTCGGCATAGAACTTGTCGATGGCGGTGACCGAGTTGCGCCCGGTGGCAACCGGCAGCACCGTGATGCCCGGCATCGCCACCTGCAGCCGGTCGAGCGATGGCATCTCGTGCCGACAGGGCGCGCACCAGGTGGCCCAGAAGTTCAGCACAATCCATTTCCCCGCATGGTCCGACAGCGCATGGGGCTGGCCCGAAGCATCCAGCAGCACGCCGTCGGGCATCGGCCTTGGGTCGGAAAAGACCAGTTTCCGCATGTCGCCCTGCAGCAGGTTTTCCGCGACCGGCCCGGCGAGGGCAGGATTTGCGCCGACCGACAGCGCCATGTAAAGACCGATCACGACCAGACGCAGCATGTCCCCTCCGAAGGGTTTTCCAATGTCCCACACGCCCCCGAAGGCCCCGTCCGCCAACATGATGTGGGGCGGCAGGTTTGCCAACGGCCCCGATGCCATCATGCAGGCGATCAATGCCAGCATCGGCTTTGACCGCCGACTGTCAGCCCAGGATATCCGGGGGTCGCGCGCCCATGCGGCAATGCTTGCCGCAACAGGCATCCTGACGAATAAAGACGCCGAGGCCATCGGGGAAGGGCTTCTCACGGTGTTGTCAGAGATCGAGCGCGGAAGCTTTCCCTTCCGCGTCGAATTCGAGGACATCCACCTGAATGTCGAGGCCAGGCTGAAGGAACTGGTCGGCGAACCGGCCGGGCGGCTGCACACGGCGCGGTCGCGCAACGATCAGGTGGCGGTGGATTTCCGGCTTTGGGTGCGCGACCAGTGCGATGCGGCAGTGACCGGGATCGAGGCGCTGATGCGCGCCTTCCTCGCCCAGGCCGAGGCGGGGGCGGATTGGGTGATGCCGGGCTTCACCCATCTGCAGACCGCGCAGCCGGTGACCTGGGGGCATCACATGATGGCCTATGTGGAAATGCTTTCGCGCGACCGGTCACGCTTTGCCGATGCCCGTGCCCGGATGAACGAATGCCCGCTTGGCGCTGCGGCGCTCGCGGGCACGTCCTTTCCCATCGACCGGCAGATGACGGCCGCCGCCCTTGGGTTCGACCGCCCCACGGCCAATTCGCTCGACAGCGTTTCGGACCGCGATTTCGCGCTGGAGTTCCTGTCGGCCAGCGCGATCTGCGCCATGCACCTGTCGCGCTTTGCGGAAGAACTGGTGATCTGGTCCTCGGCCCAGTTCCGCTTTGTGGTCCTGTCGGACCGCTGGACGACCGGCAGCAGCATCATGCCGCAGAAGAAGAACCCCGACGCGGCCGAACTGCTGCGCGCCAAGCTGGGGCGGATTCTGGGGGCAACGGTGGCGCTGTTCACGGTGATGAAGGGGCTGCCGCTGACCTATTCCAAGGACATGCAGGAAGACAAGGAACAGGTGTTCGACGCCGCCGACACGCTGATGCTGGGTCTGGCGGCGATGACGGGAATGGTGGGCGACATGACGGCGAACCGCGCCAGCCTTGCCGCCGCCGCCGCCAGCGGCTTTTCCACCGCGACCGATCTGGCCGACTGGCTGGTGCGGACGCTGAACCTGCCGTTCCGCGAGGCGCATCATGTGACCGGCACGCTGGTGGCACGGGCCGAGGCGCTGCGCTGCGACCTGCCCGACCTGACGCTGGCGCAGATGCAGGCCGTGCATCCCGGCATCACCGACGCGGTCTTTGCCGTGCTTGGGGTGGAAAACTCGGTGCGCAGCCGCACGTCTTACGGGGGAACGGCCCCCGATCAGGTGCGGGCGCAGATCAACCGCTGGAAGGACCTTCTGCCGTGAAACGGACCCGCCTTTTCCTCTTGCTGTCGGCCCTTGTCCTTTCGGCCTGCGGCGCAGACGGCCCGCCGATCCGACCGACAAAGCCGGAACAGCCGCAAGGCAACATCACCATCACCGGCGAAGGCCGGTTCGGTGTCACGGCGTCGAACGGATGAACGGGCTGCGCGCCCTTTACCTGGCTCTGGCCGTCTGGGGAGCCATTCACCCGATGTACTGGTTCGTGACGCACATGCGGGAAACCGGCACCGGCCTGGCGGGGTTGATCGACGCCTGGTATGTGAATGCCTCGACCACCGGGCTGACCTGGGACCTGACGATTGCGGCCATTGCGCTGACGGTCTGGATCATCGCCGAAACCCGGGCACGGCGGAACTGGTCGGCGCTGATCGCCATTCCGGCCACCTTCTGCATCGGCGTATCCTGCGGGCTGCCGCTGTACCTGTTTCTGCGCGCGCGGCCCGACGCCTGATCGCCTGCTGATCGCCGCCTGATCGCAGCCGGCACGGTTGCGCGCGACACGACATCTGCTAAGAACCCGTGGTCCCTGCAAAAGGCCGCCTCCGATGGATCATTTCCAGTATCGCCACGGCCATCTGCACGCCGAAGACGTGCCGCTGGCCGATATCGCGGCCACCGTGGGCACGCCGTTCTACTGCTATTCCACCGCCACGCTGACCCGGCACTATCACCTCTTCACCGAAGCCCTGTCGCCGCTGCCGCATCTGGTCTGCTTTGCGATCAAGTCGCTGTCCAACGTCGCGGTGCTCAAGACCCTTGGCGATCTGGGGGCGGGGATGGATGTGGTGTCGGGGGGCGAGTACCTGCGCGCCAGGGCGGCCGGCGTGCCGGGCGAGCGGATCGTCTTTTCCGGCGTGGGCAAGACGCGCGAGGAAATGCGGCTGGCGCTGACCGGCGGCATCCGCCAGTTCAACGTGGAAAGCGAGCCGGAACTGCGCGCGCTGTCGCAGGTGGCCATGTCGCTCGGGGTCACGGCCCCGATCACCATCCGGGTGAACCCCGATGTCGATGCCCGAACGCATGAAAAGATCGCGACCGGCAA
>JAAFHX010000060.1 GCA_013297695.1 Rhodobacterales bacterium | reverse complement strand
GTGGATCAGGTGCTGTCGGATGCCTCGGTCCGGGCGGGCGGGGCCACCGAGGCGACGTTCCGCGCAATGCTGGCGCAGGCGATGGCCGATCATCCGCAGGCGCGGATCGTGATCCGCTGTCACCCCGAGGCGGTTCTGGGCCTCCGGGCGGGGGCGTTTGACGCCGCGCAGGGCGGCGCGCGGGTCACGGTGTTGACCGATCCCGTGTCGCCCTGGGCCCTGCTGGCGGGGGCGGCAGCGGTCTATACCCTGTCTTCACAACTGGGGTTCGAGGCCATTCTGGCCGGTCATCGCCCGCAGGTTTTCGGCCGGCCCTTCTATGCCGGCTGGGGGCTGACGCAGGATCACGCCCCCCTGCCCCGCCGCGCCCGGACCCTGACGGTCGAGCAGCTTTTCGCCGCCGCGATGATCGTGGCCCCGGTCTGGCACGACCCTTGCCGCGACCGCCTGTGCCCGTTCGAAGAGGCGCTGGACCAGTTGGAGGCCGAAGTGCGCGCCTTCCGGCAGGACCGCCACGGCCACGTCGCCATGGGCATGCGGCTGTGGAAGCGCCCGCGCCTGCAGGCTTTCTTCGGGCGGGAACGGGGTCTGCGCTTTGCCGATGATCCTGCCCGCGCCGCCGCTCTGGCGCAGGCGCAGGGGCGAACCGTCATTGCCTGGGCACCCCGCGCGCCTGCCGCGTTCCCGCTGCCGGTCACGCGGATCGAGGATGGCTTTCTGCGCTCTCGCGGGCTGGGGGCCGATCTGGTGCCGCCGCTGTCGCTGGTGGCCGATGATCTGGGCATCTTTTATGACCCCACCCGTGAAAGCCGGCTGGAGCGCCTGATTGCCGAGCCGGTACCGCCCGGAGGAGAGGCGCGGGCCGCGAGGCTGGTTGCCCGGCTGGCGGCGGCGGGGCTGACCAAATACACCACCGGCGGCGCGCTGCCACCCCTGCCGCCCGGTCACCGCATTCTTGTGCCGGGGCAGGTCGAGGATGACGCCTCCATCCTGCTTGGGGCCGGGCCGGTCCGCACGAACCTGGCCCTGCTTGTGGCGGTGCGGCAGGCCAATCCGCTGGCGGTGATCCTTTACAAGCCGCATCCGGATGTCGAGGCGGGGCTGCGCCCCGGCGCTATCGCCCCCGAAACGCTGAGCGGGCTGGCCGATGCCGTCCTGACCCGCGCCGACCCTGCGCTGGCGCTGGCCGAAGTGCAGGAAGTCTGGACGATGACCTCGCTTCTGGGGTTCGAGGCGCTGATCCGGGGCCTGCCGGTCGCCTGCCTTGGCGCGCCGTTCTATGCCGGATGGGGGCTGACGCGCGACCTTGGCCCGGTCCCCGGCCGCCGCCAGGCCCGGCCGACGCTGGCGGCACTGGCCCATGCCGTGCTGATCGCCTATCCGCGCTACCACGATCCCGTCTCGCGCCGCCCCTGCCCGCCCGAGGTCGTCGCCGACCGGCTGGCCGAGGGGCCATTGCCCGCAGGTCCGGCGAACCGGCTGCTGGCACGCGCACAGGGACTGCTGGCCAGCCGCGCGGGACTGTGGCGCTAGACCCGCGTCCAGCGCGCCATCACGTCGCCGCCGATTTCCGCAACCTCGTCCAGCCGGAACATGGGCGCATCCGCCAGTGCCGTGACCCCGAGCGATGCCACAGCAGGCCGCCCGTCGCCCCCGATCACCCGGCCCGCGCCGAAGGCCACCAGCACATCCACCAGCCCCGCCCGCAGCAGGGACGCCGCCAGGTGCCCGCCGCCTTCGCACAGAACCCGTGTCAGCCCGGCAGACCCGAGCGCCTGCAGGGCCGCCGCCGCCGACACCTGCCCGTCCGGGGCCGCGCAGTCGATCAGCCGCGCACCGGTCGCCTCCCACGCTGCGCGCGCCGCTGCCGTGGCTTGCGGCCCGTGGCACAGCCAGACCGGAACCGCCCGCGCCGTCCGGCCAAGACGACAGGACGGATCGGCAGACAGCCCCGTGTCCAGCACCACCCGCACCGGATGATGCGCCGCGCCAAGATCGCGCACCGTCAGGTCGGGGTCATCCGCCCGCACCGTGCCCGCGCCCACCATCACCGCGTCATGGCTCAGCCGCAGCGCATGGACGGCGCGGCGTGCCTGCGGCCCGGTGATCCAGCGGCTTTCGCCGGTGGCCGTCGCGATGCGCCCGTCCAGCGTGGTGGCAAGCTTCAGCGTCACCATCGGGCGGCCCTTGGTCACGCGGGTCACAAAGCCCAGATGTGCGGCCCGCGCCGCCTGTGCCTCGATGCCTTCGGTCACCTCGATCCCGGCGTCGCGCAGCATCGCGTGGCCCCGGCCCGAAACGCGCGGATCGGGGTCCTGCACCGCCGTCACGACGCGGGCGATCCCGGCGGCGATCAGCGCCCCGGCGCAGGGCGGGGTGTGCCCGTGATGGGCGCAGGGCTCCAGCGTCACATAGGCCGTGGCCCCGCGCGCGGCATGGCCCGCCTGCGCCAGCGCCCGCACCTCGGCATGCGGTCGCCCGCCTGGCTGCGTCCAGCCGCGCCCGACAATCCGCCCGTCCGCCACGATCACGCAGCCCACCGCCGGGTTCGGCCATGTCGTCCCCAGCCCGCGCACGCCAAGGGCCAGCGCGTGGCGCATGTGGCGCGCGTCGTCGGCGGCGGTCACTCTTCGGGCGGGTTCTGCGGCCGCAGTTCCGACACGAACTTGTCGAAGTCGTCCGCCGCCTGGAAGTTCTTGTAAACGCTGGCAAACCGCACATAGGAAACGGTATCGATCCGGGCCAGCGTCTCCATCACGATCTCGCCGATGACCTTTGAAGGGATGTCGGTATCGCCCAGGCTTTCGAGCCGCCGCACGATGCCGGAAATCATCTGGTCGATCCGCTCCGGCTCCAGCGGGCGCTTCTGCATCGCGATCCGGATGGACCGTTCCAGCTTGCCCCGGTCGAAATCCTCGCGCTTGCCCGAGGTCTTGATGACCACCAGATCGCGCAACTGGACCCGTTCATAGGTTGTGAACCGCCCGCCGCAGGCCGGGCAGAACCGCCGCCTGCGGATCGAGACGTGATCCTCGGCAGGGCGGCTATCCTTTACCTGCGTGTCAATGTTGCCGCAAAATGGACAGCGCATGGCCTCTCCCTTGGTGGTTGGACCGGGGGTTACGCCACGAGTATACGCAGGCCGCTACAATTTGGGTAGATGCCGCGTGTTGCCCAAGATGTTGGTGTGGGATCGCTGCCGCGGTCAGTCAAAGAACGAAAAGAACAGCGGCACCTCGTTGGCGCAATAGGTCTGGGCAAGCGACGCGCTCATCCCGGCGTCCTTGCTGCCCCAGACCTGCACGCCGCGATCCTGTGCGCCTTCGGGGTTCAGCGAGAACAGGATGCCGTCGCCCGACCGGCGCGGTGGTGCCGACAGCCGGAAGATGCGCGTCCCCGGCGGCAGACCAAGGCTGCGAACCGCATAGTCGCCCGCCGCGCACCAGAACGACGAAGCCGCAGGTCGGCCGCGAAACGGCACGAAGAAATCCGTCGCGTTCACCGGCTGCACCAGCAAGCCGTTCGATGCGATATAGGCTTGGGCAGGGGCGACCGTCAGGCCGCAGATCACGGCGACAAGGGCGATGCGCGCGCGAAAGGTCATCTCAGTCTCCACTTCGTTCCAGAACCGGGAATGAACCCCGTACCGTCAACGCCCGAAGAAATCGTCCTTCAGCGTATTCGAACATTGCACCTGTGCCAGCGCCGCCGAAAGTCCGGCGTCCTTGCTGCCGAAAACCGTGATTCCAGGCTTCACGGCGCCTTTCGCGTCCAGCGAAAAGCGTACCCCCGCATTCTTTACCGGAGGCGGCGTCATGCGATAGATGCGCGTGCTGGGCGACAGCCCCAAGGCGCGCACCGCATAGTCGCCTGCGGCGCACCAGTAGGCCGGGTCGCCCGAGGTGCCACGGGAATACGGAACGACAAAGCCGCGACTGCCGTCCGAGACCACGCGAAAGCCGTTCGACGCAGTAAAGGCCGCCGCAGGCAGGGCGCAAGCCATCAGCACCGATACCGCCGCAACCGTGCAACGCAGCCTTCCCATGCCTGTCCCGTACCTCTCTGGAAACACCGACCGACGCGGGGTCGACATCCCGCCTCCAGATCAAAGGATAGACCTGCCTCTGCCGGTTTGACAGCCCCCCTTTCACGGCCCCCGGCCGCCATGCCTCGGCGTGCAGGCGCTGCTGCCACTTTGAATGTCGATGGCACGCCTTCATATCAATGTTACACTTTCATGTATGGCATATCGAATCGCTCTTTGCGCGGCCTTCTGTGCAACCACGGCCGGGGCGGGTGGACCGATCGCGGAAGTGGTCTGCGCGCCGCGCGAGGTGATGGTCCACCGGCTGACGGCAACCTATGGCGCCAGCCTGGCCGCAACCGGCTTGCGCGACATCGAGACGGTGATGGAGGTCTGGACCTCGCCACGGGGCGACTGGACGCTGGTGCAGACCTACACCGACGGGCAGTCCTGCATCCTCGCCATGGGCGCAGACTGGGACATGCCCGACCTTCCGGGCGCAGGCTGATCGCGATCCAGCACGCGGTTTCGGCCCCTGCGACGCCACGGCCCGAAACGACACCGTTCGGAGGCACCCCTTTCACCCTCCCGTATTTCGGCGCACCCATGCATACGGCGCATGGCGCCCGGGCACCTCTGGCTCTTCATTCCGCCAGGCATGGCCATATCTGTCTCGGCGAGGCGGCGGATTGCATCTGCCGCATCCGGAAACGACAGGAGCCTGACATGGCATACGCACATACGACGTTCGACAGCACCCGCAACGGGACGGGGATTCGGGCATTCCTCCGCTCGACCCTCGCCACCATGGCCGATGCCCGTCGCCGCGACCGCGCCTACCGCAAGACTTACCGCGAGCTTGACCAGATGAGCGACCGCGACCTTGCCGACATCGGCATCACCCGCTTCATGATCGGCGACATTGCGGAAGAAGCCGCCGCGCGGGCCTGAACGCATTGGACTGACTGCACGAAGGGCACCCGGACGGGTGCCCTTTTGCGTTCCGACAACCCTGCGGGGTGCGCCATTGCGGCGGAGAAAGGTGCGTGCAAGCACGCACCCTACGAAAGACAGGCGCAGTGTAGGGTGCGTGATTTCACGCACCATTTGTGGACCGGGGCGGTGCGTGCAAGCACGCACCCTACGGGTTCGGGCGTACTGGAACCGGACCGTAGGGTGCGTGATCTCACGCACCCTTCGCGGACCGTGACACAGTGGTGCGTGCGAGCATGCACCCCACGGTTCTCGACGGCGCGTTAAAACAGAATTTCTCGCCAGCCAATCTCAGAAACGATTGCCGTCAATAAGATAGCCAAAATGAACGCTGCAGTGCTGAGCCAGCGCGAGATGCCATTTAACTGCAGTTGCATGCGAGAACTGTCGCTTTGTAACTCAGCACACTTTTCTTCCAAAGAGGTCACGCGGCGTCGCGTTTCAAGGACGAATTCGTTGTACTTTATCGGCTCGGTCAACACGAAATTCCTCTGCTGATCGTGGTCACTGATCCAGGAAACTCCGCAGTTTCCGGCTCCGGCTCGGGTGCTTCAGCTTGCGCAGCGCCTTGGCCTCGATCTGCCTGATCCGTTCCCGCGTAACTGAAAACTGCTGGCCCACCTCTTCCAGCGTGTGATCGGTGTTCATGCCGATGCCGAAGCGCATGCGCAGCACGCGTTCCTCGCGGGGCGTCAGGGATGCCAGCACGCGGGTCGTGGTTTCCTTCAGGTTTTCCTGAATGGCCGAATCCAGCGGCAGGATCGCGTTCTTGTCCTCGATGAAATCGCCAAGCTGGCTGTCTTCCTCATCTCCGATGGGGGTTTCCAGCGAAATCGGTTCTTTGGCGATCTTCATCACCTTGCGGACCTTTTCCAGCGGCATCTGGAGTTTCTCGGCCAGTTCCTCGGGCGTCGGCTCGCGCCCGATCTCGTGCAGCATCTGGCGACCGGTGCGCACCAGCTTGTTAATCGTCTCGATCATGTGCACCGGAATGCGGATCGTGCGGGCTTGGTCGGCAATGGACCGCGTGATCGCCTGCCTGATCCACCAGGTCGCATAGGTGCTGAACTTGTAGCCGCGCCGGTATTCGAACTTGTCCACCGCCTTCATCAGGCCGATATTGCCTTCCTGAATGAGATCAAGAAACTGCAGGCCCCGGTTGGTGTATTTCTTGGCGATCGAGATGACCAGCCGCAGGTTCGCCTCGACCATTTCCTTCTTGG
Organism: Rhodobacterales bacterium; assembly: GCA_013297695.1. Taxonomy (GTDB): domain Bacteria; phylum Pseudomonadota; class Alphaproteobacteria; order Rhodobacterales; family Rhodobacteraceae; genus Aliitabrizicola. Next base: position 13,450 of record JAAFHX010000060.1, on the reverse strand, counting down.
CCTGCCGCGCTTCCTTCTCGCCCTTCTGCACCTGGTTCACGATGCGGCGGAATTCGCTGATATCGACGCCGACATACTGACCGACTTGCGCCATCTCGGCGCGCAGTTCCTCGACCTTGTCGCGGCTGCGTTCCATCAGCGCCTGCCAGCCGCGTCCCGACTTGGCCGCCATCCGGTCCAGCCAGGTCGGATCAAGCTCATAGCCCTGATATTCGTCGATGAACTCGCGCCGGTTGATCCGGGCGGCATCGGCCAGCTTCACCATGCCCGAGTTGATCGACATGATCTTGCGGTTGATACCGTACAACTGGTCGATCAGCGCCTCGATCCGCGCATTGTGCAGGTGAAGTTCGTTCACCAGCAGCACGATTTCGCCGCGCAGTTTCTGATAGGCCTGCTCGTCGCCGGCCGAAAAGCGGTTGGCATCGTTCAGCGTGGCATGCATCCGCATGTCCTGCATCGCGGCCAGCTTGACATAGTCGCGCGCGATCAGGTCCAGCGTTTCCAGCACGCGCGGCTTCAGCGCGGCCTCCATCGCAGCCAGCGACATGGCCGACGCCTCGTCATCCTCGTCGTCGTCCTCGGCCACGGCAATCGGGTTGCCGTCGGCGTCCAGTTCCGGCTCCTCGCTGGCCGGACGGCGCGGCGAGGCGGCCAGATCGACCGCCTCCAGCCCCGCATCCTCCATCTCGACATCACCGTCCAGCGACCGCCCGAACGTGGCCTCAAGGTCGATCACGTCGCGCAGAAGGATGTCTTCCGACAAGAGTTCGTCGCGCCAGATGGTGATCGCCTGAAAGGTCAGCGGGCTTTCGCACAGGCCCGCGATCATCGTGTTGCGGCCGGCTTCGATCCGCTTGGCGATGGCGATCTCGCCCTCGCGGCTCAGCAGTTCGACCGACCCCATCTCGCGCAGATACATCCGCACCGGGTCGTCGGTGCGGTCCAGCGTCTCGCTGGTGGTGCCGGCCACCGCCACCTCACGCGAGGTCGATGCCTCGACCAGTTCGCCCGCAGGCTCGCCCTCTTCGACCTCGTCATCCTCGATGATGTTGACGCCCATTTCCGAGAGCATCGACATCACGTCCTCGATCTGCTCCGAAGACACCTGTTCGGGCGGCAGCACGGTGTTGAGCTGTTCGTAGGTGATGTAGCCGCGCTCTTTTCCGTCGGCGATCATCTTCTTGACCGCGGCCTGACTCATGTCGAGCGAGACTTCCGCTTCCTGCTCTTCCGGCTTGGCGTCGTCGGTGTCCTTGAGGGCCATGCGTACTCCTATGGGCAGAATTCAGGTCGGTAGGTCGGTGCGGCGCAGGGGCGGGGCGAATCACTTGCGAATCATCCAGCCCCGATTCGATTCAATAGCGCGGTGGCCGGGAAGGGAAAGGCGCTCAGTGCTTTTTCTTCACCCAGACTTCGCTGTCGATCAGGCTCTGAAGGCCCCGCGACAGGGCGGCACGGTCCTCGCCCATGCCGGCATCGTCGATCTGCGACCGGGCGGTGCGCTGCATCGCGGCCGCAGCCCGCGACAGGCGCCAGGTCACCCCTTCATCGGCAAGACCCGTCAGGTCCTCGGCCGCATCCGCGATTTCGCGCCGGGCACCGCGTCGGGCATCCAGCTTGGCAAAGGCTTCGGCCACGCACATCAGGGCAAGCTCCGGATCGGCATCGGGGCGCACCGGTGGTGCCGACCGGACATGGCTTTGCGCGAACAGGGTTTCAAGGGCCGCCGCCTCGGTCGCGGCGATCCGCGCCTCGGTTTGCGCCGGATCGTCCTCGCCCGACAGGCGCAACAGGGCCAGCCGCAGCCCGTCATGCCCCGGTGCCAGCAGGTCCACCGACTCCAGTTCCGCAACGAACCGGCTGATCAGACCCGGATGCCGGATCAGGGTTGCAAGCAGCACGGCTTCCAGCAACCTCTCTTCCACCGCAGCCTCGCCCGGCATCGCCAGCGTCGAGATGCGGGTCGACGCGGCAGGCGGAAGGGTGACCTGCGCGCGCGGCGCGCCCCTGACGAAAGGGCGGCGCGTCGGGCGGGTGCCGAACAGTTCCCACCGTAGCCGCTTGATCTCTTCGCCATAGTGGCTGCGGATCGAGGGGTCCTGAATGCGCATCAGCGCGGCGCGCAGGGTCTTGTCCAGCATGGCCTTGCGCTCGGGGCTGTCAAAGACGCGCCCCTCGGTCTCGCGCGCCCAGAGCAGGGCCACCATCGGCTGCGCCGCGTCCAGCACCTTTTGCATCGCGGGCGCGCCCTGCGCCCGGATCAGGTCGTCCGGGTCCATCCCTGCAGGCAGCACCGCAAAGCGCAGCCCCTGCCCTGCCTGCAACAGCGGCAGGGCAAGGTCGATCACCCGCAGCGCCGCCGCCGTGCCCGCCTTGTCGCCATCCAGCGCGATGATCGGCTCGGCGTGCAGCCGCCAGATCAGGTGCAACTGGTCCGCCGTGATCGCCGTGCCAAGCGGCGCGACCGTTGCCGGAAACCCGGCCTCGGACAGCGCGATCACATCCATGTAGCCTTCGGCCACGATCAGCGGGCGACCCTTGCCCAGGGCCTCGCGCGCGGGCCCGATGTTGTAAAGGTTGCGGCCCTTGTCGAACAACTCGGTTTCCGGCCCGTTCAGATACTTGGCCCGCGCATTCGGGTCCATCGCCCGCCCGCCCAGACTGATTGCCCGGCCCCGCGCATCGCGGATCGGAAAGATGATCCGCCCCCGGAACCGGTCATAGGGTGCGCCGCCGTCATCCGGCCGGGCGCAAAGGCCTGCATCCACCAGCACATCGGCGGCGATCCCCTTGGCGGTCAGCGCCTGAAACAGCCCCTGCCGGGCATCGGGGGCATAGCCGATGTCGAACCGGTCCTGCCCTTCGGGCGACAACCTGCGCCGCGCCAGATAGTCGCGCGCCGCCGCCGCCGCCCCGGTGCGCAGGTGCAGCCGGTAGTATTTCACCGCCTCTTCCACCGCCTCGGCCAGCAGGCTGCGCCGGTCGGCCTTCTGCGCCGCTTCGGGGTCGCGCGCGGGCATCGCCATGCCCGCCTCGCGCGCCAGCGTCTCGACCGCCTCAAGGAACGAAAGCTTGTCCGCCTCCTTCAGGAAGGTGACCGCATCGCCCTTCGCATGGCAGCCGAAACAGTAGTAGAAGCCCTTGCGGTCATCGACATGGAATGATGCGTTGCGTTCCTGATGGAACGGGCAGGGTGCCCAGAAATCGCCCTTGCCCTGGTTCGACTTGCGCAGATCCCACGTCACCTTGCGCCCCACCACGGCGGAAAGCGTGATGCGCGTGCGCAGTTCGTCCAGAAATCCGGGTGGCAGACTCATGCCCCAACATATCGGGCCTGCGGCGTCCCGAGTCTAGCCGCTGCCCCCGTCAGCAAAGACCGGAGTCAACGGTGAAGGGGCGACCTGCGGCCGGATACGGGCCGGTCTCCTTGTCACCTCTTGCGGCGGCACCCTCTTTCGCACCGACGACGACATTGAGGATTCTGACATAGCGGTCCGCAAGGTCGCGCAGTTCCTGGTGAGCCAGTTCGATGATCTGGCGAAGCTTCTCGTTCTCGCCGATCGGCACATAGCCGTGTCTTGCCATGTGCGATTCGATGGCAACGGACCGGGACAAATCCGGCGACAGGAACGCGCGAAACTCCTGATCCGCCTTTTTCGCGTTGCAGGGCGGGCAGGCCGGGACAAGGTTGCCGATCCGATGTTCCCCAAGCGCCGACCGGTTGATGGGAACGACGTGATCCATCACCAGGTCCCCTGCAGCACCACAGTAGGCGCAGTGGCCGCCGAAGTCGGCGATGACGGCTTCCCACTGCGCGGCGGTGAACTGTTCATCGCCAAGTCGGCTCAGGATGTTGCGCACAAGGGCATTCTGGGCGTTTCCGATGGCGCTGCCCTTGTAGCGCCCCCGAGCGGCACGCTCTCGCGGGTCGGTGACCGCTTCCTCGGGCCGGTCGTGGTCCGGCTCGAAGGTCTCTTCGATCACGATCCCGCGTTTCAGAAGGTAACTGCGAAACAGCGCAAGGCTTCTGCTGGTCGGCGGGTTGAACCACTGGCTTGTCACCCGGACCGGAATGCCGTGACACGTGAATTGATCGCGCCAGTAGCGGCCCTGTTCGGTCCGTGAAACCTTTGTGACGGGTGTGCAGAACGGGTAGTTGATGTCGAAGGTGTCCTTCGAATAGGTCGCATCCTGCAGGCGAAGGAATTCCGAAGGGTCCTGCGCTTCGCATTGGTCAAGGACTGCCCGGATGTGGCGCTTGACGATCCGGCCGATCTTCATCGGTCACCCCTTTCCAGTGATCGAATTTTCGCAGAAAATTCGTGGGCCTCAGTTCAGGGCTCCGCGCGCGGCCAGTGCGGTCAGGGCCGTCTCCGCCTCGTGCCAGGCCGTGCGCGCCATCGACCGGAACACCATCACCTCGAAGCGGTCCGCGCCTGTCCGCAACAGCACGCTCGACATGTGGTTGAACGGAACACGGGCGGCATGGCCGGGCGCAAAGGCCGCCGCGCGGATGTCGATCGGCACGATCCGCGCCAGCGCCGCCTCGGCCATAGGGCCGGCCAAAACAAGCGTCGCCCAGCCATCCGACTGGTCGCTCAGCGCGGCAAGACCTGCAAGGCCCTCGGGTACCGCGCCGATCAGAAAGGCCTGGTCGCGCCCGGTCCAGACCAGACGCGCCTCTGCGGCCTCGACAAACCTGTTCGGCGCGGGAAACACCAGCCCGAACGATTTCAGCGCCTTCGCCAGCGCCTTTTCCTGCCCCGTGACCGGGGCGACCGAGGTGATCCGGCGGAAGGGCGCTTCGGACAGGGACGTTCCGGCCCGCTCCAGCGGCGCGCGCCCGTCCAGCGGACTTGTAGCGATCAGGTCAGGCACGCAGCTTCTCCCCTTCCGGGTCATGGAACACCGGGTCGCAGACAAGGCAGGGCACATCAAGGCCCCGCAGATGATCGACCAGCCGGACCGTCTCGCCATGCCGGGCGCGGCCGTTCTTCAGGAACGCCAGCCCCAGCCACCCGCCGACGGTCGGCGACAGGCCGACCGAGGTCACATAGCCCTGGTCATTCACTCGCACCGCCGCGTCGCCTTGGCGGAACAGATGCGCGCCTGCCGTGATCCTTGTATCGGCCACGGGCCGCAATCCCACCAGCTGCTCGCGTTCCGGGCCGACCAGACCGGGGCGGCGGGCGGCGGCCTGCCCGATGCAGTCCTTCTTCGCGCTCACCATCTTTTCAAGCCCGATGTCGAAGGCCGTCACGCGCCCGTGAATCTCGGCATGCGTGATGAACCCCTTCTCGATCCGCAGCACGTTCAGCGCCTCCATCCCGTAGGCCCCGCCGCCAAGCGTCTCGGCCCGCGCGACAAGGTCCCGGAACAGCGCCGCACCGTACCGGGCCGGCACGGCAATCTCGTACCCCTCCTCGCCCGAGAACGAGATGCGGAACAGCCGCGCCGCCACCCCCATCACCGTCACCGGCGCGCACCCCATGAAGGGCAGCGCGGGCATGTCGTCCACCATTCCGCGCAGCAGATCGCGGGCGCGCGGCCCGGCGACGGCAAACTGCGCCCATGTCTCGGTGACCGAGATCATCCGCAGGTCCCAGCCCGCGCAGAACGCCTGCTGCACGAAATCCAGATGCCGCATCACCAGACCGGCGGCGGCGGTGGTCGTGGTCATCAGGAAATGATGCTCGCCCAGCCGGGCCGTCGTGCCGTCATCCAGCACCATCCCGTCCTCGCGCAGCATCAGCCCATAGCGCACCCGGCCCACCGGCAGGGTGGAAAAGGTGTTGGCATAGACGAAATCCAGAAACCGTGCGGCATCGACCCCTTGCAGGTCGATCTTGCCCAATGTCGAGACATCGGCCACGCCGACCGCGCCCCGTACCATCCGCACCTCGCGATCGCAGGCCTGTTCCCATGTGGTCTCGCCCGGCCGGGGGAAATAGCTGGGCCGGTACCACAGCCCCGCCTCGATCATCGGCGCGCCCCGGTCGCGGCTGGCCTGGTCGCTGGTCATGAACCGCTGCGGCGCAAAGCCCGCAGCGCGCCCCCCCGACCCCATGGCGGCAATCGACACCGGGCTGAACGGCGGGCGGAAGGTGGTGGTGCCGGTCTGCGGAATTCCGCGCCCGGTCGCATCAGCCAGCACCGCCAGCGCGCCCACGTTGGAATTCTTGCCCTGATCCGGGGCCATGCCCTGCGTCGTGTACCGCTTCATGTGCTCGACCGACACGTAACCTTCCTGCGCCGAAAGCTTCACGTCCTTGACCGTCACGTCATTGGCGAAATCGAGCCAGGACCGCCGCCATGGCCCGGTCCGCCCCGCGACCTGCCACAGCGGTTCGATGGCATAGGGCGCGGCCTCGGCCTCGGGTGCGGCCATGTCGGGCACGGCCCGGCCAAGCGCAGCCAAAGCTGCCCCCGCCGCAGCCAGACCGTCATGAAGGCAGGCCGCCGTGTCGAACCGCCCTGCAGCCGATCCTGCGGGAATCAGACCGGGCACAGCCCCCTCGGCGGGCAGGAAGGCCGCAATGCGCTCGTCCCAGACGGGTCGGCCATTCAGGTGACACGTCAGGTGCAGCGTCGGATTCCAGCCGCCGGAAACACCCAGGCAATCCGTCTCGATCCGGAACTCGGTGCCAGCTTTGCGCACGGTGATGCCGGTCACCCCGTGGCGGCCCTGCGTGTCGATCACCCGCGCCCCCGCGTGCACGGGAAAGGGCTCGTCGGTCGGCACGCCCTCGCGGCTGTCGATCACGGCGGCAATCGTCAGCCCCGCCGCCGCAAGGTCCCGCGCGGTCTGGCGGGCGTGATCGTTGTTGGCGAACAGCGTGACTCGCTGGCCCGGCGCGACCCCATAGCGGTTCACATAGGTCCGGATCGCCCCCGCCATCAGGATGCAGGGCCGGTCGTTGTTCGGGAACGCGATGGACCGCTCCAGCGCGCCCGAGGCGAGGATCGTGCGACGGGCGACGATCCGCCAGAAACATTCGCGCGGCAGGTCGGGAGCCGGGGAAACGTGCAGCCCCACCCGCTCCAGCGCGCCATAGGTGCCGTCGTCATAGGCCCCGGTGACCGTGGTGCGCGGCATCAGCCGGACGTTCGGCAGGCCCGCGAGTTCGGCAAGAACCGATCCGGCCCAGTCCGGAGCGGCCAGCCCGCCGATCTGCCCACTGTCCGACAGGCACTGCCCCCCCATCCGCGCGCCCTCATCCGCCAGGATCACGTCGGCCCCCGCACGGGCTGCGGCAAGTGCCGCCATCAGCCCGGTCGGCCCCGCCCCGATCACCAGCACATCGCAATGCGCCCAGGCCTGTTCATAGGCCGCCGCGTCCTTCACCCCCGACAGGCTGCCCAGACCGGCGGCCCGGCGGATCGCGGGTTCATACAGCCTTTCCCAGAAGGCGCGCGGCCACATGAAGGTCTTGTAATAGAAGCCCGCGCTCAGGAAAGGTGCAGCAAGGTCATTGACCGACAGCGCATCGAACCGCAGCGAGGGCCAGCGGTTCTGGCTTTGCGCCGCCAGCCCGTCGTAAAGCTCCTGCACCGTCGCGCGCACGTTCGGCGTCTGCTGCGCCCCCTCCAGTACCTCGACCATCGCATTCGGCTCTTCCGATCCGGCGGTCAGGATGCCGCGCGGGCGATGGTACTTGAAGCTGCGCCCGACCAGCTTCACGCCATTGGCCATCAGCGCCGAGGCGAGTGTGTCGCCCCGGAACCCGCGATACTCCTCGCCGTCAAAGCGGAAGCGCAGCGGCGCGCTGCGGTCGATCAGCAGACCCTTGCCGTCCAGCCTCATGGCGCGGCCCTCCGCCGAGGTGTGGCGGTCGGCGCGAGCGGGGCGATCAGTTCGACCGAAAGGATTTCATGCGTCACGGTATTGCGCGAGACCTTCAGCCAGCTTGTGCAGCCGGTCTCGTGATACCACAGGTCGCGGGTGATCCCGGCGGGGTTGTCGCGCAGGTGCAGGTAGGCGTCCCACGCCTCGGGTGGCGCATCCGGGCCGGGACGGTTCAGATAGTCCTCGGACCCGTAGTAATAGAACTCGCGCCGGTCGCGGGGACCGCAGAGGGGGCAGGTCAGGCGCATCTTTCTGCTTTCCAGTTTGAACGGGGAGAAAAGGGGGGCGCTGCCCCTCGGCCTTCGGCCTCACCCCGGGATATTTCTGCCAAGATGAAATGCGCGTCCGCTTTCATCTTGGCACAAATATCCTCGCCGAAGGCGCCTGCGGTCAACCAGGGGGAATCGCGGCGCATATGGTCAATGCAGGTTGTGCTGCGATCCGGTGCCTTCTTCATCCAGAAGGTGCCCGGTCGCGAAACGGTCAAGGCGGAAGCGGCGGGCCGTTTCGTGGCTTTGTCCCGTGGCCATCAGATGTGCCATGCACCAGCCGGATGCCGGCACCGCCTTGAAACCGCCGTAGTTCCAGCCGCAGTCGATGAAAAGGCCGTCGATATGCGTGCGGTCGATGATGGGGCTTCCATCCGGCGTCATGTCCATGATCCCGCCCCAGGACCGCAGCACCTTGGCCCGCCCGATCATCGGCATCAGGGTCATGCCCGCCTCCATCACATGTTCCACCATCGGCAGGTTGCCGCGGCTGGCGTAGCTCGCGTAGAAATCGAGGTCGCCGCCGAACACGAGGCCGCCCTTGTCGGACTGGCTGATGTAGAAGTGCCCCATGCCAAAGCTGATGACGTGGTTGATGACCGGCTTCAGCCCTTCGCTGACAAAGGCCTGCAGGATGTGGGATTCGATCGGCAGCCGCATCCCGGCCATGGCCGCCACCTGGCCCGAGCGTCCAGCCACGATGATCCCCACCTTGGCGGCCTTGATCGCCCCTCGCGTCGTCTGCACGCCGGTCACCCGACCATTCTCGATGTCGATCCCGGTCACCTCGCAGTTCTGGATCAGGTCCACCCCGCGCTGGTCGGCCCCGCGCGCATAGCCCCAGGCCACGGCATCGTGACGCGCCGAGCCGCCGCGCGAATGCAGCAGGCCGCCGTAGATCGGGAACCGCGTCTGCTCGAAATCCAGATAGGGCAGGTGTTCCCGCACCCCGTCGCGGTCCAGCAGGATCGCGTCGTCGCTCTGGTTGATCATCGCATTGCCGCGCCGCACGAAGGCGTCGCGCTGGCCGTCGGAGTGGAACAGGTTGATCAGCCCGCGCTGCGAATGCATCACGTTGTAGTTGAGTTCGGCCTCCATCCCCTCCCACAGCTTCAGCGAGTGGCTGTAGAATTCGGAGTTGCCCGGCAGGAAGTAGTTGGCGCGCACGATGGTCGTGTTGCGCCCGATGTTGCCGGACCCGAGGTAACCCTTTTCCAGCACCGCGATGTTGGTCAGACCGTGGTTCTTGGCCAGATAGAAGGCCGTCGCCAGCCCGTGCCCGCCGCCGCCGATGATGATCGCGTCATACTGCGCTTTCGGTGCCGGGTCACGCCAGGCGGGTGTCCATCCCCTGTTGCCGAACAGTCCTTCGGTGATGACCTTCCAGCCTGAATAGCGCATCCGCCCGCCCTTTTGTGCCGCGCTGCAGTGAAGCGCAGTCTTGCGGCCCCTGCAATGGTCCCTGTGGTGGTGTCCGGCTTTGCCTTCTGCGACAAATCGTGTCGCATAAAGAGTCCCCCGGCGACCTGCCCGCAGGCAACGTGCCCCGCCGGGCGGTGCGTGCAAGCACGCACCCTACGCAGGCCGTGTGGCTGCCGGCGCAGACATTCCCACGACGCGCCGCAGACGACTGCGGAGTTGATCGCGGGCTGCGCCGTCCCCGCCGAGGATGGGCAGACCCGTCAGGCCCGGGATCACCGGGGTCCGGCCCGCGTAGGGTGCGTGCTTGCACGCACCGCCCGCCCGGCCTGACCGGCCCGGTCCCGGTCACAACCCCTTGCTCTGATAGGTTGCCGCCACCCGGCTGATCGAGACGATATAGGCCGCCACGCGCAGGTCCTGCACGTCCTGTCGGCCATGCCAGACCTCGCGCATCGCCTGATAGGCCCCCCGCATCGTGTCATCGAGGCCCGAGCGCACCAGTTCCAGCTCCCCTGCCCCGCGCAGATATTGCTCCTTGAAGCCGGGGGACATGGTCCAGCCGAGGCCCTGATCCGACGACAGCCGTTCCAGTTCGTTCACCAGCAGCAGGTGGCGCGCCTCTTCCGCACGGCGCTGCATGCGCCCAAAGCGGATATGCGACAGGTTCTTGACCCATTCGAAATAGCTGACGGTGACGCCGCCCGCGTTGGCATACATGTCGGGGATGATGATGCAGCCCTTGCGGCGCAGGATTTCGTCGGCCCCGAAGGTCACCGGGCCGTTCGCCGCTTCGACGATCAGCGGCGCGCGGATGCGCCCGGCGTTCGACAGGTTGATGACGCCTTCCATCGCCGCCGGAATGAGGATGTCGCAGGGCGCTTCCAGCAGCGCCCCGCCATTCTCGGTGAAGCTGGCTGCCGGATAGCCCTTGATGCTGCCGTGCCTGACGATCCATTGCCGCACGGCCTCCACGTCCAGCCCGGCCTCGTCATGCAGGGCACCGTCGCGTTCGATGATCGCGGTGATCTTCGCGCCGTCCTCCTCGGACAGGAACTTGGCCGCGTGATAGCCCACATTGCCCAGGCCCTGCACGATCACCCGCTTGCCGTCCAGATCGCCCGACAGGCCCGCGCGCGCGGCATCCTCGGGGTGGCGGAAGAATGCGCGCAGCGCATATTGCACGCCGCGCCCGGTTGCCTCCACCCGGCCCTGGATGCCCCCGGCATGGGGCGGCTTGCCGGTGACGCAGGCCTTGGCGTTGATGTCGGTGGTGTTCATCCGGGCATACTGATCGGCGATCCAGGCCATCTCGCGCTCGCCCGTCCCCATGTCGGGGGCGGGCACGTTCTGGGCGGGGTTGATCAGGTCGCGCTTGATCAGTTCATAGGCAAAGCGGCGGGTGATCTGTTCCAGCTCGTCCACATCCCAGGCGCGGGGGTCGATGCAAAGCCCGCCCTTCGAGCCGCCGAAGGGCGTCTCCACCAGCGCGCATTTGTAGGTCATCAGCGCCGCCAGCGCCTCGACCTCGTCCTGGTTCACCGACAGGGCATAGCGGATGCCGCCCTTGACCGGCTCCATATGCTCGGAATGGACTGACCGATAGCCGGTGAAGGTCTCGATCTTGCCGCGCAGGCGGACCCCGAAGCGCACCGTGTAGGTCGAGTTGCAGACCCTGATCTTCTGCTCCAGCCCCGGGCCAAGATCCATCAGCGCCACCGCGCGGTTGAACATCAGATCGACCGATTCCCGGAAACTCGGCTCTCCTGCGACAGACATGTGGCACTTCCCCTGCTGGCCCGGTCCGGCGTGGCTGACGAACCGCTGCCCGCGCAGCCTAGCAAGGCGGAACAAAGGTTGCATGGCACTTTTTGGGCACGCGTGCCTCGCGGCGCCGGTCAAGCGGCATGTGGCCGCCGACACCGGTTTTCGCGCGGACTTGTGCGCCTGCCGGTCGCGGCTACAGTGCAGCACATGATCCGCTTGCCCTTTCTGCCCGGACTGATCTACCTTGCCGTTGTTCTGGTCGGCTGCGGTCGCTTTGCCGAAGTGGACGCGGCCGCGCGCACAAGGATCACCGGGCCGACCGTTCCGCCGAAAATCCGCCCGATCAACACGATCCGGGATCAGGCCGCCCTGATCGCCATCACCGATGCCGATACTGCGGCCATCCAGGAACGGGCGCTGACACTGCAGTCGCGGGCCGTGGGGCTGGAGGCGCCGGTGGGCGATCCGGCAACGGTCGCCCGCCTGACTGCGGCCTTGCCCGCGCCGTGACCGGGCGCGGCCCTGCCGCGACCTGCGTTGCAAGCGCATCGTCAACCCGGTAAGCCCTGTGCCGAACCGCCCCCAGACCCGGAGTTTCCCATGCCCGCCCCCCTGCGCCTTGGACTTGCCGGTCTTGGAACCGTCGGCGTCGGCGTCGTCAGGATCGTCCAGCGCCACGCCGACCTGATCGCCGCCCGCGCCGGCCGCCCGGTGCAGGTCATCGCCGTATCCGCCCGCGACGCCGCGCGCGACCGGGGGGTCGACCTGTCGGCCTATGCCTGGGAAGCCGACCCCGTGGCGCTGGCGCGGCGCGACGACATCGACCTGTTCGTCGAGGTGATGGGTGGCTCCGAAGGCCCGGCAAGACTGGCGACCGAGGCGGCGATTGACGCGGGCAAGGACGTGGTGACCGCCAACAAGGCGCTGCTGGCGCACCATGGCCAGGCGCTGGCCGAGGCGGCCGAGACGGCGGGGCGCGTGATCCGGTTCGAGGCCGCCGTGGCGGGCGGCATTCCGGTCATCAAGGCGCTGACCGAAGGGCTTGCAGGCAACCGGATCGGTCGCGTGATGGGGGTGATGAACGGCACCTGCAACTATATCCTCACGCGCATGGAAAGCGCGGGCCTGCCCTACGAGACGGTGTTCGAGGAAGCCCGGCAACTGGGCTATCTGGAGGCGGACCCGAACCTTGACGTGGGCGGCATCGACGCAGGCCACAAGCTGAGCCTTCTGGCCGCCATCGCCTTCGGCACCCGGGTCAGCTTTGACCGGGTGGAGCTTGAGGGCATCGGCAAGGTGTCGATCGACGATATCCGCCATGCCGCCGACCTGGGGTTCCGCATCAAGCTTCTAGGCGTGGCGCAGATGACGGGCCGGGGGCTGGAACAGCGGATGACGCCCTGCCTCGTGCCCGCCGACAGCCCGCTCGGCCAGTTGCAGGGCGGAACGAACATGGTGGTGCTGGAGGGTGACGCGGTGGGCCAGATCGTGCTGCGCGGCCCCGGCGCGGGCGAGGGGCCGACGGCCAGTGCGGTCATGGCCGACGTGATCGACCTGGCGCGCGGGGTGCGCCTTCCGACTTTCGGCCAACCCGCAACCAGCCTTGTCGAACCCGTCGCCGCCGCCGCAGCGACGCCCGCGCCGCATTACCTGCGCATGACGCTGCTCGACAAGCCCGGCGCGCTGGCCAAGATCGCGACCGAACTCGGCGCGGCGGGCATCTCGATCGACCGGATGCGCCAGACCCAGCATCAAGGTGCCCATGCGCCGGTGCTGATCGTCACGCACAAGGCCGCCCCGCAGGATGTTGCCCATGCGATGACGCGGTTTGCCGGAACCGGCGTTCTGGTCGGCGAGCCGGTCGCGATCCGTATCGAAGAAGTGTGAGGCAGGTAGGGTGCGTGCTTGCACGCACCGCGGCGGCCGGGGCGGTGCGTGCAAGCACGCACCCTACGCGGGGTCGCGCTGCTGATAGCGCTCGCAGCCTTGCCGCCCGGGCAGGTGCCGCGCTAGAGGGGGGATGTCGCATTTGCAACCCAAGGATTCCCCATGGCCGACGCTACCCAGTTTCACGACCGCATGCTGTCCCTGGGCCTTGCCCGCGTCTCCGAGGCGGCGGCGCTGGCCTCGGCCGGCCTGATCGGGC
>JAAFHX010000006.1 GCA_013297695.1 Rhodobacterales bacterium | reverse complement strand
CCGTCGGATTGAAGTAGTCCGCGATGCCCTTGCGCTGTTTTTCCGTCGTCGCGTTCAGCAGCCACATCAACATGAAAAAGGCCATCATGGCGGTCACGAAGTCGGCATACGCCACCTTCCAGGCACCCCCATGGTGCCCGCCGCCCTGAACGATCTTCTTGCGTTTGATGATGACTGGCGCGGCATTTGACTGCCCGGCCATTCCACCACCCTTCCATTCACCCGCCCACAGACCTAGCCGGGCAGGATGAACCAAGGCTTAACCCTTGGTATTTTAACGGCTTTGCCCAAACCCGTGCGGCAGTGTACCGCGCAGGCGGGCCGAAACCCGCAGCGCAATGTCTGCGCAATCTGCCCCGGTCCTTGGCCGCAGGGCAACGGCGACACAGGGCACCTTCCCCGCGCCGATGAAAAAACCGGGATCGAGCCGCACCCGAAGCCCAAGGAGCATCAGCACCGCCGATACCCGCCGGACCCCTGGGCCGGGAACTTGGTCGACCGGCACCGTGGGGACAGATGCCCGCCGTTCCGCCACCCTGTGCGGCTCGATCCCGAGGAGGCTGGCAACCGATCCGATTGCCAGTTCCGCAGCCGGGGAGACTGCGGTCGCGGTGATCCGCAACGTTTCCTGGGTCTGAATCGTTGCGGTCATTGGGGGACGCCTTTTGCCAAGAGGAGTCTTGATCGTCCGACACTGGCCGTTTCCCCGTAATGGTACCGTCAACCATCCGTCATTCTGTCAGGACCCCGGCATCGGCAGCCATTCCAAGGCTTCGGGCCTCAGGCAGGCGCGCCTGCTGCAAGCGGAACCCGATGCGCGGCGGGCGGAACGGGCAGACCTGCCGCAGCTACCGCAGGGATCACGGGCCAAGCGCACGCCCGAACAGTCGGGACAACTGTTCCTGCCCGGCGCGATACCGCTCCAGCGTCCGGCATTCGGTCTTGACCGCCTTCAGCGACTGCAGGATCGCTGCCGCAATGCTGTCGGGCGTTCCCAGACCGTCGGGTATCCCGCGCGCTGCAAGCCAGTCCGCCAGCAGCGCCGCGATCCTGGCTTCTCCGTCGCGCACGATGTCTGCCGCCACCTCGAAGCCCGCATCCAGCAGTTCCGCGCCATGCGGCGTGGTCAGCACGACCTCCATCACCGCGCCGTCCTTGGCGTGAAATGCCGCCAGCAGCGCCGCTTCGGCGGTCAGCGCGGGCACCGCAAGCGCCTGTGCCACATCTTCAAGCGCCTGATCGAAGGTTCGCAAGGCTATCGACCGGAAGATGTCTTCCTTGTTGCGATAGTGCAGGTACAGCGCAGACCGCGACATGCCTGCCTGCCGGGCGATGTCGTCCATCGTGGTGCGGCGATAGCCATAGGTCGCAAAACACCGGAACGCCGCGTCGTGGATCGCGTCGGATTTCGGCGATGGGGTCGGGACAGGTGGCCTCATGGGACTTGTGTGGCAACCATCGCACCGCAAGTCAATTGACATAATGACAAAGTGAACTCATTTTGTCCAAAATCCCAAACGCGAGACTCCCATGCCGACCACCCTGACCGTAAACGGCGAAACCCGCAGCCTTGATCTGCCGTCCGACATGCCGCTTCTCTGGGCGCTGCGCGACGGGCTGAACCTTACAGGCACGAAGTACGGCTGCGGGGTCGCTGCCTGCGGGGCCTGCACGGTGCATGTGGACGGGGTCGCACAGCGGTCCTGCCAGATCGCGCTGGCCGATGTCGAAGGCGCTGCCATCACCACGATCGAGGGGCTGGGCACTCGGGATGCGCTCCATGCCGTGCAGGCGGCGTGGATTGCGGGCCAGGTGGCGCAGTGCGGCTACTGCCAATCCGGCCAGATCATGCAGGCGGCAAGCCTCTTGTCCGAAAATCCCGCACCAACCGATGCCGAAATCGACGAGGCGATGTCGGGCAACCTGTGCCGCTGCGGCACCTATCCCCGCATCCGGGCCGCGATCCATGACGCCGCCCGTCGCCTGCAGGAGGTCTGAGATGTCGCGCAGCGGAACCATCGCCCGCCGGGGCTTTCTGATCGGCATGGCCGCCATCGCGGGCGGCGTCGCCTTCGGCTGGTGGAAATACGCCACCCCCTATGGCAATCCGCTTGAAACCGGCCTGCCCTACGGCGGCGCCACGCTGACGCCCTATGTATTGATCGACGCCTCGGGTGTAACCCTGATCGCCCCGCGCGCGGAACTGGGGCAGGGGGTGCAAAGCACGCTGGCCGCCCTTGTTGCCGAAGAGATGGACCTTGCCTGGGACCAGGTCCGCGTGATCCACGGCCCGGCCTCAAGCGCCTATTTCAACGGGGCCGTCGCCGCCGAAGGCATCCCCTTTGCCCCGACCGATACCGGCTGGCTGGCCGAGACCTTGCGCAAGGCCACGGAGATCCCGTTGAAGCTCATCGGGTTCCAGATTACCGGCGGGTCTTCGTCCATCCCCGATGCTTTCGACAAGATGCGCCTCGCCGGGGCTGCCGCCCGGGCGACTCTGGTCGCCGCCGCAGCACAGCGGCTGGGCATCGAACCGTCCGCGCTGCGCACCGAAGCAGGCGCGGTCATCGTGCCGGACGGCACCGGCATCCCCTATGCCGCGCTTGCCGTTGCGGCAGCGGCGCTGAAGCTTCCGGCGGAACCGGTTCTGAAACCCCGCACCGACTGGAAACTGCTGGGCCAATCCCTGCCCCGCACCGACATGGTCGCCAAATCCACCGGAACCGAAACCTATACCATCGACATCCGCCTGCCCGGCATGAAGTTCGCCACCGTCCGAACCAATCCCAACCTTGGCGCGGCGATGACCGGCTACGACGCGACCGAGGCGCTTGCCATGCCCGGCGTCCATGCCGTCATCCCGGTCGAGAACGGCATCGCCGTGGTGGCCGACACGACCTGGACGGCATTTCAGGCCGCCGATGCCGTCAGCTTCACCTGGGCCCCTGCCGCCTATCCCGCCAGCACGTCCCAGATGGCAGAAGCGCTGTCGCAAGCCCTTGCTTCCGGGAAACATGACAGCCGCAACCGCAACGACGGCAACGTCGAGACCGCCCTGACGGGAGACATGTTTCAGGCCGACTACAGCGTTCCGCACCTGGCCCATGCCACGATGGAGCCGATGACGGCAGCCGCCCTGTTTGACAAGGGCACCCTTACGGTCTGGGCCGGCACCCAGCTTCCCACCCAGGTCATCACCGAAGGCACCCGCCTGACCGGCCTTCCGCCCGAGGCGATCACCGTCCATACCCCTGTCATGGGCGGCGGGTTCGGACGGCGGGCCGAGATGGATTTCGTCTGCCAGGCCATCACCGTCGCCAAGGCGATGCAGGGCACGCCGGTTCTGGTGACCTGGAGCCGCGAGGAAGACATGACCCACGACACCTATCGCCCCATGGCCCGCGCCCGCATCCGCGCGACCCTGGCAAAGGGCAAGGTCGCGGCCTTCGATTTCGACACCGTCGCCGCCTCGGTGATCGAAAGTCAGGTCGGCCGCCTGGGCTATTCGGTTCCCGGACCCGATTCGACCATCGTGCAGGGCGCATGGGATCAGCCCTACGCGTTCCCGAACTACCGCGTCACGGGCTATCGCGCGCCGGCCATGGCCCCTGTCGGATCGTGGCGGTCGGTCGGCAATTCGCAGAACGGGTTCTTTCAGGAAACCGCGATCGACGAACTCGCGCATCTGGCAGGGGCCGACCCGCTGGAGTTTCGCCTGACGCAGATCACCGACGCCCCCTCGCGCAAGGTGCTGGAGGCCGTGGCCGAGATGTCGGGCTGGGGCAGCACGCCTGCCGGCCGCGCGCGCGGCGTGGCTTTCGTTCTGTCCTTCGGTGTGCCGGTTGCCCAGGTGATCGAGGTGGAACAGACCGCCAAGGGCATTCGCCTGACCAATGCCTGGGCCGCCGCAGATGTCGGCACGGCACTTGACCCGCGCAACATCGAGGCGCAGGTCGCGGGTGCGGTGGTCTATGGCTTGTCGGCTGCGATCCGGGGCGAGATCACCTTTGCCGAAGGCCGTGTCGAACAGACGAACTTTCCCGATTACGAACCTCTGCGGCTGTACCAGTGTCCGCCCATCGCCGTCCGCATACTGGAAACCGGTCCGAAGATTCGCGGCATCGGCGAGCCGGGCACACCGCCCGCAGCACCCGCGCTTGGCAATGCCATCTTTGCCCTGACCGGGCAAAGGCTGCGCGACCTGCCCTTTGGCAAGGCCGCAAGTTTTGCCTGACAAGACCGCGAACCGCGCGGCACGGGCCGGTCGCCGGCCCGGCCCCGGGTGACAGGGCCTTTGGGGGCTCGTGGCCCTCGGGCGACCCGACCTTGGAACCCAGGCCGCGCGTCGGCAGTGAACCGCAGTCCCAAACGCTCGTGGAACGAGAAGACCGAGATGATGCGCGGCTGCGCGCGCTGCACCGGTGCCATCCGATGCGCGGTGTTGCGGCCCCGAAAGATGTTCAGCGTGCCGGGGCTGACCGCCCTGCGCTTTCGGTCGGGGTCCTTGCCGCGCAGCAGCCGGGCACCGCCGCCGCAAGTGGCATCCGTGGCCTGCGGCGGGTCCGTCAGGTATTCGAACTCGCCCCCGGCCTCGGGGGCATCCAGCAGCGGCGTCGTGGTGAACTCGCTTCGGTCGAAGTGCCGCTTGAGCGTATCGCCCGCGCCGCAGGACATGGCCTTCAGCCGCGCCAGCGGATCATCCGTCGTACTTGGCGCGGGCCTGTCCATCGTCGCGCCCGGAAAGGCCGCCAAGATGGGCCATTCGCAAAGATGCACCACGACGGTGCCCGGCATCCGGTTGCCGCAGATGGTGCGGTTTCGGGTCTCGAACTCGGTTCGTGCTGCTTGACCTTCGGGCAAGTCGCCCAGGTCCTTGCGGAAGTGCAAGTTGTGCCGCCGCACGCTCCAGCGCCGCAGGCCGCAGGCCGCAGGAAGCCGTCAAGGGTGTACATCCCTTGTGCCGCCAGTTCTTCCCGCGAACGCTCCACCGTCGCCGCGCACCCCGGGCTGCCCGGTCGGTCAAGCGGAAAGCGGTCCTGGTGGATCAGGGCATCCGTCGCGGGTCTCCTTTTTCCTGGTCTGATCCTGACCCCGGCGCGCGGCATCCGGGTCGCCTCGACCGGCCTTGCCCTGATCGCGGCACGCAACGCCTTGGGGGTGGCGCTGATGCCCCGGCGCCTTTCCGCGCAGGATTTGGCATCGGCGCGGCCAATCCTTCCCGACCCGATGCGCCTGCCGATGCAGACACCTTGCATCATCGTCTGGTCCCGGTCGGGCGAAAGCCGCCGCCCGCTGCAAGACCTCTGCGCCAGGCTGTGCACCTGCGCGCAGGCCCGGAATTCACCAGCCACTTGCGACCCCCTGCTGCGGTCAGCGCATCCGCAGCCCTGCCGCATCGAAGTGAAAGGCCCGGCTCAGGTCCGGGGTCAGGCCCACCGCCTCGTCCACCGTATAGTCATGCTCGCCGAACAGCCGCACGGTCAGCAGGCCCTGCCCGTCGGTCATGACATAGACCAGCGTCTCGCCGCCCAGCTTTTCGACATGGCTGATCTTGCCCGCGATCTGCCCGGTCCCCCGACTGATGGCCAGATGCTCGGGCCGCACGCCCATGCTGTCCGACCTCATGCCCAAGGCCCCGGCCTTGAGGAAATTCATCTGCGGGCTGCCGATGAACCCCGCAACGAAGGTATTGGCAGGGTCGTTGTACAACTCCATCGGCGCGCCGACCTGTTCGACCCTGCCCGCCCGCAGCACCACGATCCGGTCGGCCAGCGTCATCGCCTCGACCTGATCATGGGTCACATAGACCATTGTCGCGCCCAGGTCCCGGTGCAGGCGGGCGATCTCGATCCGGGTCTGCACCCGCAGGGCGGCATCGAGGTTGGACAGCGGCTCGTCGAACAGGAACAGCTTCGGCGTTCTCACGATCGCGCGCCCGATGGCCACCCGCTGCCGCTGCCCGCCCGACAGTTCCGCCGGTCGGCGATCCATCAGCGGCCCCAGCGCCAGCATCCCCGCCGCCCGGTCGGTCGCCGCCGCGATTTCAGCCCGCGCCACACCCGCCTGCTTCAGCGCCAGCCCCATGTTGTCGCGCACCGAAAGGTGGGGGTAGAGCGCGTAGCTCTGGAACACCATCGCGATCTCGCGTTTCGCGGGGGGCAGCAGCGTCACGTCGCGCCCGTCGATGGTGACGGCCCCGCCGCTGGCATCCTCCAGCCCCGCGATGATCCGCAACAGTGTGGATTTCCCGCAGCCGGAAGGGCCGACAAAGACGCAGAACTCGCCCTCGTTCACCTCAAGGTCCACGCCCTTGATGACGTCGGTCGCCCCGAAGGATTTCGTCACATTGGAAAGCGTCAGCGCGCCCATCCCGGCCCCCTCACAATTTCACCGGCATGCCCGTCCGCACGCTTTCATCCGCCGCCAGGCACACCGCCAGCGACCGCACCGCATCCGACAGGTGCCGCGTCAGGTCGAGGTCTTCGGTGATCGCCCGCGCCACAAAGGCCGCCTCGCGGTCGCACAGCGCCTGATGGCCGGGCTCACCCGCCATGCTGATATCCTCATCCGCAGCACCCACCCGGTGCACCCGCAGCAGCGAGGTTCTGGTATGGGTGTCGATGTCGTCCGACCTCGCATTCTCGGGCATGCGAATGGAAACCGCCCCCTTCGGGCTGACCACATCCTTCACGAAAAAGGCGGTATCCGACATCATCGGCCCCCAGCCCGCCTCGTACCAGCCAAGGCTGCCATCGCCGAACAGCACCTGAAAATGGCCGTAGTTGTACATCTCCGGTGCGATCTCGTCCGACAGGCGCAGGCCCATGCCCCGCACCTCGACCGGGGGGGCGTCGGTGATCTGGCACATCACGTCGACGTAATGGACGCCGCAATCGACGATGGGCGACGTGGTCTGCATCAGCGCCTTGTGAACCTCCCAGGTGGGACCCTGGCTTTGCTGGTTCAGGTTCAGGCGGAACACGTAAGGCCCGCCCATCGCGCGCGCCTCGGCGATCAGGCGCTGCCAGCTTGGATGGTGGCGCAGGATATAGCCCACCACCACCTTGCGCCGAGCGCGCGCTGCCGCCGCCACAACCCGTTCCGCATCGGCCACGGTCGTCGCCAGCGGCTTCTCGACAAAGACGTGGCACCCCGCCTCCAGCGCAGCCACGGCATAGTCGGCATGGCTGTCGGAATAGGTGGCGATGCAGACGAGGTCCGGCTTCAGCCGCGCCAGCGCCTCGCGGAAGTCCGGGCTGACGGGATAGCCCCGCAGCGCCTCGGGAAGATCAGGCGCGGACCGGTTCACCAGCCCCACCACCTGAAAGGCCGGGTCATGGTGATAGGCCAGCGCATGGCTGCGCCCCATGTTGCCCAGACCGGCGACCAGCACACGGATCATTTCACGGCCCCCGCAGTGATCCCGCGGATCAGTTGACGCGAAAAGATCAGATACATCACCAGCACCGGCAGGATGGCGAGCGACAGCGCCGCGAGCACCGCGTTCCAGTTGGTGACGAACTGCCCGATGAACACCTGGCTGCCGAGCGTGATCGTCTTGACGCTTTCCGCCGGGGCAAGGATCAGCGGGAACCACAGGTCGTTCCAGATCGGGATCATGGTGAACACCGCCACCGTCGCCATCGCCGGGCGCACCAGCGGCAGCACCAGCGTGAAGAAGATGCGGTATTCGGAAAGCCCGTCGATCCGCCCGGCATTCTTCAGGTCATCCGACACCTGCTTCATGAACTCCGACAGGATGAACACCGCCAGCGGCAGCCCCTGCGCGGTATAGACGAGGATCAGCGCGGCCAGCGTGTTCACCAGCCCCGAGGCCACCATCATCTGCAGGATCGCCACCGTGCCCAGCCGGATCGGGATCATGATGCCAAGCGCCAGATAGAGCCCCATCATCAGGTTGCCCCGGAACCGGTATTCCGACAGCGCAAAGGCCGCCATCGCGCCGAACAGCAGCACGAAGAACAGCGAGGCCACCGTCACGATCATCGAGTTCTGGAAATACTGGAAAAAGTCGCCTTGCTTCAGCACGGTCGCATAGCCGATCAGGTCAAAGGTGGCAGGCGTCGGCACCGCAAGCGGTTCCGAAAAGATCGCCTTGCGCGACTTGAAGCTGTTGATGACGATCACGAAGACCGGGAACAGCGCGATCACCGTATAGGTCAGCAGCACCGCATGGGCGGCGATGCTGCGGCCGAAATGACTGCGGGCCTGCGCCATTGCGTCCCCCTCAGAACTGATAGCGGCGCAGCCGCGTCTGGACGCCGAACAGATAGATGCAGACGCCCAGAAGGATCACGCCGAACATCGCCGTGGCAATCGTCGCCCCCATGTGCGGATCACCCAGTTGCAACTGGAACCCGAAGAAGGTCCGATACAGGAACGTGCCCAGGATGTCGGTCGCGAAATCCGGCCCCGCCAGCGCGCCCTGCGCCACGTAGATCAGGTCAAACGCGTTGAAGTTGCCCACGAATGTCAGGATCGAGATGATCCCGATGCTGGGCAGGATCAGCGGCAGCTTGATCTTCCAGAACTGGCTGGCCCCGGTGATGCCGTCCATCTCGGCCGCCTCCAGCACCTCGTCGGGGATCGACAGCAGCGCGGCATAGATCAGCATCATCGGAATGCCCACGAACTGCCAGACCGACACCAGCGCCAGCGCGGTCAGGGCATACTGTTCCTTGCCCAGCCACGGCACGAACAGCGCCTTCAACCCCACCGCATCCAGCATCCCCGGCGCGATGCCCCAGATCGGCGACAGGATCAGCTTCCAGACGAAGCCCACGATGACAAAGCTCAGGATCGTCGGAATGAAGATCGCCGTGCGATAGAACGCCGCCCCCCTCAGCCTCGGCGAGGACAGAAGTGCCGCCAGAAGCACGCCGATGGGGTTCTGAACAATCATGTGGATCAGGAAGAACCAGGCGTTGTTGGCCAGCGCGTTCCAGAACGCCTCCGACCACAGCGGGTCACCGAACAGCCTGCGGAAGTTCGCCAGCCCGACAAACACCGTCTCTCGCGCCTCGGTGACATTGAACAGCGACAGGTTCAGCGTGGCAGCCAGCGGCAAAATCATCAGGGCGGTATAGACCAGCACGGCCGGGGCCAGGAACACCCCGATATGCCATCGGATCGGTCTGCGCTGCGCCACGTCTGTTCCCATCTTCCGTTCGGAAATATCCTCGGGGGGTGCGGGGGGGCAGACAGCCCCCCGTTCTTCTTTCTCCAGCGCCCGACAGCGCCGCAGAAGAAACGCGGCCCCGGACCTGATCCGGGGCCTCGCCCGCCGCAGTCCTACTGCTGCGGCGCGTACCAGCTTGCCAGCCCGGCCTGCAGCCGCGCGGCTGCGGCCTCGGGCGTCTCGGTGCCCTTGATCACGGCGGCGCTGGCGTTCCAGGTCTCGTTTTCCAGGTTCGGCGTCCCGCGCGACAGGATCTGGTAGGTGGACCGGATCGTGGACTTGCACTTGTCGCGCCAGGACACGAATTCCTGTGCCAGCGGGTCTTCCATCTTCACGGGCGTAGCATTCAGCGAGAAGAAGCCGGGCAGCGCATTGGCATAAAGCGTCGCGAATTCCGGGCTGCCGACCCATTCCAGGAACTTCTTCCCGGCCTCGGCATTGGGCGACGCCGCGTTCAGGCCAAGCGCGATGTCGGTGTGGTCGCTGATATAGCAGGTATCGCCCGCGTTCACGACCGGCGGCGGGAAGGCCCCCATCTTGAAGGCCGCATTGGTGTTGAAGCCCGAGATTTCCCACGACCCCGCCGGATAGATCGCGGCACGGCCCAGGGTGAACAGGTTCTGGCTGTCGGGATAGGTCTGCGCCTCGAACCCGTCGCCCAGATAGTCCTTCCACTTTGCCAGTTGCGTGAAGGGGGCCACCCATTGCGGATCGGTCAGCTTCTGTGTCCCCGCGATCAGCGCCAGACGCCCCTCTTCGCCCTTCCAGTAGTTCGGCCCGATGTTCTGGTAGCCCATCGTGGCGGCTTCCCACTGGTCATTGGTGCCCATCGCCATCGGGATATAGGTGCCGTCGGCCTTGATCTTTTCCAGCGCGGCAAAGAATTCGGCCTCGGTCGCGGGCACGGCAATCCCGAGCGCGTCGAAGGCATCCTTGTTGTAGATGAAGCCGTGGATCACGGACGCCATCGGCACGCAGAACGTGGCCTTGCCGTCATCCGTCTGCCAGGCCGATTTCGCCACCGGCGAGAAGTTGGCCATCGCACCAAGCCCCGACAGGTCGGCCAGCTTGCCCTTGTTGTACAGTTCCAGCGAGGCGTCGAAGGGGCGGCAGGTGATCAGGTCACCCGCCGACCCCGCATCCAGCTTGGAGTTCAGCACGGCATTGTATTCCGCCGGGGCGGAAGGGGCGAAGACCACCTTGATCCCGGGGTTCTGCGCCTCGAAGGCGGGAATGATCTTGTCCTGCCAGATCGTCAGGTCATCGTTGCGCCAGCTTTCGATGGTCAGCGTGACATCCTGCGCCCATGCGGCACCGCCCAGAAGGGTGGTGGACAACAGCGCCGCAGTCAGCAGCCCTTTCGGCAAACCTGTGGTCATCATCTTCTCCCAGTTGTCGGGCATTCTGCCCGGGTTATCGGTTTTCGCTGCGGCGAAGGTCGTCCAGGGCCGGGCCGAGATGCCCGGCGCGGGCGGCAATCAGCCGAACGGCATCTTCCGGCATCGCCCCTGCGGCAATCAGGATCGCAGGCTTCACCGCCCCGCATGACTGTTCCAGCGCCGCCGCAGCCACATCCTGCGGCACCCCGGCAAGCGCCGCCACGATGCGCGCCGCGCGGTCCGCAAGCTTGGCGTTGTCGGCCACCACGTTCACCATGTACCCCTCGTGCACATGTCCGAGGTTCAGGCCCACCAGAACCGAGATCAGGTTCACGGCGACTTTCTGCGCCGTCGCCGCGCCCAACCGTGTCGATCCTGCCACGACCTCGGGCCCCGTGTCCAACAGAACAGGATGGTCTGCCGCCGCAAGCAGGGCCGAGCCCGGCACATTCGCCAGCCCGATGACCTGCGCCCCCGCCGCGCGCGCCGCTGTGGCAACGGCCAGCGTATAGGGCGTGCCGCCCGACGCCGACAGGCACAGCACCACATCGCCCCGCCCGGGCCGCACCCGGGCAAGATCGGCCTGGGCCAGCGACGGATCATCCTCGACCGCGCCGGTCATGTGCAGAAGCGTGCCCGCGCCCCCTGCCAGCAGCATCGGCGTGCGGTCGGGCTTGATGCCGAAGGTGCCGGCAAGCTCCAGACAGTCCGACAGCGCCATCAGGCCAGAGCTTCCCGCACCGGCATAGATCAGCCGGTGACCGGCACCAAGCGCATCTGCCGCCGCCTGTGCTGCCACCGCCAGTGCGGGAATGGCAGGCCGGACCGCCCCGGCTGCCGCAACCTGCGCCTCCAGCAGTCGCGTCAGCACATCGGCGGGGGCAAGGGTTTGCAGACCTTCTGCGGCAGGGTGGCGCTGTTCTGTCGGGCGATCGGTCACACGAATCCTCCTGCTACGAGCAATAATGCCAAACTAATACCAATTGTAAAGCACGATTCCGCACCGGCTGCAAATGCACGGCAAACCGGTGGATTGTCGAATCTGCTTTTCATTTGGTATTGTTTTGGTATCCTTGATGAAACGGAGGTTTCATGCGTCTGTTCCTTGGCATCGATGGTGGCGGCACGGGCTGCCGGGCGGCGGTCTGCGATGCCGACGGCAGGGTTCTGGGCGAAGGCCGGGCAGGTCCTGCGAACATCGCGTCAGACCCGGATGGTGCGCTGGCCAATGTGCTTGCGGCAACCCGGGCCGCCCTGCCCGAGGGGGCAGAGATCGCCGCGCTGCGGGCCGTGCTGGGCATGGCCGGGGCCAATCTGGCCGATTGCGTGGCGCGCTTGGCGGCGGGACTGCCTTTTGCCTCGGCGCGGGTGGAAACCGATGCTGTCATCTCGGTCAGGGGTGCCCTGCGCAACGGTGATGGCGTGGTGGCCGCCACCGGCACAGGGTCGGTCTTTGCCAGCCAGCGTGGCGGCGTGATCCGCCAGATCGGCGGCTGGGGGCTGGTTCTGGGGGATGAGGGTTCGGGGGCGTGGATCGGCCGCCGGGCGCTGTCGGAAACGCTGCGCGCGGTGGATGGCTTTCGCCCGATGACCCCGCTGGCCCGCGCGCTGCTGGACGACTTCGGTGGTGCGGATGGCATCGTGGCCTTTGCCCAGGGCGCGCGACCTGCCGATCTGGCGGCCCTTGCCCCGCGCCTGGTCGCATCGGACGATCCGGTCGCGCTATCGGTGATGGCGCTGGCCACCGGGCATGTCGCGGCCTGCATCGCACATCTTCAGGGCGACGATCCGGTTCCCGTTGTCTATCTTGGCGGGCTGGGGGCCACATATGCCGACCGGCTGGCCGGGCGTTGGCACCGTGCAGACCCGCTTGGCACGGCGCTGGACGGGGCCCTGTGGCTGGCGCGGCAGGGCGGCTGATGGACCGCATCTTTCACCCCGGCGGCTTTGACGCGACGGGCGCGGGCCCGCTGTACCTGCAACTGCAGCGCCGCATCGCCGAGGCCATCGCAACGGGTCGCCTGTCACCCGGAGACAGTCTGCCGCCCGAACGGGACATGGCGGCGCTGACCGGCCTGTCGCGGGTCACGGTGCGCAAGGCGGTGCAGACCCTTGTCGGGTCCGGGCAACTGGTGCAGCGGCGCGGGTCCGGCACCTTCGTCGCCGCCCCGGTGGAGCGGATCGAACAGGCGCTGTCGCTGCTGACCTCGTTCACCGAGGACATGGCCCGGCGCGGCAAATCGGTGGATTCAGTCTGGCTGAACCGCGCGCTGCATGTGCCGTCGCCTGCCGAAGTCATGGCGCTTGGCCTTGGCGCGGGTACGCAGGTCGCCCGGCTGGACCGGGTGCGGCGGTCCGACGGCGTGCCGCTGGCGATCGAGCGGGCGGCCCTGTCGGCCGACCTGCTGCCCACCCCCGAATCGGTCGTCGCGTCGCTCTATTCCGTTCTGGAAACACGCGGACTGCGCCCGGTGCGCGCGGTACAGCGCATTTCGGCGGCCAGCATCGGGGCGCGGGATGCGGGCCTTCTGGGGGTTGCCGAAGGTGCGGCGGGGTTGCAGATCGAACGGCTGGGCTATCTGCCTTCGGGTCGTGTCGTGGAATTCACACGCTCGCTCTATCGTGGCGACGCCTATGATTTCACAGTTGAACTGAAACTCGCGCCCGAAGGCGCGGGGGACTGAAACCCGTGCCCGAGGGCGCGGGGAACTGAAACGCGCGCCCGAGGGCGAAAGGACATCCCCATGACCATCAGCCACATGGCCGCCGAAGTGGCCGAGATTCCAGAAGTTGCCGCGCGGTTCCTCGACCTGTCGCGCGACGCCGTTCAGGCGGCGGCGGCGGCGCTGCGCGACCGTGACCCCGATCTTGTGATCACCGTGGCGCGCGGGTCGTCGGACCATGCGGCGACCTACCTGAAATATGCCGTCGAGCTTCTGGCCGGGGTGCCGGTGGCCTCGGTCGGCCCCTCCATCGCCTCGATCTACCGCCGTCCGCTGCGGCTGGGACGGGCGGCCTGCATCGGCATCTCGCAATCCGGACGCAGCCCGGACATCGTCGAGATGATGCGTGCGGCGGGCGCGGGCGGGGCGCTGACGCTGGCAATCACCAATTTCGAGGATGCGCCGATGGCCGAGGCTTCGGCCCACTGCCTGCCATTGCGGGCCGGGGCGGAACGCAGCGTGGCGGCGACCAAGACCTTTGTCACCTCGGCTCTGGCCGGGCTGGCCCTGCTGGCGGAATGGCAGGAGGATGCCGACCTGCGCGCCGCCGTGGCGGGGGCCCCCGATGCCTTTGGCCGTGCGCTGGCGCTGGACTGGTCGCCGCTTGCGGCGCGGCTGTCACGGGCGCAATCGGCCTATGTGCTGGGGCGCGGCCCCGGATTCGCCATCGCCGCCGAGGCCGCGCTGAAGTTCAAGGAAACCTGCGGCCTGCATGCCGAAAGCTATTCCGCCGCCGAGGTGCTGCATGGCCCGTCGGCCATCGTGCAGGCGCGGTTCCCGGTCTTTGCCCTTGGCGTCGAGGATGCCGCCCTGCCGCATGTGGTGGCCACGGCGGAACGGCTTGCGGCACAGGGGGCCGACGTGTTCCTGACCGGAGGCGATGCGGCGGGTGCCATGCGGCTGCCGTCGGTCGATGGGCTGCACCCGCTTTTGTCGCCGCTGGTGCTGGCCGTGGCCTTCTACCGCTTTGTCGAGGAACTGGCCCGGCGGCGCGGTTTCGACCCCGACACACCCCCGCATCTGCGCAAGGTCACGGAGACGATGTGATGCACCGGGTCTATTCGGGCGCCGCGATCTTTGACGGCACCCGGCTGCATCATGGTCAGGCGCTGGTCGTCGAGGATGGCCGTGTGGCGGCCCTGCTGCCCGAGGCACAGGCACAGGCACAGGCACAGGCCGAGCGGACGGTTCTGAACGGCGGCATTCTGGCGCCCGGCATGATCGACCTGCAGGTGAACGGCGGCGGCGGCATCGCGGTGGACGGAAGGACCGACGTTGCCGCCTTGCGGACCATCTGCGCCGTGCATGCCCGGCTGGGGGCAACCGGCATCCTGCCCACGCTGATCACCGACACGCCCGAGGCGACGGCGCAGGTCGTCGCCGCCGGGATCGCGGCGGCGGCGCAGGGGGTGCAGGGCTTTCTGGGCCTGCATCTGGAAGGCCCGCATCTGGACCCGCGCCGCAAGGGTGCGCATGATGCTGCCCTGATCCGCACGATGACCCCCGACGACCTTGACCGGCTGTGCGCGGCCGCGCGTACCTTGCCCGCGCTGATGCTGACCGTCGCCCCGGAGGCGGTCACGCCGGACCAGATCGCGGCTCTGGCGCGGGCCGGGGCGGTGGTCAGCCTGGGCCATTCGGACTGTTCGGCGGCACAGGCGCAGGCCGCCATTGCCGCAGGTGCGGCCTGCGCCACGCATCTGTTCAACGCGATGAGCCAGATGGGAAACCGCGCGCCGGGCCTTGTCGGTGCCGTGCTGGACAGCGACATCGCGGCGGGGCTGATTGCCGACGGCATCCACGTTGCCCCGTCGGTCCTGCGCATTGCGCTGAAAGCGCGCCCCCGGGGGGTCTTTCTGGTGTCGGACGCGATGGCGCTGGCAGGCACGGACCTGACCGAGATCACTTTGGGCGGGCGTCGCATCCTGCGCCGCGACGGGCGGCTGACACTGGCCGACGGCACGCTGGCCGGGGCCGACCTGACGCTGCCGCAGGCCGTTGGCGTTCTGGTCAGGCAGGCCGGCATTGCGCCCGACGTCGCGCTGCGGATGGCGACCGCCGATCCAGCGGCCCTGATCGGGCAAGGGGGGGTGACCGGTCACCTGTTGCCGGGACGTGCCGCCGACATGGTGCACCTTGGGTCGGACTGGACGGTTGGGGCCGTGTGGCGCGGCGGTCAACGGCTGCAGTAGTGTCGGGCCGCCCGCCGATCCCGGCAGGCGGCCCGAAGGCCGGTCACATCCCGACGATGAACTCGATGGTCGACTTGCGCGAATTGCCCATCGTGTCTGCATCCGGGTCGGTCAGCACGCGGCTGATCAGTGCAAGCTGGCCAAGCGACAGGTTCATCGCGTTCGTCTTGATTCCGTACTTGTCCAGCGCCATCTGCGCATTTGTCGCCAGCATGTTCATCGACGTCATCATGTCGGCAGGGTTGGCTTCCTGGGCAAACGACGCAGCGGCGGGCAGGGAGAGGGCGGCAGCAAGCACCAGTGCAGTGAGCTTCATGATAATCCTCATCTTCGGTTAACGGCAGAATTCGTTCTGCTGTCTGGACCATGGGTGAAAACACCTGCCCCGGATTGTCGAAGATTCCGATGGTTTTGGCGAAAATCACGGGTCACGCAGTCGTCAGAGGCCGTGAACGCCCGGCCCGGAAAAGACCCGGGCCGGGGGCAGAGCCTACTGCATGAACCAGCCGTGGCTGACGACCAGCGACTGCCCGGTCAGGGCCTTGCTGGGGAACGAGGCGAAGAACACCGCCGCTTCGGCCACGTCCTGAACGGTGGTGAATTCCATGTCCACCGTCTCCTTCAGCATGATCTTTTCGATCACCTCCTGCTCGGTGATCCCGAATTCCCTTGCCTGTTCGGGTATCTGCTTTTCCACCAGAGGGGTGCGCACGAAGCCGGGGCAGATCACGTTGGCGCGCACGTTATGCGCGGCCCCTTCCTTGGCCACCACCTTGGCCAGACCGATCAGCCCGTGCTTGGCCGCGACATAGGGGGCCTTGAGCTTTGAGGCCTCCTTGGAATGCACTGACCCCATGTAGATCACCGAGCCGCTGTTCTGGCGGTACATGTGGCGCAGCGCGGCGCGGGTGGTCAGGAACGCGCCGTCCAGGTGGATCGCCATAAGCTGCTTCCACTTGGCATAGTCGAAATCGACAATCGGGGCGACGATCTGGATGCCTGCATTGCTGACCAGGATGTCGATGCTGCCAAAGGCCGCGACCAGCGCATCGGTGCCTGCATCCACCTGCGCCTCGTCGGTCACGTTCATCGCAATGCCCATGGCGCGCGCGCCGGTCGGGTCGATCTCGGCCGCCGTCGCCTTTGCCGCGCCGATGTTCAGATCGGCGATGCCGACCTTCGCGCCCTCGCGCGCAAATACCAGCGCGATTTCCTTGCCGATGCCGCTGGCAGCGCCGGTAATCAGGGCAACCTTGTTTTCAAGACGCATCTGTCGGTTCCTTTCAAGGGATGATCCCCGCCCGGTCAGGCGCGGAGATGAGGCAGGGATAGGGTCGGGGCAGCACAGCAGGCGCGCGTCGCAGGCTGCAGGGTGCCGCGCTGCAGCGAAAGGTCAAGCGGGAAGTCGCCCATCCGCACCGACAAGGCTTCGGTCGCAAAGCCAGCCCAGCAGAAAGCCCTCGGCCCGGTCAAGGTTGTCGGCGGCCGTCGGGCTGAGCCCCTCGGCCATGGCACCAAAGCTGGCACCGCCCAGACCCAGAACAAACCCCTGCGGTGCCGCGCCGAACAGCAGCCCGGCCAGCGCAAGCGCGGCCTCGGGCGTGACCGAGTGGCTGCCAAGGTCAGGCAGGACGCCCCCGTCCAGCTTGCGAAAGTAGAACGGCCCCGCCGCATCCACCGCGGCATCGGCAAAGACCACCGTGCCGAACCCCGCGATCAGCAGGGCATGATCCACCGTCACCTGATAGTCGATCTCGACTGTCACGCCGGGCAGCGCCCGTGCCTCGATCCGCCGCGCAAGGGCAGGGCCAAGGCCGTCGTCCCCCCGGCCCGGATTGCCATAGCCGATCAGCAGCACCCCGCCTGCGGTCATGCGCCGCGCTGCGCCCGGTCGATCAGGGCACCCGTGGCGTCGAACAATTCCACCTGCAAGGGCATCTGCCCCAGGGCATGGGTCGCGCAGGACAGGCAGGGGTCATAGGCGCGGATCGCGACCTCGACATGGTTCAGCATGCCTTCGGTGATCCGGTCCTGCCCCGAAAGATAGCGCACCGCGACATCCTTGACCGCGCGGTTCATGCCTTCGTTGTTGTGTGTGGTGGACACGATCAGGTTGCAGAAGGTCACCTGGTCGTTTTCATCCACCCTGTAATGGTGGATCAGGTTGCCGCGCGGGGCCTCGATCACGCCGATCCCCTCGGCCCGCCGGTCGCCTTTCGCCACCAGATCAGTGCCCTGCAAGTCGGGGTCGTGCAGCAGTTCGGCGATCTTCTCGACGCAATGCACCACCTCGATCATCCGCGCCCAATGCGTGGTCAGGGTGGCGTTGTTGGGCGCGCCCCCGGTCACTGCCCGCAATTCCCGATGCGCGGCCCCCGCCAGCGGCGTGTCGATGAAGCTGGCCGTGTTCATCCGCGACAGCGGACCGACCCGGTACCAGCCGTCATCCGGCCCAAGATCGGCGATGAAGGGGAACTTCATGTAGGACCAGCTTCGCACATCCTCGACCAGCACCTTGTGGTAATCGCGGTAATCCAGCCCGTCGAAAATCGCGGCCCCGGTCGCATCAATGGCCCGCATCGCGCCGTGATACAGGTCGAGCGCGCCGTCTTCCTTTCGCACGATGGACAGGTGGCTTGACGGGAAACTGGCGAAATCGCGGATCAGGTCGGCGTGATCCAGCGTGTAGGTCCGCGCCAGCGCGAGGGCGTCCATCGCCCAGGCCTCCATCTCGCCAACCCGCGCCAGCAGCCGGTCACGCGTGGCAATCGGAAGGTTTCGGTTGATGCCGCCGGGAATGGCCCCGGTGCCGTGGATTTTCTTGCCTGCGGTCGCCTCGATGATCTCTTGCCCGAACTGGCGCATCAGCACGGCGCGGCGGCCAAGCTCGGGGTTCTGGCGGATCACCTCGAAGATGTTGCGCCGCTCGGCAGGGGCGCCGAAGCCGAACAGCAGGTCGGGGGCCGACAGGTGGAAGAAATGCAGCACATGGCTTTGCATCACCTGGCCATAGTGCATCAGGCGGCGCATCTTCTCCGCCGTCGGCGGCAGCACGTCGACGCCCATGATCTGATCCATCGCCTTGGCCGCCGCCAGATGGTGGCTGACCGGGCAGATGCCACAGAGCCGCTGCACGATCACCGGCACTTCCCACAACAGCCGCCCC
Organism: Rhodobacterales bacterium; assembly: GCA_013297695.1. GTDB lineage: Bacteria > Pseudomonadota > Alphaproteobacteria > Rhodobacterales > Rhodobacteraceae > Aliitabrizicola. The sequence goes on along the minus strand of JAAFHX010000006.1, from coordinate 29,254 downwards.
CGGATGAACCTCTCGAACCCGCGGAACTCGACGATGTGCAGCCGCGCCTCGGCCACGCGGTTGTCGCGGTCAAGGTGGATCGTGACCTTGCCATGGCCTTCCACCCGCGTGACGGGCGATATCTCGATCAGGCGCGGCTCGGTCATGCTCTGGCTTTCCCTCAGGGGTCAGTCGAAACGGATGCTGTGGGGATCAAAGCCGTGGAACCGGCCGGCCAGCAGGCTGACCAGCGTATCATGGATCAGCCGGCCCGACGGCGCGCAGCCGGGTATCTGGTGGTCGATCCGCACCACCTCGGAACTGGCATAGACCCGGTCCAGCACCAGCGGCAGCACCGGATCATTCGGCACATGATGCGTGGTGTTCCGGATGTAGGGGCCGGAGATGTAGGCTTCCTCCAGACATTCCCTCAAGGGGTCGTCGGAATGCATAATGGCGTTGCGCATCGCGGGAAGCCCGCCCATGATCGCGCATTGCCCAAGGGCAACCAGCACGTCGCAGTTGCGGCGGAAATCCTGCAGCACATGCACGTTTTCCTCGTTGCAGCAGCCGCCTTCGATGATGCCCACATCGGCGCGGCGCGTGAAGGTCTTCATGTCGGTCAGGGGCGAGCGGTCGAATTCCACCTTTTCCATCAGCCCGATCAGCAGTTCGTCCATGTCCAGAAGCGCCATGTGGCAGCCAAAGCACCCGGCCAGCGACACCGTGGCGATGCGGAGTTTGCGCGCGCCGGTCATTTGTGGCGGTCCTCGATGTCCTGCCCGATCAGCTTGTGGTCGAAATCGCGTTCGCCGATCGGCACCGAAAACCCCACCCCCTTGCGCAGGATGCAGCCGACCGGGCAGACCTCGTCCGACATGGCAAAATCGGTCACTGCCGCATCGGTATGCGCCAGATCGGGGCCGTTGACCGCCACCCGGCGGTGGATGCCGCGCCCGACATAGCCGAAGACGCCCTTGCCATCGACATCCTGCGACGCGCGGATGCAGCGGCCGCAACTGATGCAGCGGTTGGTGTCCAGCGCGATATCGGGGTGGCTGGCATCGACCGGGCGGCAGGGCTCCAGCCAGGGGAATCGGGTCGGTTCGGTCATGCCCAGACGGTAGGCCATGGCCTGCAACTCGCAGTTGCCGCTGGCCTCGCAGATCGGGCAGAGGTGGTTGCCCTCGTGAAACAGCATTTCGACCAGATCGCGCCGCATCGCCTGGATATGCAGCGTCTCGCTGTCCACAGTCAGGCCCGGCGCGGCAGGCTGGGTGCAGGCCGCGACGCTGCGCCCGCCCGCCTTGACGGTGCAGACACGGCAACCGCCCTGATGGCGCAGCCCCTCGTGGTCGCACAGACGCGGGATGTAGATGCCTGCCGCATCGGCGGCCTCCATGATCGTCTGGCCGGGCCGGGCCGGAACCTCGACCCCGTCGATGGTAAAGGCGAAGGCGTCGCTCATGCGCTGAAATCCCGGTCATAGATGTGCGACCGCCGTTTCGCGATGCCGCGCGCGCGGTCGATGGCGGACTGGATGTCGAAGCTCGCCTGCATCCCGTCTTCGGTGCTGCGCGTCACCGCGCCATAGACCAGTGGAAAATTGGCCAGTGTGGACAGCACCGGGTTGGGCGAGGTCATGCCCAGCCCGCAGCGGCTGGTCTCGATGATGGTGGCCGAGAGGTCGCGCAGATAGGCGATGTCGGACGCATCGGCATGGCCCTTGCGGAACTTCTGGATCGCCTTTTGCAGGAACACATTGCCGACCCGGCAGGGGGTGCAGTAGCCGCAGCTTTCATGCACGAAGAACGACAGGTAGTATTCGACGATCTCCAGGATGTTCCGCGCGCCGGAAAACACGATGACAGCGCCGCCGGTCGCCAGATCGTCGAAGGTCAGCCGCCGGTGAAAGCTGTCGCGGCCCACCATCGTTCCGCTTGGTCCGCCGACCTGCACCGCTGCTGCATCCTCGGCCCCGGCCAGCGCCAGCAGCTCGCGCAGTTCCAACCCGTAGGGCAGTTCATAGACCCCGGGCCGGGTGCAGTCGCCCGAGATGCTGAACAGCTTGGTGCCATGGCTGCCATGGGTGCCCATCGCGTGGAACCACCCGGCCCCCTTGTCGAGAATGCGGGCGGCATGGGCAAAGGTCTCGACATTGTTGACCACGGTCGGAAAGCCCAGGTAGCCGCGCGTCACCGGAAACGGCGGCCGGGTCTTCGGTTCGCCCGGCAACCCCTCGCAGGAACTGATCAGCGCCCCTTCCTCGCCGCAGATATAGGCCCCGGCCCCCAGTTGCAGGCGCAGGTCGAAGTCGAAGCCCGCTTGCCCAAGAATGTCGTGACCCAGCAGCCCCGCATTGCGACGCGCAGCCAGCACCGCCTCCAGATGGTCGCGCAGATAGACATACTCGCCGCGCAGATAGAGGATGCCTTCGCGCGCGCCGATGGCGCGGGCGGCGATGGTCATGCCCTCGATCACCAGATCGGCGCGTTCGGTCAGCAGCACGCGGTCCTTGAAGGTGCCCGGCTCGCCCTCGTCGGCGTTGCAGATCACGAACCGCCGGTCGGCGGGGGTGACAGCGGCAAAGCGCCATTTCTGCCCTGAGGTGAAACCGGCCCCCCCGCAGCCGCGCAGGCCGCTGGCGATCACGGTGTCGATGACCTGCTCCGGCTCCATGCCCATCGCGCGGCGCAGCCCCGCCTCCGCAGGCACCGGCCCCAGCAGCACCGCGCCCGCTTGCCTGATGCCGGTTTCCACCGCAGCCCGGGCACGTTCCAGCGGGGTCAGCCGGTCGAAATCTGGGTGGATCAGGTCTTCGGGCCGCTGCCCCGCCTTAAGCGCGCGGGCCACCTCGCGCGCGCGCTCGGGCGTCAGCCGGGTCAGCACGACGTCGTTCACCATCGCCGCCGGGGCCTGGTCACACAGGCCGATGCAGGGCGTTGCGTCCAGCGAGACCGCCCCGTCGCCCGAGGTCTGGCCAAGGCCGATCCCCAGTTCTTCCTCGAACACGCGCAGCACGGCGGCGAACCCGGCATGGCGGTCGATGATGTCATCGCAGAGCCGGATCGTGACCCGCCCCTTGGGCTCCAGCGACAGGAAGGAATAGAAGCTGGCCACCCCTTCGACCTGGATGCGCGTCAGCCCGACGAGGCGCGCCACATGGGTCAACGCCTGCGGCGAAATCCAGCGGTCCTTGCGCTGGATCGCCAGCAGGATATCCAGCAGCCGGTGCCGGTCATTGCCCAGATCGCGGCAGATCGCCGTGATGACCGGATCGTCTTCTCGAGGATGGTCAAGCACCGATCTGATCCCCGCGCTGAACGCCGATTGCGGCAGTCTGCGCCTTGGCGGCCATTCAGGCAAGCGCGCAGTCCGCCGCATCTGCAGCGGCGAACGGGGATAGCGCCAAGGTCCGTCCGGAACGGGAAGTGGTGCCGCTGAAGGGACTCGAACCCCCGACCCCATCATTACGAATGACGTGCTCTACCAGCTGAGCTACAGCGGCACTTCCCGGTCGCCGCATCCTTTTCCGGGCGACAGATCGCCCAGCAGGAATGCGCCTACGCCAGAGGGGGGTCCGCAACCGGAACTTCCCTTCTGTGCGCGAGCGTGCTCTTAGCAACCTTTCCCCGGGGTGGGTAGCCCCAATTTCGCAGCGCCTGTCCTGCCATCGGCGCGGGCTTGCGCCGACGGGGCGCGATGCCTAGGCTTGGGCAGACTTTCCTGATCGCGAACCGGAATTCACGGATGCGACTGGCCCTGATGACCGACATCCATGCCAACCGCGAGGCCCTGGAGGCCGTGCTGTCCGATGCGGGTCGGCGCGACATAGACAAGTTCGCCATTCTGGGCGATCTGGTCGGCTATGGACCCGACCCGGAATGGTGCGTTTCGCGGGTGCAGGCGCTGGTCGGGGCCGGAGCGGTCTGCGTGCAGGGGAATCACGATGCCGCCGTCTCCGATCCGTCGGTCAGCCTGAACGGCGTTGCGCGCAAGGCGCTGGACTGGACGCGCCAAAGGCTCGATGCCGCGCAGACGTCTTTTCTGGCGGCCCTGCCACTGACGCAGACCCTGGGCGACGTGCTGCTGGTCCATGCCAGCGCCAACGACCCTGCGGGCTGGATCTATGTGACCAGCGCCAGCCGCGCGATGCCCAGCTTCCGGGTCTGTGACGCCCGGCTGATCTTCTGCGGCCATGTCCACCGGCCGCAGCTTCTGACCTGTGACGCACGGGGCGACGTGCGGGACCATAACGTGCCCATGGGCGCGCCGATCCCGCTGTTGCGCTCGCGCCGCTGGCTGGCGGTCTTGGGCGCGGTGGGCCAGCCACGCGACGGCAGTCCGGCGGCGGGCTATGCCGTGCTGGACACCGCGACCAATGACCTGACCTTTCGCCGCGTGTCCTACGACGTGGCGACGACCGCCCGCAAGCTGCGCGCCGCCGGGTTGCCCGAACCGCTGGCCGAACGGCTTCTGGCCGGAAAGTGAGGACGCGATGCCCCTGATACGGCCCACCGAGGGGTTGCAGATCGACGGCTTTACCCTTGGGCCGCTGCTGCACCGGGGCGGCTTTGCCACGGTGTGGGAGGTGACGCACCCCGACCACGCGCTGCCGATGATCCTCAAGGTGCCCACGATCCTGGATGGCGACGACGGTCCGACCATCGTGGGTTTCGAGGTCGAGCAGATGATCATGCCGCGCCTGACCGGGCCGCATGTGCCCAAGGTGATCGCGGTCGGCGATTTCGCGGTGATGCCTTATCTGGTGACGGAACGGATCGCCGGGGCCTCGCTTCTGGCGCTGTTCGGCACGGCCCCCTTGCCGGTGCCGCAGGTGGTGGACTGGGCGGCGCGGATCGCCTCGGCCCTGCATGCGCTGCACCGCCAGCATGTGATTCACCTGGACCTCAAGCCCGACAACATCCTGACCCGGGCCGACGGGACCATCGTCTTCATCGACTTCGGCCTGTCGCGGCATGACCGGTTGCCCGACCTGCTGGCCGAGGAATTCAGCATTCCGATGGGCACCTTCCCCTATATCGCGCCGGAACAGTATCTGCGCCGCCGCGACGACCTGCGCAGCGATGTCTTCGCGCTTGGTGCGATGATCTACGAACTGGCGACCGGCAAGCTGCCCTTCGGCAAGCCGGAACGGCTGAAGCAGGTACGCAGGCGGCTCTGGCGCCGCCCGGTGCCGCCGCGCAAGCTGAACCCGGAGATTCCGGAATGGCTGCAGGAGGTGATCCTGCGCGCGCTGGAGGTGGACCCGGCGAAACGCTACCAGTCGGCGGCGCAGTTGCTGTTCGACCTGCAGCACCCGGTGCAGGTCGAGATCACCGAGCGCGGGCGGCGAACCGAGACCGACAGCACGCTGGCCCTGTTCCGCCGCTGGCGGAAGATGCGGCGCGTGCGCGGCTTTGCCCCGCCGCCCGGCCTTCCGGCGCAGATCGACAAGGCCCCGATCCTGATGGTGGCGGTGGACCTGTCGCCCGAGACGGAAGGGCTGGCCGACCGGCTGCTGATGTCGGTGCAGCGGATGCTGGTGATCCAGCCCGACGCCCGGGTGGCCTGCGTCAACGTCATCAAGACCGCCCGGCTGGGCATCGACCAGGTGGTGGATGACGCGGGAAACCACATCCACGTCAGCCGTCTTGTGGGTTTGCGCACCTGGGCTGCGGGGCTGGACCTGACCGAGGAACGGGTGACCTTCTCGGTGCTGGAAAACCCCGATCCCGGAACGGCTATCCTGGACTATGCGGCCCACAACCATGTGGACCACATCCTGATGGGCGCGCGCGGCCATTCGACCACGCGCCGCTTTCTTGGGTCGGTGTCCAGCCGGGTGGTGGCCGAAGCGCCGTGCAGTGTCACGGTGATCCGCCTGCCGCAGTTGGAGGACCCGACCGAGGCGTGACCGTCAGGACCGCGCGCCCTTGGCGTCGGCCAGGGCTTCGGCCTCGATATCCGCCGGTTTCTCGGTCTGCATCCCCACCAGCAGTGGCAGCAGTTCCGATTGTGTGGCACTTGGCCCGGTTCCCTCGACCGGCTCGCGCCAGCTCAGCGTGTCGAACCCACCGCAGTTCGCGCAGATCGGCCCCCACGAGGCATGGACGCTCTGGCATTTGTCGCAGCACCATTGCGGGCCGCGTGGCGCAGTCAGGGTTCGGGCCAGCCAGCCGCGCACCACAGCCTCGTCGGCCCCTTCCCCGCGTTCGATGGCCGCCATGATCGCCAGGCTACGCCGCGTCGGATGCCGCGTCACCAGATCGCCAAGCGCGCGCCGGGCCGCCGGGAAATCTTCGGCGGCAAGGTTCAGTTCGGCCAGCAGCATCCGCGTCTCGTCATTCTCGGGGTTGATCGCGGTCAGCGTGCGGAACCGCTTCACGCGGTCCTGTGCCGTTTCGCCCGGGTCGATTTCGGCGAAGGCAGCAGCGAGGTCGGGGTGCGGGTTCATGGCCCAGGCCTTTTTCAGCACCCGTGTCGCGTTCTTGGCATCGCCCTTGGCGATATAGGCCCGCGCCGCCATGGCCGAGGCCGGAATCAGGTCGGGCGACAGCTTCTGCGCCTCGATCGCGGCCTCCTGCGCCTCGATGCTGGCCGTTTCGTCCAGCACGCCCTTGGCCTGTTGCAGGGCCAGCACGGCATCGCGGCGGCGGTGCACGTCGCGCGGCAGGGTGCCGGTCTGCCGCTGTGCGCCCAGGGTGGCCCGCGCGCCCTTCCAGTCGGCGGTCTCGGCCTGCAACTGCAACAGGATATCCTGTGTCTCGGCGTGCTTCGGCTTCAGTTCAAAGGCCTTCTCGGCCAGCTTGAGCGCGGTTTCCCGGTCGCCCTCGGCCAGCTTCTGCTTCATCAGGCCGCGCACGCCGATGAAGCGCGACGCGGGGTCGGACAGCAGCGACTTGTAGGCCTCGGTTGCCTTGCGCGTGTCGCCTGCCGCCTCGGCGGCCTGCGCGGTCAGCACGGCGGTCAGTTCCGGCCGCCGCAGGTAACGTTCAGCCTTGGCCGCGCGCGACATCGCCAGCTTCCCCTCGCCCGAGGCCAGCGCCACGATGCCTTCGGACAGCGCCTCATACCCCTTGCGTTCGCGGTTGCGGTCGAAATAGCGCGAAATCGCGGTCTCGTCCCCGTTCAGAAAATGCAGGACCGCCATCAGCAGCCCGACCAGCCGCACCACCAGCCAGACGATGGCCAGCAGCACCAGCGCCACGATCACCGCCTGCAACGGGCCAAGCGTGAATTCATAGCCGGCCACGGCGACGCGCATCCCCTCGCCGCTGTCGGTCAGGTAGCCCGCGCCAAGCGTCAGCGCGGCCACGATGGTCACGAAAAGAAGAACCTTGATCAGGGACCAGATCATCGCAGCCTCACTTCGCGTCCATGGCGGTGGAAAGGGCAGCGACGGCGGCAGAGGCAGCCTCGCGTTGGGTGGCGGCGGCAATCCAGCCTGCAAGCGCGGGTTGCGCCGCGTCAGGCAGGGCGGAAAGTTCGGTCAGTGCGACGCCGACCTGACCTGCGTCAAGCGCGGCCTCGGCGCGCGACAGAACGGCGTCGGGGTCATTGCCCTCCAGCGGAACCAGCGACCGTGCCCCGGTCTGCGTGCGCAGATAGGACGCAACCCTGTCTGTCCAGCTTTCGCCCATGTTCGCCTTCAGCGCGGCATCCAGTGCCGCCCGCGCGGCATCGGGAAAGGCGCGCTGCAGGTCAGGCAGCGTCGGCACGCCGGTCACGGCGACATCGGCCAGCACGGCGGGAACCTCGTGCCCGGTTTCGGTCAGCTCGGCCACGGCAGAGGAAAACGGACCACCCGCGTCAAGTGCCGCCAGAATGCGGGTCACGGCGGCGCGCGCCATGGCAGCCTGACCGGCAGCCTCGGCCTCGGCGCGCAGCTTTTCGGCCTCGGCGGCGGCGGCGGCAAGCTGGCTTTCGGTGGCGGCGGCCAGCGCCTTCAGTTCTTCCGTCGCCCCCGCACCTGCCGCCGACTGGCTTTCCACAGCAGCTTTCAGCGCCTGGAGTTCCTGGTCATAGGCCGCGAGAGCGTCCTGCGACACTCCGTCCCCCGTCGCACCGGCAACCCCGCTGCCGACAGGGCGGGATTCAACCGCCGCCAGCCGCGTCTCAAGACCGGCGAGGGCGGCTTCGGCAGCACTGCGCGCCGTGTCCGCCAGCGCGGCGGTGTCCGGTGCCGCAGGCAGGGCCGCCAGCTTTTGCTCAAGCTCGGCGCGCAGCGTGGCCAGTTCGGCCCCGACATCGGGCGTCTCGCGTGCCGCCAGCGCGTCGATCTGGGTCTTGAGGTCGGCCATCATCGCCGCCTGCTGCTCGACCTGCGCCTTCAGCGCCCCGGTATCGCGAAGGGGCCAACCGTCAGGCACATAGCGCGCCAGCGCGAAGCCACCCGCAGCCGCAATCACGCCCCCGGTCAGAAAGCCGATGAACGCACCCGACCGGCGCGGCGGGGGGGCTGCGGGGGCGGCCGGTTCCTGCATCGCAGGCCGCGGCGCAGGCTCGGGCGGCGGGACGGGGCGATCCTCCACCACTTCGGCATCGGGAATCGGTTCCGCACGGTCCGGGTCCGGGGTAACGGCGTCGGGCCCGTCGCTGCTGCTGGAAATCTGATCCGGAACAAGGGGTTCCTCGGCGGGTTTCTGATGATCTGCCACAGCCGGTCCTCCGTGTATCGGGGAGGGTCGCCTTCCCCATCGGCGCAACCTTATGCCGGGCAACGGGGCGGCTTCAAGGCTGCGCGGGTGCGGCGATCAGACCTTCGGCGGCATCAAGCAGGGCGGGGGCATCGGGACGGCGGGCGATGACCTGCCGGGCGGGGCCAAGCGGGGCCGCCGCGTCGGCGACGGCCGGGCTGAGGGCGGCGATCCACAACGGGGCAGGGGCCGGAATATCGGCAAGGGCAGCGACAAGAAGCTGTGCCGTGCGCGGCGAAAACAGGGGCAGCAAGACCGGCCCTGCCCCGGCCAGCAGATGCCGCGCCCCGGCTGTCAGGGGGGCAGGCCTTTGGGCATAGACCAGCGCCTCACCCGTGGGGATGCCCGCAGAGGTCAGGCGTTCGGCCACGGCACCGCGGCTGTCCGCGCCGCGCGCGTGCAGCAACGGGCCACCGGGGGCCGCCGTCAGGATCGCCGCAACCAGGGCAGCCGCATCCCCCGCCGCAGACCGGGCATGGTAGCCTGCCTGCCGGGCCGCCTGCGCAGTGCGGTCACCGACACACCATGCCGGCAGACCGTCGGCCGGCCGCAGCAGACACAGCGCCGCAACGCCGGTTTCCGAGGTAAAGATCACTCCCGCAACCTGGTCGGGCAGGTCGGGGGTCAGGAATTGCGGCACCAGAAGGGGCGACAGCACGACCCGCGCCTGCGGTCCGAACCGGGCGCGAACCGCGTCTGCGAAACGGTCGCCCTGCGCAACCGGGCGGGTCAGAAGGAAGGGCGGCAGCACCGCCGGGCGGGATTGTCTGGCCATGGGGTCGGTGTTACCTGCGCCCGGACGGGCTGACAATCGGCGCGGCGGGATATCGGGGCGGGCATCGGGCGGGGCATGGACGGAACGCTGACGCTTCTGGGTCTGGAAAGCAGTTGCGACGACACCGCCGCAGCGGTGGTGCGCCATGTTCCGGGACAGGCGGGCGCAATCCTGTCGTCAGTGGTGCTGGGCCAGACCGCGCTGCATGCGGCCTTCGGCGGCGTGGTACCGGAAATCGCCGCGCGCGCCCATGCCGAACGGATGGATCTTGCCGTGGAGCAGGCGCTGGCCGAGGCGGGGCTGGGTCTGCGCGACCTGGACGGAATCGCGGTCACCTCCGGCCCCGGCCTGATCGGCGGCGTGCTGGCGGGGGTGATGTGCGCGCGCGGTCTGGCGGCGGCGACCGGTCTGCCGCTGATCGGGGTGAACCATCTGGCGGGCCACGCGCTGACCCCGCGGCTGACCGACGGGCTGGTCTTTCCCTACCTGATGCTGCTGGTGTCGGGCGGGCATTGCCAGGTGCTGCTGGTCGAGGGGGCGGAGGCATTCCACCGCCTTGGCGGCACAATCGACGATGCACCGGGCGAGGCGTTCGACAAGGTGGCCAAGCTGTTGGGCCTGCCCCAGCCCGGCGGCCCGGCGGTCGAGGCCGAGGCGGCCATGGGCGACCCCGCCCGCTTTGCCCTGCCGCGCCCGCTGCTGGACCGGGCCGGGTGCGACCTGTCGTTTTCGGGCCTCAAGACGGCCGTCCTGCGTCTGCGCGATGCGCGCGTTGCCGCCGAGGGTGGGCTGCGCCTGCAGGACCGGCGCGACCTTTGTGCCGGGTTCCAGGCAGCCGTGGCCGATGTGCTCGCGGAAAAGACCCGCCGTGCGCTGGAACAGACCGGGGTTCCGGTTCTGGCCGTTGCGGGCGGCGTGGCGGCAAATGGCACGATCCGGGCGCGGCTTCAGGCGGTGGCAACGGCTGCGGGCGCGCGGTTCCTTGCCCCGCCCCTGCGGCTGTGCACCGATAACGGGGCGATGATCGCCTGGGCGGGGATCGAGCGGCTGCGGGCAGGGGTGGCCCCCGGTACCGACCTTGTCGCCCGTCCGCGCTGGCCGCTGGACGGGGCCGCCCCGGCGATGATCGGGTCCGGCAAGCGCGGGGCCAAGGCATGATCGCCGTGCTGGGCGCGGGTGCCTTCGGGACGGCGCTGGCGGTGGCCCTGTCGCGCGAGGGGCGCGAGGTGGTGCTGTGGGCGCGCGATGCCCATGCGTTTGCCGGCGGCGCGGCACGGCGGCTTCCCGGCGTTGCGCTGCCGGTTGCGCTGCGCACCACGACAGACCTTGCACAGGCCGCGCAGGCGGAAACCCTGCTGCTGGCGGTGCCCACGCAGGTGCTGGCCGGGTTCATGGTGACCACGGGTGCGCTGCTGGACGGCAAGGCGCTGGTGGCCTGCTGCAAGGGGATCGACCTTGTCACCGGTCTTGGCCCGGTGGCGACCCTTGCCGCCGCCTGCCCGCGCGCAACTGCCGCCATCCTGACCGGCCCCAGCTTTGCCGCCGACATCGCGCGGGGTCTGCCGACGGCGCTGACGCTGGCCTGTGCCGATGCTTCAGCGGGCGAGGCGATGCAGCGGGCCCTGTCCACTCCGGTCCTGCGGCTTTATCGCAGCGACGATGTGATCGGCGCGGAACTGGGCGGGGCCCTGAAGAACGTGATCGCACTGGCGGCAGGGATCGTCATCGGGGCGGGACTGGGGGCCTCGGCCCGCGCGGCCCTGATGACGCGCGGCCATGCCGAGATGGTGCGGCTGGCCGTGGCGCTTGGGGCCAGGGCGGAAACACTGGCCGGGCTGTCGGGCCTTGGCGATCTGGTGTTGACCTGCACCTCGGACCAGTCGCGCAACTTTCGCGCCGGGCAGGCCATGGGCCGGGGTCTTGCCATCGATGCTTCGGCCACTGTCGAAGGGGTTGCAACGGCACGGGCGGCGGCTAGGCTTGGCACGAAGCACGGCATCGACATGCCGGTGACGGCTATGGTGGCCGCCCTGATCGACGGGGCGCTGCCGCTGGACCGCGCTGTTGCCGGGCTGATGTCACGCCCCCTGAAGAAGGAATAGACCATGCGCGTCGCCCTGATCTGCATCGACCGCCCCGGCGCCCTGCCGGTGCGGATGGAAAACCGCGCGGCCCATCTGGCGCATATCGAGCAGAGCGGCGTTGTCGAGATGGCCGGGCCGTTTCTGGACTCCGACGGGTCGATGACCGGATCGCTGATCGTGCTGATGGTCAATACGCTGGCCGAGGCGCAGGCCTGGGCCGAGGCCGACCCCTATGCCAAGGCCGGGCTGTTCGACAGCGTGACGATCCGCGCGTGGAAGAAGGTCGTCGGGTGATGGCCTTCTGGCTGTTCAAGTCCGAACCCGATGTCTGGAGCTGGGACGACCAGCTTGGCCGCGGCGAGGCGGGCGAGGAGTGGCATGGCATCCGCAACTATCAGGCGCGCAACAACATGCGCCTGATGAAGGTCGGGGACCTCGGGTTCTTCTATCACTCGAACATCGGGAAGGAGGTGGTCGGCATCGTCGAAGTCTGCCGGACCAGCGCGCCCGACAGCACGACCGATGATCCGCGATGGGATTGCGTGATGATCCGCGCCGTCAGGCCCCTTCGCAAGCCGGTGACGCTGGAAGATTGCAAGGCTGACCCCCGGCTGGCCGATATGGTCCTGGTCAGGAACACGCGCCTTTCGGTGCAGCCGGTAACGGAAGACGAATGGCGGATCGTGTGCGCGGCCGGCGGACTGGCCGATACCTGATGTCTTTGGTTGCGGGACCTGTGCCGGAAAGCACATGTCCCGGGGCTCTGCCCCGGACCCCGGGATATTTCGGCCAAGATGAACAGAGGGAAGAGGGGCAAGGTTTTCGGCCATGGGCCGCCATCAAAAATGGAGGGTCCCGACCCCAAACGGGACCCTCCATCCACCCCACGTGCTCCCTTCGCACCACACGTGTTCTGATAAGGTCCCGGGCGTCCTGCCCTGATGACTTCACCCTATGGGATATGGGGCCGGGCTCCAACCTTTTAGCTCGGCGGATTTTAGGCAAATGCCCCGGGCCCGGCGGCGACCGCGCCCGAAGGCCTGAAGGCGGTCAGGCGTAGACGGATTCCTTGCCGAAATGCTTGACGAGCAGGTAATAGACAACTGCCCGATGCTTGTTGCGCTCGGCCTGGCCATAGGTGTTCAGGACAGCGGTAACCGCATCGGTCAACTGCGGCCCGTCGGCCAGACCCAGTTTCTTCATCAGGAAATTGTTTTTTACACGCTGGATTTCTTCGGGATCGGAACCTGCAACGAGCGAACTGTCTGCGTTGTAGATGACCGGGCCGCAGCCGATCGTCACCTTGGTCAGCAGCGCCAGATCCGGCTCTATCTTGCATTTCGTCTGAAGGTCGTCGGCATATTTCGCGATGAGGTCGTCACGCTTGCTCATTTCCAGTCTCCCTCTGCAGCGCCGCGCGGGCGCCACCCCCCGTTGGTCCGCGCTCATCCGGCACGGTTCGGGAAGGCTAGGCGAAACGTCTGTCTGCGGAAAGTGCAAACTCGTTCCCTGTTGCGCCCATATCTTTTTCCCGAACCAGGAACTCCCGGCGCGGTGAGGTGCCGACACAGTCGGCCGGGGTTGCCGGATCGGGATCACCCCCACGGCGCGGGCATCCGCATCGGTCGGTGCCTGCAGACGAACCGCTGCGCCGGGCGCTGTCGTGGCCGACCCGAAAAAGCGCGCGGTCCCTGCCACCGCGCCGGTGCGCGACAGCAGGGGATGCGACATCAATAGCGGTAGTGTTCCGACTTGAACGGACCCTCGGGCGACACGCCGATATAGGCGGCCTGATCCGGGCGCAGTTCGGTCAGCTTGACGCCGATCTTCTTCAGGTGCAGGCGGGCCACCTTTTCATCCAGGGCTTTCGGCAGGATGTAGACGCCGGGACGATACTCGTCGCCCTTTGTCCAGAGTTCGATCTGCGCCAGCACCTGGTTGGTGAACGACGCGCTCATCACGAAGGACGGGTGGCCGGTCGCGTTGCCGAGGTTGAGCAGGCGGCCTTCGGACAGAAGGATGATCCGGTTGCCCGACGGCATCTCGATCATGTCCACCTGATCCTTGATGTTCGTCCACTTGTGGTTCTTCAGGGCGGCGACCTGAATTTCATTGTCGAAATGGCCGATGTTGCCGACGATGGCCATATCCTTCATCTCGCGGATATGCTCCAGCCGGATGACGTCCTTGTTGCCGGTGGTGGTGATGAAGATGTCGGCGGTGGCCACCACGTCTTCCAGCAGCACAACCTCGAACCCGTCCATCGCGGCCTGAAGCGCGCAGATCGGGTCAACCTCGGTCACCTTGACGCGCGCCCCGGCCCCCTGAAGCGAGGCGGCCGAGCCCTTGCCGACATCGCCATAGCCGCAGACGACCGCGACCTTTCCGGCCATCATCGTGTCTGTGGCACGGCGGATGCCGTCCACCAGCGATTCCTTGCAGCCATACTTGTTGTCGAACTTCGACTTGGTGACGGAATCGTTCACGTTGATCGCCGGAAAGGGCAGAAGGCCCTTCTTGTGCAGCTCGTACAGCCGGTGCACGCCGGTGGTGGTTTCTTCGGAAACCCCGCGGATCGCCGCGCGCTGCGCGGTGAACCAGCCCGGGCTGGCAGCAAGGCGCTTGCGGATCTGGTTGAACAGGCACACCTCTTCATCGCTGGTCGGCACCGCGATCAGGTCGGTTTCCCCCGCCTCGACCCGCGCGCCCATCAGGATGTACAGCGTCGCATCGCCGCCATCGTCGAGGATCATGTTGCAGGTCCCTTCCGGGAACTGGAAGATCATGTCGGTATAGGCCCAGTAATCCTCCAGCGTCTCGCCCTTGATGGCAAAGACCGGCACACCGGCTTCGGCTATTGCCGAGGCGGCGTGGTCCTGGGTCGAAAAGATGTTGCAGGACGCCCACCGAACGTCGGCACCCAGAGCCACCAGCGTTTCGATCAGGACACCGGTCTGGATGGTCATGTGCAGCGAACCCGCGATACGCGCACCTTTCAGCGGCCTGCTTGCCCCGAATTCCTCGCGCAGCGCCATCAGGCCGGGCATTTCGGTTTCGGCGATGGTCAATTCCTTGCGCCCGAATCCGGCAAGCGAAATGTCCTTGACGATGTAATCCTTCACCGTGTGCTCCTGTCTGGCTGTCCCGGGTATGGCGGGGATATAGCAGCGGTTCCGGCCCGTGGCAAATTCGATCCGGTATCGATGCTGCGCCCTTTCGGAACGGCTTGAGCGCCTGGTGCCGCTGCGCCATCATGCGGTCAGGTGCCACGAGGTTCGAAATGCCGGGAAAGCCGCCGCGCGCGTGGCAAAGGATGCTGTCGGGGCGCAGGCTGGACCTGCTGGACCCCACACCGCTTGACATCGAAATCCAGGATATTGCCCACGGACTGGCCTTTGTGGCGCGGTGGAACGGGCAGACACGGGGCGACTGGCCCTATTCCGTCGCCGAGCATTCGCTTCTTGTCGAAGACATCATGACCCGGACGAATCCGGCGCTTCCGGCGCGCTGGCGGTTGGCGGCGTTGCTGCACGATGCCCCGGAATATGTGATCGGCGACATGATCAGCCCGGTCAAATCAACCATCGGCGAGGGGTACACCGCGCTGGATGCCCGGATCGCGGCGGCCGTGCACCTGCGTTTCGGGTTGCCGGCTGTCCTGCCGCCGGACGTGAAGGCGGCGATCAAGCGGGCCGACCGTATCTCTGCCTGGCTGGAGGCAGTGCAGATTGCCGGGTTTCGGGGGGACGAGGCGGACCGCCTGTTTGGAAAACCGCGGTCGGCCCTTCTGGCGTCGCTTGAAATCCGGCTGCGCCCGCCGGTCGAGGTTCGTGCCGATTTCATCCGTCGGCACGATGCCCTGGTTTCGGCCTGCCCCACCTGATACCCGTGCACCACGGACCTGGCAGGCCGCACCGGGATGTCAGATCGCCAGGTCTTCCGGCGACCGGCCGGCGGCCAGCGCCGAGATGAACCAGCGCGGCTTGCGCCCGCGACCGGACCATGTGTCGGACGAATCCGCCGGGTTGGCATATCGTGCCACGGACGGCGAGCGTTTGCGCACGGTCACGGCACCGGTCAGCTCGGCCAGCGAAAAGCCCATGGCCCGTGCCTTGTCTTCCAGTTCGACCAGAGCCGCCTTCTTCTTGCGATCTTCAAAAGTGGCAATCGCCTTGCCGACCTGTACTTGCAGGTCTTTTAACTCTTTAAGCGACAGCGCGTTGAGATCCATATCCAAGGGTCATCCTCCATTTTGGATACCCAAGCGGATATTCCCCTTCGCAGGGAAACTCAATACAGGTCCCGCAGAATTGCGGCGCCTGTCGCTGTCGTGAAAAACCGGGCAAGCCGCCGCCTACTTGGGACTGCGCTTTGCCAGGATTCTCTGCAGGGTGCGCCTGTGCATGTTCAGCCGGCGGGCAGTTTCCGAAACATTGCGGTCGCAAAGTTCATAGACGCGCTGGATATGCTCCCAGCGGACCCGGTCGGCAGACATCGGATTTTCGGGCGGCGGGGGAAGGGCCTCGCCCCGCGACAGAAGGGCGCTGGTGATGTCGTGCGCATCGGCCGGCTTGGACAGATAGTCGGTCGCTCCGATCTTTACGGCGGCAACAGCGGTCGCGATTGCGCCGTAACCTGTCAGGACCACGATCCGGCAATCGGGCCGCCGCTGACGCAGCGTTTCGACGACATCAAGCCCGTTGCCGTCCTCCAGCCGCAGATCGACGACGGCAAAAGCCGGAGGGCGTGCCAGCGCAATCGCCTTGCCCTCGGCGACGCTTTCTGCGGTCTCGGGCAGAAAGCCGCGTTTTTCCATTGCCTTGGCAAGGCGCTTGACGAAGGGTTCGTCATCATCGACCAGCAGAAGACTGCGGTCTTCCCCGATATCGGCGATGTCCGGTTCGGCCATGAACGTCACTTCCTTTTGACTTCGTGCGGCCGCGGGGCGCGACGGCACGGGGGGGCTGGACGATGGGTCAGGCAGCCCCGACAAAGCAGGCAACCCGGTCTGCCATCTGTTCGGCGGTCACTTCCTGACGGAAGAAATCGACAAATCCGGTATCAGGTAGCACCAGGTAGGTGAAAGTGGAGTGATCGACGAGATAATAGTCATCTTTCGGATCGTTGATCCGGAAATAGGTCTTGTAGGCCCGGCTTGCGGCGGTGACCTGCGCCTCGGTTCCGGTCAGCCCGACCATGCGGGGATGAATGAGGTCGGTGAATTCGGCCATCACCTGCGGGGTATCGCGCGCCGGGTCGATCGAGATGAAGACCGGGGTCACCATGATCCCGCGCTGTTCCAGCAGGTCCACCGCCTCGGCGTTGCGGGCGGCATCGACCGGGCAGACATCGGGGCAGAAGGTATAGCCGAAGTAGATCAGCGTCGGCGCGGTGATCACGTCGCGGTCGGTCACGGTCGCGCCGGTTTCGTCGACCAGCGTGAACGGCCCGCCGATGGCACCCGCGCCTCCGGCCACCGCGCTTTCGCGGCAGGCGGCGAAACGATCCCCGCCGCGCGCGAACATGACATACCAAGCCGTTCCGCCCACCAGCCCCAAGACGGCGGCGACGGCCGCTGCAGCGATGATCCGTGCCAAAACGGGCGTCCTCCTGCGGTTTTCCCGCCGCATTGATCCCACGACAGGCCCGGCGTAACAATGGGATATGCGATCAAAGCCCGGCCAGACCTGATGCTTCCCGCCAGCCTCGGGCTGATGAACCGCGACACGCGCAGCGAATGGGTGCGTCTGCGCACGCTTATCCTGCTGCGCTGGCTGGCCATCGCGGGCCAGCTAGCCGCGATCACGGTGGCCGACCGGGTGTTCGGCATGCTGCTGCCGCTTGGCCTGTGCTATCTTGCCGTGGGGGCCGCGATCATCGCGAACCTTGTCGCGGCCTTCGTCTTTCCCGAGAACAAGCGGACCTCGGAACTCGAGGCGATGCTGACGCTTTTGTTCGACGTGTCGCAACTGGGGCTCCTGATCTCGCTGACCGGGGGCCTGACCAACCCGTTTGCCTTGCTGATCCTGGTTCCGGTGACCATTTCGGCCACGGCCCTGGAACTGCGCACCACCGTGATCCTGGGCGGAGTGGCCATTGTTCTGGTGACCCTGGTCAGTGTGGTCTACCTGCCGCTGCGACTTGCCGACGGGTCGGTGCTGGACCTGCCTGTCCTGTTCGAATTCGGCTTCTGGCTGGCCATTGTCATCGGAATTGTCTTCATGGCGCTTTATGCCCGCCGGGTCGCGACCGAAATCCGGTCGATGTCCGATGCGCTTCTGGCAACGCAGATGGCGCTTGCCCGCGAACAGAAGCTGACCGACCTCGGCGGTGTGGTCGCGGCTGCGGCGCATGAGCTTGGCACCCCGCTGGCCACGATCAAGCTGGTCAGCACGGAACTGGTCGAAGAGCTGGCCGACCGGCCGGACCAGCAGGAAGACGCCCGGCTGATCCGCAGCCAGGCCGATCGCTGCCGCGACATCCTGCGGTCCATGGGCCGGGTCGGCAAGGATGACCGGCACCTGCGCCAGGCCCCGCTTGGCACCGTGCTGCGCGAGGCGGCCGAGCCTCACATGAACCGCGGACGGGCCGTTGCCTTCGACGTGGCCGCAGCGCCGGGCGGCGAAGACCGGCAGCCCAGCATTCACCGGCACCCCGAGGTGATCCACGGCTTGCGCAATCTGGTCCAGAATGCGGTTGATTTCTCGCGCAGTTCCGTCTGGATTGACGGCTTTTGGACCGACGGCACGATTACGGTGCGCATCACCGACGATGGAGAAGGCTATCCCGCGCATCTGATCGGGCGGATCGGCGATCCGTTCATGCGCAGCCGGCGCGGTTCGCAGGACCAGCAGCACCGGCCCGAATACGAAGGCATGGGGCTTGGCCTGTTCATTGCAAAGACATTGCTGGAACGTTCGGGGGCGGAACTCAGTTTTGCCAACGGATCGAACCCGTTTCTTGCCCGGGACGAACGGCCGGACCGGTCAGGTGCGATTGTCGAGGTGGTCTGGCCGCGCAGTCGCCTGGAAGCCAGCGAGACCGATGCCTTGGGCGAGAATCGGCGGATCGACGCCTAGATCACGCCCGCACGCTGTGCTGCCCTGTTTACGATCTGTTAAGCATTTCATCCAATGGTTGAGTTTGCGAAAAATCCTCGGCTTTTGGGTGGTGTCCACTTGGGCTTTGACTGGGCGTTGGGCCTCTGGATGATCGGGGTCGCCGTTGCGGCGGCCCTGTCCGGGACGCTGGTCCTGTCGGCCTGGCACCTGCGCGCGTCCAGGCGGTCCGGGTCGGTGTTCCGGGACGCAGGCTCGGAGACGCTGTTCCTGTTTGACGGCGATACGCTTGTCGATGCCACGCCCCAGGCGCGGGCCCTGCTGTCGGCGGTGCCGGTCACCGGCGGGGCGCGGCGGCAGTTGATGGCCTTTCTGGTGCCGCGCTTTGCCGGAGTCGAGGAACGGCTTGCAGCCCTGCCCCAGGAGGGTGCCTTTACCCTTGCCGGGGCTGCGCCCGACGGCGGGCTGCCGGGCGGATCGGATCTGCGGCTGCGCTGCGAATGGCGCGGCGGGCTGACCCGGCTGGCCGTGACCGGCACCGAAGACCATCACCGACTGCCGATCCTTGATCCGATGACGCATCGCGCCATCGACGAAGAACTTGCCCTGCTGCGCGACATCGCAGGCCGCGCCCCCGTCCTGATCTGGCGCGAGAACAGCGCCGCCGAGGTTGTCTGGGCGAACGGGGCCTATATCGCGCTGGCAGCACAACAGCTTGGTGAAGATCAGGAAATGCCGTGGCCGTTGCCCCGTCTTCTGCCGACGCCCGTCACGGCCGGGCAGCGGGTGCAACTGTCCCTGCCCGGAATCAGGGACGAGGATCAGGGCTGGCATGAGGCCACGGCATTCGGTCAGCCGGGGGGGCAGACGGTGTTCGCCATTCCCGCCGACCGGCTGGTGCGCACCGAGGTTTCGCTGCGCAACTTTCGCCAGACGCTGACCAAGACCTTTGCCCATCTGCCCATCGGCCTTGCGATCTTTGACCGCGACCGGCAACTGGCGCTGTTCAACCCCGCCCTGCTGGACCTGACCGCCCTGCCGCCCGACCTGCTGTCATCGCGCCCGACGCTGTTTGCCTTTCTTGACGCGATGCGCGACCGCAACATGATCCCCGAGCCGAAGGACTACCGCAGTTGGCGGCGGCAGATGGCCGATCTGGAAAAGGCCGCCGCCTCCGGCCGGTATGAGGAAACCTGGATCCTGCCCTCGGGCCAGACCTACCGGGTGATGGGGCGTCCGCACCCCGACGGGGCGATGGCGCTTCTGTTCGAGGATATCTCGACCGAGATGAGCCGGACGCGCCGCTACCGGGCCGATCTGGAACTGGGCCAGTCGGTGATTGACGCGATGGATGAGGCGGTTGCGGTCTTTTCGTCCTCGGGCGGGCTTCTGATGGCCAACGCCGCCTATTCGCGGCTGTGGGGTCACGAGCCGGAAACCACGCTGGAGGACATGGGCATCGCCGCGATGGCGGCGCATTGGCGGGCCGGTTCCGCGCCGAGTGATCTGTGGACGCAGGCCGAGGACTTTGTCGCGACGCTCAAGGACCGGCGGGAATGGGCTGCCGAGGCAAGGCTGAACGATGGGCGGCTGCTGCACTGCCGGTTCACGCCATTGCCGGGCAGCACGACGATGATCTCGTTCCGCCCTGCCGGGCAGACCGGTGCCCCCGATGCGGACCGCGAGGCGTTCCGCACGCGCCGCCGCGCCTGAAGGCCGCGCGGCAGGCCCGATTGCGGCAGACTGGCTTGCAGCAGACGGGGGCGTCGCTAAAGTCGGGCGATGCCAACCGAACCGCCCTTTCTGTCGCTGTTCCTGCCGGACGATGAGGCGACCGCCCGGCTTGGCCGATGGCTGGCCGACCGGCTTTGCCCCGGCGATACGGTCCTTCTGTCGGGGCCGGTGGGGGCGGGCAAGACCCACCTCGCCCGCGCGCTGATCCATCAGGCGACCGGCAGCCTGCAGGACGTGCCGTCGCCCAGCTTTACGCTGGTGCAGACCTATGACACCCCCGGCTGCGAAATCTGGCACGCCGATCTTTACCGCCTGACGCAGCCCGACGAGGTGACCGAACTGGGGCTGGACGACGCCTTTGGCCGCGCGATCTGTCTGGTGGAATGGCCCGACCGGCTGGGGCCGCTGACCCCGCAGGGGGCGCTGCATCTGACGCTGTCGCATCGCGGCGACGGGCGGCAGGCCGATCTTTCCGGCAGCCGTGACTGGGCGCAGAGGCTGGCGGGGGGTCCGGATGCCTGACCGGCTGGCGCAGGCACGGGGTTTTGCCGACAGGTCGGGCTGGGCCGGTGCGGACCTGCGCTTTCTTGCGGGCGATGCTTCGGCGCGCCGCTATTACCGGCTGACCGGACCCGCCGGCACTGTGGTCCTGATGGACGCACCGCCGGGGCAGGGCGAAGAGACCGCACCCTTCGTGGCCATGGCGCGGCACCTGACCGGCCTTGGCCTCAGCGCCCCGCAGGTGCTGGCCGAGGATGCCGCAGGCGGGTTCCTACTGCTGGAGGACCTGGGCGACGATGTCTATGCCCGGGTACTGGACGCAGACCCGACCCGTGAGGTCACGCTGTATCGTGCGGCGGTCGAGGTGCTTGCCCGTGTTCAGGCCGCTGCTGCGCCACCGGGACTGCCCGATGCCACGGCCGCCGGCTGGGCAGCGGCCACGCAGCCCGTGCTGGACTGGTATTGCCGGGGCATCACGGGCCTTGTGCCCGGCGATACCGCGCTGGTGGCCGAAATGGGGGTGGCGCTGGCCGCCCATGCCGACGGGCCGCGCGTGCTGATCCTGCGCGACTACCATGCCGAGAACCTGCTTTGGCTGCCCGGGCGTGCGGGGGTGGCACGGGTCGGGGTGCTCGATTTCCAGTTGGGACAGAGGGGGCAGCCGGGCTATGACCTTGTCTCGCTGTGCCAGGATGCCCGGCGCGATCTGGGGGCCGGGGTCGCTGCGGCGGCGGTGCGGCACTATCTGGACCTGACGGGGCGCAATGCCGACGGGATCGACGCAGCCCTTGCAGTTCTGGGGGCACAACGGGCACTGCGCATCCTTGGCATTTTCGCGCGGCTGTGCCTTGTTGCGGGCAAGCCGGGGTATCTTCCTCTCATTCCCAGGGTCTGGGGCCAGTTGCAGCATAACCTGCAGCATCCCGCCCTTGCCGGACTGGCCCCGATCTGCGAACGGTTGCTGCCCGAACCCCGCCCCGACCGACTGGAAAGGATTCGCGCGCAATGCGGCCTGCACAGCCCCTGATGATCTTTGCCGCAGGGTTCGGCACGCGGATGGGCGCGCTGACCGCGCGGCGGCCGAAACCGCTGATCGAGGTGGCAGGCCGGACGCTGATCGACCGCGCGCTGGATATGGCGGCAGAGGCGGGTTGCGACCCCGTGGTGGTGAACCTGCATTACCTTGGCCGACAGATCGCCGATCATCTGGCAGAACGCCCGGTTCTTCTGTCGTGGGAACGGGACATGATCCTTGAAACCGGGGGCGGCCTGCGGCAGGCGCTGCCGCTGCTGGGCGCAGGGCCGGTGGCCCTGCTGAACCCCGATGCGGTCTGGACCGGGCCGAACCCGCTGATCCGCCTTGCGGCGCAGTGGAACCCCGGAAGGATGGACGCGCTGCTGATGGTGGCCCCGGTCGAGGCCGCCTATCCCCGGGGCGGCCGGTCTGATTTTGCGATGGACGCAGAGGGCCGTCTGACGCGCCACGCCCGCGCCGGCGGGCAGGGCTTCGTCTATCTTGGGGCACAGATGCTCAAGACCGAAGGGCTTGCCGCGATCGCCGGGCCGGTCTTTTCGCTGAATGTGCTGTGGGACCGGATGATCGCCGAAGGCCGGGCCTACGGCTTGCTGCATCCGGGCCGCTGGTGCGATGTGGGCCGCCCCGAAGGCATCGCCGAGGCCGAGGCGATGCTGGCTGCCGCCGATGTTTGACAGCCCCGGACCGCGCCTGTTCGCCATGCCGCCCGGCGTGGATTTTCCCGGCCGCCTGGTGGCGGGCCTGCGCGAACGGCTGGCAGGCCAATCTCCCGAACGGATGGCCGAGGTGGTGATCTACCTCAATACCGCGCGGATGCGCCGCGCGGTGACCGAGGCTTTCCTGACCTCGGGGCCGGGCTTTCTTCCGGCCTTGCGGCTGGTGACCGATGTTGCGTCCGACCCCTCGATCCCGGGCCTTGCGCCCGCCGTGCCCCCCTTGCGGCGGCGGCTTGAAATGGCGCAGCTTGTGGCCCGACTGCTGGACCGTCGCCCCGATATGGCCCCGCGCGGCGCGATCTTTGATCTGGCGGACAGTCTTGCCGACCTTCTGGACGAACTGCAGGGCGAAGGCGTCTCGCCCGGGGTGCTGGCGCGGCTGGATGTGGCGGATCACGCGGCGCACTGGCAGCGCACACAGGAATTCCTGGCCATCGTGGCCCCGCTGTTCGCCGCCGGGGGCGACCCCGAGGCGCGGCAGCGGCAGGCAGTCACGTCGCTTGCGGCGCGCTGGAAGGCGGCCCCTCCTGCGCATCCGGTGATCGTCGCCGGATCGACCGGATCGCGCGGCACGACGGCGCTTCTGATGCAGGCTGTCTGCCGCCTGCCGCAGGGCGCGCTGGTGCTGCCGGGGTTCGATGCGGAGCTGCCCGCGCCGGTCTGGGCCGCGATGGGCGATGCCATGACGGGCGAGGATCATCCGCAGTTCCGCTTCCGCAAGCTGACCGAGGCGGTCGGCCTGGCACCGGCAGGCATCCGCCCGTGGACCTCTGCCGACCCGGCACGGCCGGCCTTCAACCGTCTGGTGTCGCTTTCCCTGCGGCCGGCCCCGGTGACCGATCAATGGCTGGCGGAAGGGCAGCACCTGCCCGATCTTGTGGCGGCGACCGGGCATGTGACGCTGATCGAGGCCCCCGATCCGCGCGCCGAGGCGCTGGCCATCGCCTTGATCCTGCGTCGCGCCGTCGAAGACGGTGTCGAGATTGCCCTGATCTCGCCCGACCGGATGCTGACCCGGCGCGTCGCGGCAGCGCTGGACCGTTGGGGCCTGCGGCCCGATGACAGCGCGGGCGACAGGCTGGACCAGACCGCCCCGGGGCGGCTGCTGCGCCATGTGGCCGACCTTCCGGGCCAGCGGCTGACAGCGGCGGCACTGATCGCCTTGCTGAAACATCCGCTGACCGCAAGCGGGGCGGATCGGGGCGACCATCTGCTGTTCACGCGCGAACTTGAACTGCGCCTGCGCCGGACGGGACCGGTGTTTCCCACGCCGGCAAGCCTGTGCGACTGGGGGGCGGCGCAGCGCATGCCGGGTGCCGGGGTCTGGGCCGACTGGCTTGCAGAAAGGCTTTCGGGGCTGGAAGAGACGGGCGATCTGCCCCTGTGCGACCATGTCGCCCGCCACCTTGCCCTGGTCGAGGCGCTGGCCGCCGGGCCGGGTGGCACCGGGGCCGGAAACCTGTGGTCCGGACCCGCAGGCGACACGGCGCAGCGCCTGGTCGCGGATCTGGGGCGCGAGGCACCGCACGGCGGCACGATGACACCGTTCGAATACCGGGCGTTGTTCGGGGCGATCCTCGCGCGGGGCGAGGTGCGCGACCCGGTCCGGGGGCATCCGCTGATCCGGTTCCTTGGCCCGCGCGAGGCACGGGAATGCCGGGCGGGCCGGGTGGTACTGGGCGGGCTGAACGATGGCGTCTGGCCACGCCTGCCCGACCCGGACCCTTGGCTGAACCGCGCGATGCGGGCCGAGGCGGGATTGCTGCTGCCCGAACGGCAGGTCGGGCTGTCGGCACAGGACTATCAGCAGGCGGTGGCGGCACCCGAGGTCGTGCTGACCCGTTCGGTGCGCGACGCCGAGGCGGGCACGGTGCCCTCGCGCTGGCTGAACCGGCTGGGCAACCTGATGGCCGGCCTGCCCGACCGCGGCGGAGCGGCGGCGCTAGAGGCGATGCGGGCGCGCGGGCGCGGCTGGCTTGATCTGGCCCGCGCGCTGGACACCCCGGAGGTGCGGGTTCCGCCTGCACCCCGCCCCGCGCCACGCCCGCCCGTGGCCGCGCGCCCGAAGGAACTGGCGGTCACCGGCATCGGGCGGCTGATCCGCGACCCCTATGCGGTCTATGCCCGCAGCGTGCTGCGCCTGCGCGCGCTGGACCCGATCCATCCGCAGCCCGATGCGCTTGCGCGCGGGTCGGCGCTGCATCTGGTGCTGGACCGGTTCATCGGGCAGGGCGGCGTGACCGACCCGCCCGAGGTGGCGCGGGTGCGGATGCTGGCGGTGGCCGACGAGGTGCTGGCGGAAGAAGTGCCATGGCCTTCGGCCCGGCTACTGTGGCGGGCGCGGCTGGAACAGGTCGCCACCGCCTTCATCGCCCGCGAGGTGGCAAGCGAAGGTGTGCCGGTTCTGATCGAGGAACCGGGCATGGTCGATCTGCCCGGCCTCGAGTTCCGGCTGTCTGCCCGGCCTGACCGGATCGACCGGCTGCCCGACGGGAAGCTGCACATCCTGGACTACAAGACCGGAGAGGTGCCGACGGCGAAGGAACAGGAGCATTTCGACAAGCAGTTGCTGCTGGAGGCCGCGATGGCCGAACGCGGGGCGTTTCGCCGCCTGGGACCGCAGACCGTGGCCTTCGTGAGCTACATCGGGCTGAAGGCGGATGCCAAGGTCCTGACGACCGAGATCACACCCGACCTGACTGCCCGCACCTGGGAAGAACTGTGCCGCCTGATCGGGCGCTATGCCCGCCGTGCGCAGGGCTATGCCGCACGGCGGTCGCCGAAACGCGCCGAACAGGCAGGCGATTATGACCATCTTGCGCGGTTCGGCGAATGGGCGATGACCGACCGGCCCGCACCCGAGGACGTGGGATGACGCGCGATGACGCCAGCGAACGGCAGGTGCTGGCCGCTGATCCCGCTGCCAGCACCTGGCTGTCGGCCAATGCCGGGTCGGGCAAGACCCGGGTTCTGACCGACCGGGTGGCACGGCTGCTGCTGGCAGGCACCGAACCGCAGCGCATCCTCTGCCTGACCTATACCAAGGCCGCCGCCGCCGAGATGCAGAACCGCCTGTTCCGCCGCCTTGGCGGCTGGGCCATGCTGGAGGAAGACGCGCTTCGCGCGGCGCTGGCGGATCTGGGCGTCGAGCAGACCATCGACACCGCCCTTCTGGCCGAGGCGCGGCGGCTGTTCGCGCGCGCGATCGAAACGCCGGGCGGGCTGCGCATCCAGACCATCCACTCGTTCTGTGCCGGGCTGTTGCGCCGCTTTCCGCTGGAGGCGGGCGTGTCGCCGCAGTTCACCGAGATGGATGACCGTGCGGCCCGCCTGCTGCGCAACGAGATCGTCGAGGAAATGGCTGACGGCCCGCACGGCTGGCGGGTGGCCGCGATGGCGCGGCTGATGTCGGATGCGGATTTCACTGCCCTGACCGCCGAGATGGCGCGCGCCCGCGCCGGGCTGGTGCCGCCGCTGACCCGGGCTGCGGCGCTGGACCTGTTCGGCCTGCCCCCCGGCAGCGATGCTGCATCGCTGGTGGCCGACACGCTGCCGCAGGGCACGGCGTCGCTCCTGTCCGAGGTGGCCGGGGTGATGGCGCGGGGCAGCACCAATGATGTCAAGGCCGCCGCAAGGCTGGCGCGCGCCGCGCAGGCACCGCGCGATCTGGCGCTGCTGGCCGCCCTGGAAGATGTGCTGCTGACATCAGGCGGGAAGGCCCCCTTCACGGCCAAGATCGGCACCCTGCCGACCAAACCCACGCAGCCAAGGCTCGGCCCCCTTCTGGACCCCCTGAACGACCTGATGACACGGGTCGAGGAGGCGCGCCCCCTTCGTGTCGCGCTGATGGCGGCAGAGCGGACGCTGGCGCTGCACGACTTCGCCGCCGCCTTCCTGCCGGACTATGCCGCCCGCAAGGCAGCGCGCGGCTGGCTGGATTTCGATGACCTGATCGCGCGGGCGCGGGTTCTTCTGACGGACGCGTCGGTTGCGCAATGGGTTCTGTTCCGGCTTGACGGCGGGATCGACCATATCCTTGTGGATGAGGCACAGGATACCAGCCCCGACCAGTGGCAGGTGATCCGGTCGCTGGCGCAGGAATTCACCGCAGGCAAGGGCGCGCGCGACGGGAACCGCACGATCTTTGTCGTCGGCGACAAGAAGCAGTCGATCTACAGCTTTCAGGGGGCCGATCTGGCTGCCTTTGACCGCATGAAGGACGATTTCGCGCAACGTCTGGCGCAGGTCGGCACCCGGTTGCAGGACCGCGCGCTGGAACATTCGTTCCGGTCCTCGCCCGCGATCCTGCATCTGGTGGACCAGACCTTTGCCGGTCAGGGTCTGGGCGGCCCCGTCCGACATCTGGCCTTTCACCCGGACATGCCCGGGCGGGTCGATCTGTGGCCTGCCCTGGCTGCGGCAGAGGGCGTTCCCGACACGGCCTGGGACGATCCCGTGGACCTTGTTGCCGACAGCGACCCGCCGGTCCTGCTGGCGCGGCAGGTGGCGGCGGCGATTGCCGGGATTGTCGCGCGCGGCGAGCGGATCATGGTCGCAGGCACGCTGCGCGCGGTCACTCCGGGCGATGTGCTGATCCTCGTGCAGCGACGGGGCGCGATGTTCACCCAGGTGATCCGCGCCTGCAAGGCGGCGGGCCTGCCCGTGGCCGGGGCTGACCGCCTGAAGCTGACGGCCGAACTGGCCGTCAAGGACCTGGTGGCACTGCTGTCCTTTCTTGCCACGCCAGAGGATGACCTGTCGCTGGCCGCCGCGCTGCGCTCTCCGCTGTTCGGCTGGACCGAGGATGCCCTGTTCCGGCTGGCGCACGGACGCGACGGCCATCTGTGGCCCGCCCTGCGCGCCGCCGAGGCCGATCACCCCAAGACGCTGGCGATCCTGCACGACCTGCGCGACCGGTCGGATTTCCTGCGCCCCTACGAACTGCTGGAACGCGCGCTGACCCGGCATGACGGGCGGCGGCGACTTCTGGCACGGCTGGGGGAAGAGGCCGAAGAGGGCATCGACGCGCTGCTGGTGCAGGCGCTTGCCTACGAACGCAACGAGGTTCCCAGCCTGACCGGGTTTCTTGGCTGGATCGCCGCCGATGACGTGGATGTGAAACGCCAGATGGAACAGGCGGGCGGGCGCATCCGGGTCATGACCGTGCATGGCGCAAAGGGGCTGGAGGCCCCCATCGTGATCCTTCCCGATACCGGAAACCGCGATCCGAAGGACCGCGACCATATCCTGCGCGCCGGCGATGGACCCGCGATGTGGCGCACCCCGGCGGACGAGACACCCGTGCCCCTGGCTCAGGTGCTTGCCCATCGCCGCACGCGGACAGCCGAGGAAAGTCTGCGTCTGCTGTATGTGGCGATGACCCGCGCCCAGTCCTGGCTGATCGTCGCGGCGGCGGGCAAGACCGACAAGCCGGATTGCTGGTACGGCATCGTTGCGGCGGGCATGGCGGCGGCAGGTGCCGCGGCGCTGCCCGACGGCGTGCTGCGTCTGGCCCACGGCAACTGGCCCGACCCTGCGCCCAACCCGCCGGCCATGGCCGCAGCCCTTCCCGCCTTGCCCGGCTGGACGCTGCGCCCGCCGCCCGAGGCAGGACAGGCGGTCGTGCCGCTTTCCCCGTCGGACCTTGGCGGGGCCAAGGTTCTGCCGGGCGAAACCGCGCCCGGGCTGGAAGAGGCCGCGCTGCGCCGGGGCCGTCGGCTTCACCTGCTGCTGGAATATCTGCCGCCGCTGGCACCGGACAGCCGCGCTGCATCCGGTCTGGTCCTTCTGGGGCAGGGCGAGGAAGCCTGTTCGGGGGCCGAGGCAGAGGCCTTGGTGGAACAGGCGCTTGCAATTCTGGACGATCCTGCACTTGCCCCGTTGTTTGCCACCGGACAGGCCGAGGTGGCGCTGGCGGGAACGCTTGGCGCGCGGGTCCTTTCGGCCAAGATCGACCGTCTGGTCGTGACCCCGCAGCGGGTCACCGTGATCGACTTCAAGTCCAACCGGCTGGTTCCGGACACTCCGGGAAACGTGCCGGAGGGTCTTTTGCGCCAGATGGGGGCCTATGCCGCGCTGCTGGAACCACTTTACCCCGGGCGCGCCGTCGAAGTCGCGATCCTGTGGACCGAAGGCCCGCGCCTGATGCCGCTGCCCCGCGATCTGGTCATGGCGGCCTTGCGGCGGGCGGGGTTCCCTTGACGTAGGGATGCCCCGTCCATAGGTTCGGAACCAATGTATTTCGCCAGGGAGTTTCCACATGGCCACCACCCCCGTCACCGATGCCACTTTCGACGCCGAGGTGCGCAAGTCCGCCGTACCGGTCGTCGTCGATTTCTGGGCCGAATGGTGCGGCCCCTGCCGCCAGATCGGCCCGGCGCTGGAGGAGCTTTCCGCGCAGTATGCCGGCAAGGTCAAGATCGTGAAGGTCAACGTCGACGAAAACCCGGACAGCCCGGCAATGCTGGGCGTGCGCGGCATTCCGGCACTGTTCCTGTTCAAGGACGGGCAGGTCGTGTCGAACAAGGTCGGCGCCGCACCAAAGGCTGCGCTGGAAACCTGGATCAAGTCGGCGATCTGACCGGACAGACCGTCAGGCAGGCCACAGGGGCGCCCGTGACGGGCGCCCTTTGCGTTTCGCCCGGCACCCTCCATATTGGCGGGCAAAGGACA
>JAAFHX010000059.1:4324-19727 GCA_013297695.1 Rhodobacterales bacterium | reverse complement strand
AGGGCGACTGCGGCTTGGCCCGGCCCGCCTCGTCCTGATGAAGGCGCAGAAGGTCGGGGCGGCCAAGGTGGACCATGCCACCCTCGGGCAGGGGCGCGACAGGGGCGGGCAGGGGCGGAACGCTGCGGTGGGCCGTTGGCCAACTGACCGGGGGCAGCGCGGTCAGGTCCTGCACCAACCCTTTCTCGCCCCCTTCCAGAAGGCGGGCGATCAGCGACAGCGTCATCGGAGGGGTCAGCGGGCGGCCCATGCCGTCGCGCTGCGGGCAAAGGAAGGTGGCGCTGTCCGAGGCCGCCCCGATTTGCCGTGCGAACAGGGCAAGGCCACGGCGCAGGGCCGCCTCTCGGCTGGGCAGGTGAAGGCCAAGGGTGTCGCGGATCAGGGCGACTTCGCTGTCCAGAAAGAACGGCGACGTGGGAACGCCCGATGGATAGGCCCCTGCGGCAAAGCCGGTCACGATCAGATGCCGCGCCCCGCGCCATGGCAGGTCCGACGCGGGCAGGAGGCTTACGCCGTCGAGAAGGCGCAGGCTGGGTGGGGCTGACGGGGTGGAAAGTGTTGCCAGCCGGGACAGTGCCTGCCAGTCGGGCGCGCCATCGCCCACCGCCGCTTGCAAGCGGCGCAAAAGGCCCTGCGCGGCGCTGCGGGCTGGTTCCAGTCCGGGCGGGGCGGTCAGGCTTTCGGCCAGCAGGCCCAGCTTGAAGGCCAGTTGCGCGCCCGTGGTTGCGACAGTCCGCAAGGCTTCCCAAAGCGTAGCAGCCTTGTCCTGCAACAGGTCCGCCGCCTTTGGATTGTAGTTCCCACGCATCAGATCGCGCGCCAGGGCAGCCCCAGTGGCTGCGGGCCACGGCATCAGGGGCAGGACAGCAAGACTGGCCAGCGCCATTGCAGGCGCAGGCGGGCGCAAGCATCGCAGCGCCAATGTCGCGACTTCGCCCGCCAGATCGCGAAGGCCAGCCCCTTCAGCCAGGCCGGACAGGGGCACACCCTGATCCGCAAAAGCTTCGGCCAGATGTGCAAGGCGTGTCGGCGTTTCAGCAACCAGAAGGGCAATGTCAGAGGGCTGAGCGGCGCGGCCGTCCTCCAGCATCCGACGGGACAGGGCGGCGGCGAATTGCGCCTCGGCCAGGCTGTCGCGCAAGGCGAAGAAACCGAGCGTTCCATCCCTGGCTACGGTCGGCGCGCCGCAGAGGAGATTGCGCTGTACATGGGAAAGGGCGCCCGCCGCTACCCCTTGCGGCTGGCTGGCGCGCCAGGCCTCAAGCCGGGTGGACGACGCTGATCCGTGGTGGCGGCAAAGCTGCGCGGCCAAAGCGGCCTCGGCTGGGGTCGAAAATGGATCGTCGCCAAGGTCGAGAACAGGCAACGGGGCAATGGCCTGATCCGCGGTGCACGAAAAGACATGGCGGATAACGGCCAGATCCTCGGGCAAGGTGCCTGTCGCAGCCCAGACGTTGCGCAGGGCTCCCAAGTGTCGTTTCGCCCTTGATGAGTGCAGTCTATCTGGCGTCACTGCCGCCGGATCAAGGCCGGGTGTTGCTTGCATCACCCCGCGCAGGGCCCGTTCGACCGCGTCTTGCGTTTCTTTGGGTGCAACCTGCAGGCTTTCGGCCCAGGGGGCCGCGGGGTCTGCAAGTGCCCCTCCGATATCCCAGGCATCGGCAGTTGGAGCGAGGTAGGTCTCGGACAAAAGGTCGGTCGTGAAGGGCATCACTGCGCCGGTCAGCGGGTGGGCATAGAGCAGCGGATCGAGCCTCACGACAGAGCGCCGCCAGCAAAAGGGAGAGTTCCGGGCCGTGCGGGTGCAATGAAAACCAATCTCGAAAACCCAAATGACCTACGTATCAACTGATTCCCCCACTAAGGCAGACCGGCCATGCCTTGACACCTGAGGCAGCTTCGCGCCCAAATGGATTTGGCGCAACCGGAACGAATGTGATGTTTGAAAATAAAGAGAAAACTGTTTCCAAGGTTCTCGAGGCCGCGCGCCGCAAGCTTCTGGATACCGGCACCCGGAACCGGCTGGTGCACGTCAACCGCGCCAATTCCCGCGCCAATTGCCTGAACTTTATCAATGAACAGGCCGACGAGGTCTTTTCCATCCTGCGGGTCAACGGCCGCAAGATGCGGTTTAAGGCCATGGGCAAGGACAAGACGGCCGAAGGACAGGAGATGCTGCTGGCCCTGCCTGAGGCTGATCTGCCCTCAACCTCCGATCGGCTCACTGACAGCTTCCTAGAGGTGCCGCTGGGGCCAGAGGCCCTTGCCCGCCGCCTGCTGCGTCTGGCGACAGACGCACGCACGGCAGAAGAGGAACAGGGTCTCAACATCCTCTACCTCGCCATCGGGTTCCTGCGCTGGCGCGAAAGCCCGTCTTCCGAAGTGGTGCGCGAGTCCCCGCTGGTGTTGCTTCCGGTGCAACTGGTGCGGAACGAACGCACTTCGACCTACGACATTCAGGCACGCGAGGATGATATCTCGACCAACCTGCCGCTGCAGGAACGCCTGCGGCAGGATCTTGGACTCCAGATTCCCGAAGTGGAAGAGGCCGAGGATTGGACACCGTCGGACTACTTCGCCAAAGTTCAGGATGTGATCGCGGGCAAACCCGGATGGTCGATCGACGGCGACGGGATGCAGCTTGGGTTCTTGTCTTTCGCCAAGCTCTTGATGCACCGCGATCTGGACCCAGGCACCTGGCAGGTGAATGCCTTTGCGGAAAGCGATCTCTTGCGCGGGTTACTGGCCGAAGGGTTCGAAGAAGATGCGCCGATCTTTGGCCCCGGCGACAAGCTGGACGACATTCTGGACCCGGCGCAGATCATCCAGGTGATCGACGCGGATGCCAGCCAGACCAAGGTAATCGAGGAAGTGCGTCGTGGTGCGAGCCTTGTGGTGCAGGGGCCGCCCGGAACGGGGAAAAGCCAGACCATCACCAACCTGATCGCGGCGGCGGCGCATGACGGCAAGTCGGTGCTGTTCGTGGCCGAAAAGATGGCAGCGCTGTCGGTGGTACATGACCGGCTTGTGCGGGCGGGACTGCGGGATATCTGCCTCGAACTTCATTCCCGCACGGCCAACAAGAAGGCGCTGGCGCAGGAACTGGGCCGTACCCTGATGGCCAGTGCCAAGGCCCTGCCCGGCGCGGCGGACCCGGCACGGCTGCGCGCAACGCGCGATCAGTTGAATCAGATCGCGGCCTTGCTGCACGATCCCTTGCCGCCGACCGCCGAGACGCCGTTCCGTGCAATTTCGGAAATCGTGGGCCATATCGGCAAGGGCGCACCGCCGCCTTCGATCGCGCTTGAGGGGCTGGCCGCGCTGGACCCTGCGGCGCGCAGCCAAGCGCTGGGTGCCATTGCCGGGTTCGTGACGGCGCTGGGCCGTGTGGGTTCGCCAGAGGATCATCCCTATCGCGGCACGACCGCGCTTGATCTCCAACCGACCGACCTCGCCCGGCTGGAGGGCGAACTCGCCACCGCGCTGGCGGACATAGATGCCGTGCAGGCTGAGGCTGCGCGGATTTCGCAGGCCCTTCATCTTCCCGTTCCGCAGTGTCTGTCCGACGCGGCCGCCCTGACCGCCGGGCTGAGGTCGCTGGCAAGCCAACCGCCCGGCGCGACTGCTCTGATCCCGACCCTGTTCGATTATGCCGCCCATCCGCGCCTGGCTGAAGCGCTGGGTGCAGGTGCTGATTGGGCCGCGGCGCATCAGGCGGCCGAGGCGCAGTTTGCAGCCCCCGCCTGGAGCACCAACCTAGCCGCGTTGCGCCCGGCGCTGGTGCGCGGGCAGGCCTCGTTCTTTTCGCGCCTCTTTGGCGGCTATCGCCGGGCATCAGCCGAGTTGGCAAGCCTTCTGACTGGCGCCTTGCCGAAGGCCCCGTCTGAGCGGTTGGACCTTCTTGACCAACTAGCTGACGTGCAGGCTCGCCGAGCGCGGCTGGCTGAGGAGGAGCCCTGGCTGCAAGCCACCCTTGGCCCCGAATGGCGCGGCGAACGCACGCCCTTTGCCGAGGTTCAGGTTGCCGCGCATTGGCTGGCCGGGGTGCGACGGACCGGGGCGTTCAACTCTGCCGCGCAGCTTGTCGCGTCGCTGGGCGCGCTGCCCGATCCGGGGCGCGCGGCTGCGGACCTGACGGCGCGCATCACGGCGTGCCGCGACCGCATCGCGGCCCCGATTGCCAGGTTGCGGCTTGATCTGCCACAGGCCGGGCTTGGGGTGGACATCGACACATCGCCTCTTGCCGAACTGCGGGCCGCCTTTGCGCAAATGGCGGCCGATCCGTCGCGTTACGGGGACTGGGCGGGGCTTGCCCGATCCATCGCCGCGGCTGAGGGCGCGGGGGCTGGCAGCATCGTGGATGCGGTCTCCGAGGGCCGGGTGGAACCAAAGCGGGCCGAACAGGAGTTCGCCTATGCCTGCGCCGAGGCACGTTGGAATGCCGCTCGAACCGCCCGCCCTGATCTGAACCTTTTGCCGCAACTTGACCGGCACGAACTGGTCACGTTGTTCCGCGATCTGGAAAAGGACCGGATCGAGGCGACCAAGACGCTGATCCTGTCGAACCACTTTGCCCAGATGCCGCGCGGCACGGTGGGCGAGATGGGTGTGATCCGGGGCGAGATCGGGCGCAAGAAGGGGCATAAGCCGATCCGCTGGGTGATGAGGAACGCAGGTTCTATGGTTCAGCGGATCAAGCCCGTGATGCTGATGAGCCCGATTTCCGTGGCGCAGTTCCTGCCGCCCAGCAGCGTGACCTTCGACCTTCTGGTGATCGACGAGGCCTCGCAGATCCGGCCCGAGGATGCGCTGGGCGTGATTGCACGCGCCCGGCAGATCGTCGTGGTCGGCGACCAGAAACAGCTTCCGCCTACGTCCTTCTTCGACCGCCTTGTCGATGATGTGGAGGAGAACGACGAGGACGAGGAGGCTACCGTCGGCGCCACCGCCGCCGATATGGAAAGCATCCTGTCTTTGTGCGAGGCGCGGGGGCTGCGGCAGCGCATGCTCGAATGGCACTACCGGTCGCGCGATCCGTCGCTGATCCGGGTGTCGAACGCCGAATTCTACGGCGACGGGCTGGTCCTGCCGCCATCGCCCCTCCAGCTTGACCCGGACTATGGGCTGAAGTTCCGCCGGGTGCCAGGCGTCTATGCCCGCGGCGGAAGCGGGTTGGGGCGGCAAGGGACCAACCGCATCGAGGCCGAGGCGGTGGTCAAGGCGATGGCCGACCATGCCCGCGCCTGGCCCGACCTGTCGCTGGGTGCCGTGGCCTTTTCCAAGGCCCAGGCCGACATGCTGACCGAGGTGCTGGAACTGCACCGCCGCCGCGACCCGGTTCTGGACGCCTTCCTGCGTGAGGGCAAATCCGAGGACGTCTTTGTCAAGAACATCGAGAACGTGCAGGGCGACGAGCGCGACGTGATCCTGATTTCCGTTGGATACGGCCCGCAGGAACCGGGCGGGCGGCTGTCGGCCATGACTTTCGGCCCGGTGAATGGGGAGGGCGGCGAGCGGCGGCTAAATGTTCTCTTCTCGCGCGCCCGCGTCCGGTGCGAGGTTTTCGCCTCTTTCGATCCGGGCGATATCGACCCGTCGCGCGTAAGCCGCGATGGGCCGCGCGTGCTGAAGCGCTTCCTCGACTATGCCAAGACCGGGATTATGGACGTCCGCGCCCCCACAGGGCTAGAGGCTGATAGCCCGTTTGAGGAGGATGTGGCTGCGGTCATCACCTCGCTGGGGTTTCTGGCGGATACGCAGGTCGGCAGTGCGGGGTTCCGCATCGACATCGGCGTGCGCCACCCTGACCGGCCGGGGCAGTACCTAATCGCCGTGGAATGCGACGGTGCCGCCTATCACAGTGCCCTATGGGCGCGGGAACGCGACCGGCTGCGGCAGGACATTCTGGAAAACCTCGGTTGGCGGTTCCACCGCATCTGGAGCACCGACTGGTTCCATCACCGCAAGCGCGAGATCGAACGGCTGAAGGCTGCGCTGGAACATGCGCGCGAACAGATCGAGACCGGCATCCGCGTGCGCGGCGCCAACCATGCCAGCGCGCGTCCCCTGATCGAAGCAACTGCCGAACCAGAGCAGGGGCCGATCGATATCGATCACCTGACCATCAAGATGCCTGCTTATGTCCGGGCCGAGCTTTCGGTCCGATCTAGTGTCGAGCCGCATGAGGCCCCAATCGCCCAACTCGCAGAGCTGGTGAGCAAGATAGTGGCCATCGAAGGTCCTATCCATATCGACGAGGTCGCCCGCCGGATCACGTCGGCCTTCGGCAAGACCAAGGCGGGAAGCCGGATTGTCGAGGCTACGGGCAAGGCAGTTAGGCAAGCGCTTCGGCAGGACCCCAGTCTGATGCAGGACGGCTCCTTCCTGATGACACAGGCGCAGGCGGCGGCCCCCCCCGTAAGAGATCGCTCGGCTGAAACAGGCAGCCTGCTGAAGGCTGCCTATATTCCACCATGCGAGATCGTGGCGGCCGCGGCACTTGTGCGGCAGGAAAGCGGGGACGTTGACGGCGATGACCTCATCCGCGCAATCGCCCGGCTTTTGGGGTTCCTGAGGGTCGGAAGCGAATTGTCCAGCGTTATCGCAGAGGCTGTGTCCGAATAGGGCTACCGCCTTTTGCCAGATGCAACGTTGTAAGTCACAGCCCATTGCAGGGCTGTGGCCTACGAAGTGTCGCTGCCGCCTTCAGGTTTGTGAAGGCGGCAGTGTCCTCGCTATCTGGGCTTCTGATACTGCCATCGAAGGACCGCTTCGAAACCGC
Source organism: Rhodobacterales bacterium (assembly GCA_013297695.1). Lineage (GTDB taxonomy): Bacteria > Pseudomonadota > Alphaproteobacteria > Rhodobacterales > Rhodobacteraceae > Aliitabrizicola. The sequence continues at coordinate 12,946 of JAAFHX010000059.1, read as the reverse complement.
GCTCCGATCCTGATCCGCCCCGTGGCGATGGCCTTGCGCACGGCGCTTTCGTGCACCCCGCGCAAGGCGGCATAGGCGCGCCGCGACAGCCCCATTTTGCGAAATTCTACAATTAAATAAGTGATTTGGACTTGCTCTTCGGGCGGTCTCGGCAATGTCTGCGACACCTTGAAACGGAGGTTTCCGATGCCCGCCAATACCACCCCGATGACCGGCTTTGAGGCCAATTGCCTCGCCGCCGCCGACCATTTCATCGCCTGCCGCGGGTCCAAGCCCGCGACACGCATCCGCGCCCGCTTCGACCGGATCGATCAGGCCGAGGCCTTCGCCGCCACCTTCGGCGACAGCCGCACGATGATCTACGCGGTTACCGCTGAAGGCCGCTCCGCCCATATCAAGAACGCCTGAAGGAGGCCCCGATGTTCACCGACCTCTCCGCCGTCCAGATCAACCGCCTCGCCCAGCGCCTGAGTGAGGCGCCCCTCGGCCGCAGCGCCAGCGTGGCCGCCGCCGCCGAACGGTTCGAACGCCTGCTGTCCGCAAAGATCGGTGCCAATCGCACGCCCAAGGCCATCAAGTCGATCCTGACCGCCCCCGGTTTCGAGACTGCCGAGGGGCGGCTTGTTGCCGAGATCGACACCTGCGAGCCGGACGCCCCGGCAGAACCGGCAGCGCCCCCGAAGGCGCCGGAACCGACCATCGAACCGGCGCCTATCGTCGAACCGGCCCCTGATGTCGAACAGGCCAGTGAGCCCGCCGCCGCACCCAGCGCCTCGCGTCGCCGCCGGGATGCCAACATCGAGGCCAAGGCCCGTAAGGGTGAATTGCCTCCGCCGCCCGACTTCTCCGCCCCGACCCATGCCCGCTTCCGTGCCAAGCTGGCCGCGCTGGTGGAGCTGGCCGGGAAGGCCGATGCACCCGGCCTGCGCGCCATCCCGATCAATCCGGTTTCGTCCAGCCCAAAGGCGCTGGCCCGCTACCGCGACCTCGCCGTGCTGGCGATCGAGGCCCGGGAGGGCCTGGCATGAAGATCATCCGCAGCTTCGAGCCCGGCGACCGCTATCGCTACGACTTCGACCATTGCTCCTGAGCCCGGGGATGGGCGCAGGTCGATACCGCGCAGGACGCCTCGTGGTTCGGCACATGGGCCTCACCCGCTGAACGCACCATCCTCAACTTCGCCGAGGGCGATGTCACCCGTACCGTCTGCGACACCGACGAGGAATTCGCCGCCGCCCTGCGCGAGATCGATCGCTGGAACCGGGATCACGGTTACGGCCCGGCCCGGATCGATCCCGGCTTTGATCCGGCGCTGAAGGCAGCGCTCGAGGCGGCCGGGCTGGGGAATATGCTGCACTAGCTAAAGTTCTTGTTTCCCGCGGCGAGTGCGTATTGCATGGACGAAATCGGCGGGGCGGAGATTGCATGAAATCGCGGGAGTACTGGGAAGAGAAGCTTCAGGCGGTCGCCAAGGCGCACGGCTTTTCACAAGGCTACAAGATGCTTTATTCGCCATGGGCGACGATCGGCGCCCACTCAGCGATCTTTCTGTCACTTAACCCTGGCAAGCCCCCAGTGGCTGCCGAGATGTGTGTGGTTTCTGATGAACGCGGCAATTCGTATGAAGTCGAGCGAGACACAACCCAATCGCCGATAACTGCGCAGTTCCTCAAGCTGTGCGATTTCATTGGAGAGAGGCCAAGCCGAGTGCTGACCGGCGTTGCGGCCCCATTTCGAAGTGATCGCTGGAATACACTGTCCGGTACCCAGCGCCGTGCAGCTTTATCCATTGGTCGCGAGTTCTGGTCCGAAGTCTTGCCGAATTCACCCGCGAGGCTGATTGTCACTTGCTCCGATGAGGCGTCGGAACTCGCCGTGTCCATCACCGGCGCCCGGCTTGACACTGTTACCCCATCCGGTTGGGGCAACATCACATTGAGCCGATATTTGGCGGGGGGCGACCGTCGAATTGTCAAGCTGCCGCACCTGTCGCAGTTCAAACTTTTCAGCAGGGTCGAAGCTGAACCCTTCCTGAAGGCGATCTTTGAGATCGGCGAATAGGGCGGCCGTTGGTTGAAGAATCCGGGTCACCCAGTCGCCAGCGGCGCCACGTTCCAAAACAGCACCCGACCGAGCCCGCGTTTGGCGAGGCACAACTCCCAAGCCCTCGCATCGTAATGCAGATCGGCCGGGAAGTGTGCGCCAAGCTCTGACCGATCGCTGAACTTGCGGGGATGGATGTGGATCATGGCTCCGGCGACCTCGTGAGGCGAACGGGCGCGAAAGACTTCGGTGAACAGCTAGGGCTGTTGCGCCCAAAAAAAACCTCTCCTTGCATCCATGAGTGGCAAGGTTATCAATCAGTTGATGCATAATTCAGCCACCAAAGGCCGGTTTTTGACGCTTGACCCCTGACGCCACCTCCTTCCTGTCGCATTGCGTCTCGGTTGATCTGGAGGTCGATCCGAAGTCTGCACGGCTTTTCGCCTTCGCAGCGGTACGGGGTGAACGGGCAGTGGTTCACAAAGGGGCTGCGCTGGAGCCCGCTCTGGACTGGCTGGAGGCGCTGTGCGACGGGGCGGCGCATCTGGTGGGGCACAATATCCTGCGCCACGATCTGCCGCATTTGGTGGCGAACCGGGCGCGGCTTTCGGCGCTGGGCGCAGCCCCGATTGATACGTTGTGGCTGAACCCCTTGGCCTTTCCGCGCAATCCATATCACCATCTGGTCAAGCACTATCAGGACGGGCGGCTTCAGGTCGGGCATATGAACAACCCCGAGCAGGATGCGCGGCTGGCGCTGCAGGTGCTGGCCGATCAGATCGCGGCCTTCACCCGGTTGGGGCAGGAGGCGCCGGATGCGACCCTTGCCTATCACCATCTGACGACGCGGGGAGAAGCCTCGGCAGGGTTCGATGCGTTGTTCCAATCCTTGCGCGGTCCTGCACCCGGTGAGGCCGCTGCCCACGACGCCATTCGCCGCCTGCTGGACAGCCGCGCCTGCAATCATCGGTTGGACCAGACCCTTGGCCGCCTGTCCGATCCGCGCAACGGCTGGCCGATGGCCTATGCACTGTCGTGGATTTCGGTGGCAGGCGGGGACTCGGTGATGCCGCCGTGGGTGCGGATGCAGTTTCCGCAGGCGGGGCGGATCGTGCGGCATCTGCGCGACACCAACTGCGGCGATCCGGGTTGTGCTTGGTGCGCGGAAAAGAACAACCCCAACGCCGCGCTGGAACGCTGGTTCGGTTTTCCGTCCTTCCGCCCGCAACCTGTCGATGACATGGGCCGCCCGTTGCAGGAGCGGATTGTGGCCGAGGCGATGGTGGGCAAATCGGTGCTGGGCATCCTGCCCACAGGCACCGGCAAATCGGTCTGCTATCAGATTCCGGCGCTGTCGCGGTTTGACAAGACCGGAGCGCTGACGGTGGTGATCTCGCCGCTGGTCGCGCTGATGGCCGATCAGGTGCAGGGGCTGGCGCGAGCGGGGATATCGGCGGCGGTCACGGTGAACGGCATGCTTTCGCTGCCAGAACGTTACAACGCGCTGGAAAAGGTGCGTATGGGCGATGCGGCGATGCTGCTGATCTCGCCGGAACAGTTGCGGTCACCGTCGATCCGCACCGTTCTGCAACAGCGCGAGGTCGGGCTTTGGGTGCTGGACGAGGCGCATTGCATCAGCAAATGGGGCCACGATTTCCGGCCCGACTACCGCTATGTCAGCCGCTTCATCAAGGAATTCTCTGGCGATGCGCCTGCGCCCGTCCTGTGCCTGACCGCCACGGCCAAGCCGGAAGTGGTGCGCGACATCCGCGACCACTTCCAGACGCGCCTTGGGGTGGACCTGATGCTACTAGATGGGGGCGCGGTGCGCACCAACCTGTCCTTCGCGGTGCTGCCCACGCAGAAGGCGACCAAGCTGACCGACATCCTGTCGGCAATCGAGGCGAACCTTCCGCCCGAAGGCGCCTCGGGAGCTGTGGTCTATTGTGCAACACGTGGGGCGACGGAAAGGGTAGCGGAGTTCCTGAAGGGGCAGGGGCTGGCGGCTGATTACTTCCACGCAGGGTTGCCGCCCGACCGCAAGCGCGATGTTCAAGAGGCGTTTCGCACCGGCCAGTTGCGAGTGATCGCCGCGACCAACGCCTTTGGTATGGGGATCGACAAGCCCGATATCCGGCTGGTCGTTCATGGCGACATTCCGGGCTCCCTGGAAAACTACCTGCAAGAGGCAGGCCGCGCGGGGCGGGATCGTGCGCCCGCAAATTGTGTGCTGCTGTTCAGCCCCGAGGATGTGGAACGGCAATTCTCGCTGTCTGCCCGGTCTCGTCTGGCAAGGCATGAGATCGGCGCGATCCTGAAGGCGCTGCGGCGGATGGAAAAGCATAAGTCGGGCGAGGTGGTCGCCACGCCGGGCGAGATTGTGCGTGAGGAAAAGGATCAGGAGTTCGAGCGCGACAAGACCACCGACGACACCCGTGTGAAAACCGCTATAGCCTGGCTGGAGGAAGCGACGCTGCTTTCCCGCGAGGAGAACCGGGTTCAGGTGTTCCCGTCATCGCTGCGCATCCGGTCGGTGGAAGAGGCTTCGGCCATTTTGGAAAGGGCGCAGATAACCGGGGTTAGACGCACCCAACTGATAGACCTTGTGCGCCACGTGATGAACGCGCCTGTCGATGCCGGGGTGTCCACGGACGATCTGACAGGGGCGTGCGGCCTGTCGGGGCGCGAGTTGCACCGGGCCTTTGCCGATCTTGAGGTCATGGGGATCGCCAGCAACGACACGGCTGTCACCGTCTACGTCCATCTGGGTGTCGAGGATGCCTCGGCCCGCCGACTTGAACATGCGACAAAAATGGAAGCCGATCTGATCGCAATGATGCAAGAGGCAGTGCCGGATGCCGAAGGGGCCGAGGCGCAACCCCTGAATCTGACCGAAACTTGCCAGGCCCTTCGTGACAAGGGCCACGCGCAGGTGCGGCCCGATCTGGTGGAAACCATCCTGCGCGGCATGGCGCAGGACGGGCGCGATCAGGATGGCGGACGCGGGAACCTGACCCTGCGCAAGGTCAGCCGCAACACGATCTTCGTGCGGCTGGAGCGGTCATGGCCCGTGGTCGCCCGCACCGCCGATCTGCGGCGGCAGGGGGCGCAGGCGTTACTGACCCATCTGACAGGTAAGGCCGCCAAGGGAACACGCGGCAAGGACATTCAGGTTGAAACCACCCTTGGCGCGATGCTGGATGCGCTGAACGGCGACGCGCTGCTCAGGGCCGAGGTCAAGGACATGACCCGCCTGATGGACCGCGCGCTGTTGTGGCTGCACGAGCAGCAGGTCGCCACCTTGGGCCGGGGGCTGACGGTGTTCCGCCCGGCGATTACGGTGCATCTAAACCCCAAGGGTGGACTCTTCACGGTGCAGCACTTCGCGCCGTTGGAGGAACATTATAGCGAGACAACGATCCAGACCCATGTGATGGCCGCCTATGCCGAGAAAGGGCTGGAGGCGATGGATCAGGCCCAGCGCCTGTCCGAAGATTACTTCGTGCTAGACCGCGACGCCTTCCTGCGCCGCTGGCTGCCGGGGCGCGGCACCGAGATCCGGAGGCAGACCACCGGCACCTCATGGCGGGCGATTGTCGATGGGCTGGACAACCCGGTGCAGGCCGAGATTGTCCGCGATGATCGCGAACAGACGAACGTGCTGGTGCTGGCCGGGCCGGGATCGGGCAAGACGCGCGTGTTGGTGCATCGCATCGCCTATCTGATCCGCGTGAGGCGCGAAGACCCGCGCGGCATTCTGGTGCTGACTTACAACCGCCACGCGGCGGCTGAGATCCGCGAACGCCTGCGCCGCCTGATCGGGGATGACGCGGCGGGGGTGACGGTGTCGACCTGCCACGCGCTGGCGATGCGGCTGATGGGGGCAAGCTTTGCAGGTGACCACGAGGGCTCGCGCGACTTTGACGGGATCGTCATGCAGGCAGTGGCCCTCTTGCGCGGCGATGGCCTTACCAAGCCCGAGGCCGAGGCCCTGCGCGAGACGCTGATCCAGGGCTATCGCTGGCTCTTGGTGGACGAGTATCAGGACATCGGCCCCGAGGAATACGCCCTGATCGGCGCCGTGGCGGGGCGGTCGCTTGAGGACGACCTGCGCATCAGCCTCTTTGCCGTGGGCGATGATGACCAGAATATCTACGCCTTCGCTGGGGCCAGTATCGATTTCATCCGAAGGTTCGAAGCCGATTACTCCGCCAAGCCTGTCTGGCTGACCGAGAACTATCGCTCGACCGCCCATATCATTGCGGCGGCCAATGCCGTGATCGCTCCCGCTGCTCAGCGCATGAAGGCGGGTCACGATATCACGGTGAATCGCGCCCGCGCCAAGGTGATGTCGGGCGGCGATTGGGCAGCGCTGGACCCGGTGTCGCAAGGGCGGGTCAGCCTGCTGGATGCGGGCGGTGATGTCCCGCAGGCGGTGGCTGCACTGGACGAATTGCAGCGCCTTTCACGGCTGGACCCCGATTGGTCCTGGCGCCGCTGCGCCGTGATCGCCCGCGATTGGCGGCGGCTGGAACCCGTCCGCGCCTATGCCGAGGCGCTTGGCATCCCGATCGACATGGCCAATGACAAGCCGCTCACCCTCTGGCGCTTGCGCGAGATGCAGGGCTTTGTCCGCGCCCTGCTGGCGGATCGGACCCGATTGCTGACTATCTCCGATCTGGTCGCCATCCTGAACGCCCGGCCGCAATCCCGCTGGACCGACCTGATCGGCGAAGGCATTGGCACACTCGCACGGGAACTGGTGGAAAAGGCCGCCCCGGTGCCCGACATCGTGCAATGGTTCGGCGAATGGGCGCGGGATGTGCGGGGCGAGCAGCGGGGGCTCTTGCTGATGACCGCCCATCGCGCCAAGGGGCTTGAGTTCGATCATGTCGCGATCCTGAACGGCGGCTGGGATCGCCCCTCGCGCGGCGAAGATTCCGACGCCCCACGCCGCCTGTTCTATGTCGCCATGACGCGGGCGCGGTCCACGCTGACCGTACTGACCGACGGACCGCATGCCTTCGTGCAGCCCGGTGACGCTGTCCTGTCCCGCCGCGTCACTCCCGATACCGCCACCCTGCCGCGCGTCCGCCTGCGCTATGTGCCGCCCGATCCGAAGCTGGTGGACCTGTCCTTTGCCGGGCGTCTGCGGCCGGATGATCCGTCGCTGGCGGCCATTGCAGCCGCGCATCCCGGCGACCCCGTCCATCTGATCCGCGACGGCGACCGCTGGCGGATCGAGAACGCCCAAGGCCAGACCCTTGCCCGCCTCTCCCGCGCCTTCGCGCCACCCGAGGGCACCACCTTCCTGCGCGGCGAGGTTGCGGCCATCCTGCACTGGCGGCGTGAGGATGGGGACGAGGAATATAACCACCTGCTCCGCCGCGACGAGTGGGAGGTGGTCTTGCCCGAACTGGTGTTCGAAAGCCCTCCGTGACCCACCCGCTCTGCACCAGGTCGCTCCATAAGGCGGTAGCTTGATTTGTAAAGCGGTTGTCTTTACATTGGTCCTGCAAGCGGAGAGCAGAACCATGGTCGCAGTCACACCCCAAGACGAAGCCCAGCGCCGATCGCTGATCAACCTGCGGGTCACGTCGCGGGACAGGGACCTGATTGACCGCGCAGCCGCCAGCCTCGGCAAGAATCGGTCCGAGTTCATGATGGACGCCAGCAGGCAGGCCGCCGAGGATGCTCTGATGGACCGGCAGGCATTCCGGCTGGATGCTGCGCAGTTCGCCGCCTTCGTCGCGGCTTTGGACGCGCCGCCTGCGCCGAACGACCGGCTGCGCCGCCTGCTTGCAACCCAGGCGCCTTGGGACAAATGACCGACGGCGCGCTGCAGGCTCCCGTTCCGCTGGCCGATCATCACGACGTGGAAGCGTTCGCCTCTGGCGCACCGACGCTCGATGCCTGGATCAGGCGCAAGGCGCGGGCCAATCAGGCTTCTGGCGCCTCGCGAACTTACGTCCTGTGCCGCGGCGAGAAGATTGTGGGGTTCTATGCCCTCGCCGCTGGATCGGTCGGCCATGACCTCAGCCCCCGCAAGCTGCGACAGAACATGCCTGACCCCGTGCCGGTCATCGTTCTGGGGCGCTTGGCTGTCGATGCCAGCGAACAAGGCAACGGCCTCGGCCGTGCGCTTCTCCGCGACGCCGTCCTGCGGGTTGCCGCTGCAGCGCGTGAGGTTGGCGTTGCTGCCATGCTCGTCCACGCGCTGAACGACCGGGCGAAGGCGTTTTACGTGGCCGCGGGCTTCGATGAGTCGCCCGTGGACCCGATGGTGCTGATCCTGCGGATCAAGGACATCAATGCCCTGATCGGCGATTGACCGACACGGCCCCACGTGCCTGCCATCAACGCCGCCTCCGATCCGGGCATTGCGGATGTAGGGAACCAGGCGGTCAACCGGGAGCATCTCGATCTGAAGCACGGGGCGGGGCCTTTCGAAGAGGGCGGCGGCAAGGTGCGACCTCAGGTGCGCACCCGCGCACCCAAAGCGCGCACCCAGAGCGCGGACCCAGATTTTTGTTCTGTCACTAGCAGTTAGTCGCGCCTAGGCCCCCCGCATACGCCTCC
>JAAFHX010000059.1:0-4314 GCA_013297695.1 Rhodobacterales bacterium | reverse complement strand
CAGGTGGAGCGATCCGTCGCCTGCACCCTTCGCCATCTTGCCCCTTTTATGCATCAAAACCCGGGAAAGTGTCGCGCCCGAAGTTCGACGGATCGGGCCGGTTGTCGTCGGCGTCCGCCCCGCTTTCGCGCGGGGTTGTGCGGGTGGTTGCGGTGAGGGGTTTTGCGCCCTTGCCCTTTGCCTTTGTTTTGTCGAGCTTTTCCAGCTTCTTTGAGATGGTCATAAGGGCGGCCACCCAGCGGCGCCAGGCGGTGGATCGCACAACACCAGCCCTGATGCAGACCTGCCGCCAGCGGGCGCCCTCGGCCCTGAGCCAGACGATCCGGGCGTCCTCGGGGTTCAGCATCAGGAGCCAGTCGAAGCATTCCTCCATCCGGCTGATCGCGGCCGCGCTGGGGATCACCCGCATGGGGCGCTCGGGCGTGTAGCCGTAGGCATGCCGGGCGTCCTGCACCACCGGCGGCCAGGAATTACCGTAGCCGCGGGGGCGGTCTTTCTCGGGCAGGTGCCTCAGCGTGTAGGCGGCTTCTTCGAGGCGATCTTCGATCTCGCGGGGCGTCAGGCGCAATGGGGGGCTCCTTCGTGGCAGGGGGCGGGGCTAGTAGATTTGGCGGGCGCGCAGGGCGGCCTCGGTGACAAGGCCCGCCCGCAGCAGGGCGTCACGAGTGGTGTTGGTGAAGGCGCTGGGCGGCACGTAGCTGCCGGAGTTGATCCAGGCGGCAAGGCGCAGCAGGTGTTCTGGGATGCCACCCTGTCCCCCTGACGCCGCCTCTGGGCTACTGGGCGCACCGGCGGTGCCAGCGCCGGCTTCCCCAGCAACTTTCGGCCGTGCCGCCTGCGCGATCCGACGGGCATGACGCGCCACGATCGCCTGGGAAAAATACTCCCATGTCCGGATCGGGCTGCCTCGGGGCTTGGCCGTCCGTTCGGCGATGACCGGCAGGACGTCCAACTCGAGGTCGTAGCCCGCCGCCAGCCAGGCGCCGATCGTGGCCGTCGTGGCGGTGATCGCCGCCCTGGCCGCCGCTGCCATGCCCTCGCCGCAGGCGGCAAGGCAGGCGGCCTCTGCCGCGTCCAGATCGAGGTCGTGATGCTCGATCGAAGCCTCGGCCCGGCCCTCGCGCGTCGCGCCCGCGTCACGCGCGGTAGTAATTACTGGTTCTTTACTTACAGGGTTAGTGTCCAGATTCTGGACATGGCTTTTCGCGAAATCTGGACATGGCTTTTGCCCGTTTCCATGTCTGGATTCTGGACATGGGTCGGGCCCGTTTCCGGCCCCCAGCGGCAGTTCCGCTTGCGCCGAAAACTCGGGTTCGAAGGCCAGGAAGTACCGGGTCGATTGCCGCCGGTGGGCGCCCTCGGAGTGGCGCCGTTCGCGGCGGATGAGCCCGGCCTGTTCCAGCTTGTCGAGGTGGGTATTGAGGCTGGCGCGGGAGATTTCGGCATCGGCCGCCAACTGGTCCTGCGACGGGAAACACCCGTAATCCGGGTTATGCCGGTCGCAGAGATGCCAGAGGACGAGCTTGGTCGCAGGCGCCGACCCGCGCTGCTGGATCGCCCAGTTGGTGGCACGATGGCTCATAGTGCGGCCGTCACCGTCAGCCGCTTCACGATCGCCTCCATCAGCGCGATCCGCAGATGCGCGTCGTCCTGGCGCATCTTCCCGGCCCGGACCTTGGCCCAGTAGAACTGGCGCCGGAGGTCAAGTTCGCGCTGGGCCTCGGCGATAAGGGCCGCCACCGGAAACCGGCCCTCGGGGGTGAGTTTGGTCATCGGCGCCCCCATGTCAGCGCCGCCCGGCCACGGCCTTGTGCTGGCCGGTTTTGCGGGCTTCCTGCTCCTTCAGCCAGTCGCGGACGGCCTCCTTCCGGTAGAGCACTTTGCGGCCGACGCGGACGCACGGCGGCCCCACCCGCCGGGTTTCCCAGCGGTGCAACGTGTCAACGGAAAGGGCGAGCTGCCGGGCCAGTTCCGCCCGGTCGAGCCAGCCATCCAAGAGCGCCGGATCAGCGCCTGTGTCCTTCAAGGGATTGGTATCCATGGGTTTCTCCTCGCGCCGCCGCCCCGGGGATCGGGGCCGGTCATCGGCCAGGAGAGGCAAGCACAGGGCAGGGACCGGCGAAGAGGCGGAAACCGGCGGAAAGGAAAAGGGAATTACGCCGGTCACGCTGGACCGTAGTTCAACCGGCGAAACGCACCGCGCAACCGGCTTGATCGGCGACAGGTTTATGACAATCTGAAGGGGAGCAGTTCACAACAGATTCGCCGAAACGTCGCCGCGCCCGAAAGGGCGAGGTGCACGGCCCCTGTGCGTTCAGGGGCCGGAGAAAGGAGGGCGGTAACGGGGGGCAGGTAATGGCGTTTGTCGCCCGGAATTTCTATTCGGTTCTCGAGACATCCTTCCGCTGGGAGTGCAGTCAGACCGAGATCGTCGAGTTGGCGATGGCCGAGAAGCTCGACCTCGTCATCGCCCTGCCGAATGTCCGGTTTGACGATGGCAGCGAGGCGCGGATCGGCGTGATCGAGGGTGGTGCTGTGCGCCCCTTGTTCCGGGGCTATGGCCTACTCGAGGAGTTTGTCTTCCTCCGCCAGGCGCGACCTGCGAACTGCGGCTGGAAGCGGATCGAGGAGCCCAAGGAGGGCATCCGCGTCATGGCGCCGGATGTGCTGATCACCGCGGCCGAGGTGGAACGGTTCGAAGACGAAAACAACCTGGTGCGGAGGGTCGTGTCTGGCCCGGGCGCGCAATCCCGCTACGACTGGGACGGGTTCTACTGTGAGATCATCTGCCGGGTTCAGGAGGACGGCCTGCCTGCAAAGCAGAAAGACCTGATTGACGAGATGTTCAACTGGTTCCTGAGCAAGTCGGTCAACGGGGACGCCCCTGACGAGTCGACAATCCGCAAGAAGATCAGGGGCTTCTGGGGACGGCTGCGCCCTGACTAGCCTCACGCCCCGCCCAGCGCCGCCTTGACCGGCGTGATTCCCCGGACCTTTCCGCCGGTTTCCGCCTCTGCGCCGGTTGACCCCGAATGAGACGTTGCTCCGCGCCGCGGGTTGTCGCTGACTGCGGGTGAAAGGAGCGTCGAATGAAGGCAAAACTCTCTGAACGCGTTGTAAAGGCGGCCGAAATCGGCAGCCGCAAGTATGTCCTGTTTGACGAAGATACCCCCGGTTTCGGGCTCTGCGTCTACACCAGCGGGCGCAAGGGGTTTGTGCTGATCTACCGGATCGCGGGCCAACAGAAGCGCTTCACGATCGGGGTCTGGCCGACATGGTCAGTTACGGCCGCCCGGGATGAGGCCAAGCGCTTGATCCGCGAAATCGATCGTGGGGATGACCCCCTCGACACCCGCAAGGCAGACCGCGGGGCGCCAACGGTCAAGGAACTGGCGGAGCGCTTCATCGAAGAACACCTGCCGAAGCTGGCCCCGACCAACGCCTCGGACCAGAAGAGCATGCTCGAGAAGCTGGTGCTGCCGGAATGGAAGAACCGCAAGGTGGCGGACATCACGCCCACCGACGTCGATCGCCTGCTGACTAAGATCGCCGCGGGCCGCGCCCGACCGTCGAAAAAGAAGCCAACCCAGAAACGGCGCAAGAAACTGGCTCCGCCGAAGCCCACGCCGGTGCGAGCGAACCGCGCAGGCGAAATGCTGCGCAAGATGTTCAATCTGGCAATGCTCTGGAAGATGCGATCCGACAACCCGGCCTTCGGCTTCCGGCGTCGCCCCGAGGTCGCCCGCGATCGGTTCCTGTCCTTCGAAGAAATCGAACGCCTGGCCAACGCGCTTGCCGTCGACGAGGATCAGCGCGCTGCCAGCATCATCCGCCTCTGCATGCTGACCGGCGCCCGGCTGGGCGAGGTCCGTACGGCCACCTTCGACCAGTTCAACCTCGATCTGGCTATCTGGACCAAGCAGGCCGCCTACACCAAGCAGCGCCGCATCCACCGAGTGCCGATCTCGCACGAAGCCGTCGCTCTGATCCGGCTCCGTCGCGAAATCGTGCCGAAGGGCTGCCCTTTCCTCTTCCCGGGCGACGTCCCCGATCAGCCGGTCGGCGATCCCAAGCGCTTCTGGCCGAAGATGCAGAAGGTCGCGCAGATTCCCGACGTGCGAATCCACGACTTGCGGCATACCTTCGCGTCCCTGCTGGTCTCTGGCGGCGCTTCGCTGGAAATGATCGGCCGCCTCCTTGGCCACACCCAGATCGGCACCACTCAGCGCTACGCCCACCTTATCGACGCACCCCTGCGTGCCGGGGTCAACGCCGTGGGTGAGATGCTGAAGCCGAGGCTGAGGGTGGTGGGGG
>JAAFHX010000058.1:4713-19753 GCA_013297695.1 Rhodobacterales bacterium | reverse complement strand
TCAAGAACAAATATGGAACACTTCTTTCCCTCGGGGCGCGGGGCGGTTAGCATGAACGGCATGAGCAGTTTTGACGACGCCGATGCCTTCGAGGCCGCCGTGCCGCTGTCGCGCCGCGCGATGGCCGCGCGGCCCGCGCCCTATCTGGATGACCTGAACCCGGCGCAGCGCGACGCGGTGCTGGCGCTTGACGGTCCGGTGCTGATGCTGGCAGGCGCGGGCACGGGCAAGACCAAGGCCCTGACCGCGCGTATCGTGCATCTGCTGACCACGGGCCGCGCGCGGCCGAACGAGATTCTGGCCGTGACCTTCACCAACAAGGCCGCGCGCGAGATGAAGGATCGCGTGGGCCGGATGCTGGGCGAACAGGTGGAGGGGATGCCCTGGATGGGCACGTTCCACTCGATCAGCGTGAAGATACTGAGGCGGCATGCGGAACTCGTGGGGCTGAAGTCGAATTTCACGATCCTGGATACCGACGATCAGTTGCGGCTGCTGAAGCAGTTGGTGGTCGCCGCGAACATCGACGAGAAACGCTGGCCTGCGCGCCTGCTGGCCGGGCTGATCGACGGCTGGAAGAACCGCGCGCTGACCCCTTCGAAAGTGCCCGCCGCCGAGGCGGGGGCCTTCAACAACCGGGGCACGGAACTTTACGAGCAGTATCAGGAACGCCTGCGCACCCTGAACGCGACCGATTTCGGCGACCTGCTGCTGCATGTGCTGACGATCTTTCAGGCGCATCCCGACGTGCTGGCGCAGTATCAGCGCTGGCTTCCTTACATTCTGGTGGACGAGTATCAGGATACCAACGTCGCGCAGTATCTGTGGCTGCGGCTGCTGGCACAGGCGCATCGCAACATCTGCTGCGTGGGCGACGATGACCAGTCGATCTATGGTTGGCGCGGCGCCGAGGTCGGCAACATCCTGCGGTTCGAAAAGGATTTTCCCGGCGCGCAGGTGATCCGGCTGGAACAGAATTACCGCTCCACCCCGCATATCCTTGCCGCCGCTTCCGGCGTGATCGCGGCCAATGCCGGGCGGCTTGGCAAGACGCTGTGGACCGAGGCGCGCGAGGGCGAGAAGGTCCGCCTGATCGGCCATTGGGACGGCGAGGAAGAGGCGCGCTGGATCGGGGAAGAGATCGAGGCGCTGCAGGGCGGTCGCAGAAACCTGCGTCCGCTTGGGCTGGACGACATGGCCATTCTCGTCCGCGCCAGCCACCAGATGCGCGCCTTCGAGGACCGGTTCCTGACCATCGGCCTGCCCTACCGCGTGATCGGCGGCCCGCGATTCTACGAACGGCTGGAAGTGCGCGACGCGATGGCCTACTTCCGGCTGGCGGTCAGCCCCGAGGACGATCTGGCCTTTGAACGGGTGGTGAACACCCCCAAGCGCGGTCTTGGCGACAAGGCGCAGCAGGCCATTCAGATACTGGCCCGTCAGCAGGGACTGAGCCTGCATGAGGGCGCGCGGATGCTGCTGGCCGATGGCGGGATCGGCGGCAAGGGGGCCGGGCAGTTGCGCGCCTTCGTGCTGGGGATCGACCGCTGGCATGCCATGACCCGGCAGCAGGGGCACAACCATATCGAGCTGGCCGAGGCGATCCTGGACGAAAGCGGCTATACCGCGATGTGGCAGCAGGACAAGACGCCCGAGGCGCCGGGGCGGCTGGAGAACCTGAAGGAACTGGTCAAGGCGCTGGAGAACTTCGAGAACCTTCAGGGGTTTCTCGAACATGTCGCGCTGATCATGGACAACGAGTCCGAAGATGCCGCCGAAAAGGTCAGCATCATGACCCTGCACGCCGCCAAGGGGCTGGAGTTTCCCGCCGTGTTCCTGCCGGGGTGGGAGGACGGGCTGTTCCCCAGCCAGCGCAGCATGGACGAAAGCGGTCTGAAGGGGGTCGAGGAGGAACGGCGGCTGGCCTATGTCGGGATCACCCGGGCCGAGGATCTGGCGACGATCTCGTTTGCCGCGAACCGGCGGGTCTATGGCCAGTGGCAATCGGCGCTGCCGTCACGGTTCATCGACGAGCTGCCCGAGGCGCATGTCGAGGTGCTGACCCCGCCCGGCCTGTACGGCGGCGGGTTCGGTGCGGCGGGCATGGCGTCAACCATCGAACAGCGGGCGGTCAAGGCCGATGTCTACAACTCGCCGGGCTGGAAGCGGATGCAGGACCGGGCGGGCAACCGCCCCGTGGCCCAGCCGCAGGAAGCGCGGGGAATCGTGATCGACGCCACGGCGGTATCTTCCTTCGCGATGGGGGATCGGGCCTTCCATGACAAGTTCGGGTACGGAACGGTCGTCGGGATCGAGGGCGACAAGCTGGACATCGCCTTTGACAAGGCGGGGATCAAGAAGATCGTCGCCCGCTTTGTACGCAGCGCGCAAGCGGCGGATGACGTGCCGTTCTGAGGGCAGAGGGGCTGATGGCAGGAGGGGGGCCAGCCCCCCGTCGCGGCAAGGCCGCGACTCCCCCCGGGATATTTTTGAACAGAAGACGATCAGGTGCGGCGGACGCGAGTCGCTGTCTGTTCCAGCGCATGAATGGCCAGACCGGCGAGCAGCCCCCAGAACGCAGCGCCGATCCCAAGAAACGCCACGCCCGAGGCGGTGACGGTCAGCGTGACGGCTGCGGCAAAGCGCTGAGGCGGCGGGCTGAAAGCGCCGGTCAATGCCCCGGTCAGCGGGCCGAGCAGGGCAAGCGCGACCAGCGCGCTCACGACGCCGGGCGGCAGGGCGGCGATCTGGCGAAGGATTGCGGGGCCGAACAGGCCGAGGCAGACCCAGACCGCCGCATAGGCCACCCCGACCTTCCAGCGCTGCGCCCGGTCGGGGTGCACATCATCGCCCAGACAGATCGCTGCGGTGATTGCGGCCATGCTGATCGTATGCGCGCCGAACAGCCCTGCCAGCATCGACAGCAGGCCGGTTGTCGCAAGGGCAGGCCGGACCGGCGGTTCGTACCCGGCGGACCGCAGGGTGGCAAAGCCGGGCAGATTCTGCGAGGCCATTGTCACGAGGTACAGCGGCAGGCCAAGGCCGATCAGCACGCCCGCGTCGAACTCGGGTGCGATGAAGGTCAGATGCGGCAGGGTGTAGGGTATGGCCGGAGCCGAGAGCGGGTGCAGCAGTCCGGTCACCGCGCCTGTGGCGAGTGCGGCCAGCACGGCGAAGGACGGGTTCCGCAGCCGGACCAGCGCAAAGACCGCGATCACGGGCAGGATCAGCGCCGGGTCTGCCCGTGCCGTATCCGCCAGGCGGATCACGAAGGGCAGCAGCACCCCGGCCAGCATGCCGGCGGCCAGCCCGTCGGGGATCGCCGCAACTGCCCGTCCCAGGGGCCGCAGAGCCGCTGTCAGCGCGACCAGCGCCCCGGCCAGCAGAAAGGCCCCCACCGCCTGGGGCATCGTCACCCCCGTTGTGGCGGCAATCAGCGCGGCCCCGGGTGTGGACCAGGCCAGAACCACCGGCACGCGCGCCCAAGTGCTGAGAAGGGCGCTGCCGGTTGCCTTTGCGAGGCAGATCGCCAGCACCCAAGATGTCGTCTGCTGCGGGGTGGCCCCCAGGGCGGCGGCGGCTGACAGCACCAGCGCGATGGTACTGCCGTATCCGACCATCGCCGCGACCAGGGCCGAGGAAACAAGGGAAATCCGCATGCGGCCTCCTTGCCCGGGACAGCGGCACTATTCCTGCGCGGGGGGTTGGACGCAAGCGCGGCTGTCGGGCGGAAGAAGGGTGCGGCGACCCCAGGGAGGAGGAGGGGGTCGCCGCGGTGCAACCGGCCCAGGGAGGAGGTTGGGCCTGTCGACATCGCTGCAGGGCGGTGCCCTGCGAAGAAAAATGCGGCGACCCCAGGGAGGAGGACAGGGCCGCCGCAGTACGACCGACCCCGGGAGGAGGTGGGGCCCGTCAACACGGTGCCAGAGCGCAGGGCCCTGACGAAGAAATTGCGGCGGCACCTGGGAGGAGAAGCCGTGCCGCCGCTACTGCTGGACGCCTGCCGGGGAGGAGATGGGCAGACGTCGCAAGAAACTCATTTGCCGTAGGCCGCCTCGCGGGCGATCTCGGCGATCGACATCCGGCTGATGCCGAGGTCGTTCAGTTCCCGATCCGTCAGCGCCGCCAGTTCGCGGAAGGTGCGGTTGTACAGGCGCCGACGTTCGATTGCCGTGCGGATCGTCTCGACGATACCCGACAGGCGGTCCCCGGACGTGGCGCTGGCGGCACGGGTGGAATTCACATAAGCCATGATCGAAGCCTCATCTTGTGTGTCGGTGACGGGTCTCTGGTTCCGTACCGTTAGGGCAAACATAACCTGATGCTGCAGATGCACAATGCTTTCCCTCGGCAATGCTGCCATGCGGCAAGCGCATAGCGGTTGGCCGCATAATCTTGTTACAAATCATCATCTTCGCCGGATTATTGGGCGGTTGGCGAAGCGGCCCTTGCTGAAGTCGCCCGGAAAGACAACTCTGGCTTGTGGATTGGATCGAGGAGAAGCGCATGACGACCCTGACCCGTGAGACCATCCTTCAGGTCCTGGCGCGGATCACGCTGCCCGGGGGCGGTGACCTCGTGTCGCGGGACCTCGTCCGGGCGCTGGTTGTCGAGGGCGGGGCCGTGCGATTCGTGATCGAGGCCGCCGATCCCGAGGCGGCGCGCGCGCTGGTGCCGGTGCAGGCGGCGGCCGAGGCCGCACTGCGGGCGCTGCCCGGCGTGACGGCCGTGCAGGCCGTGCTGACGGCGCATGGGCCTTCGGCGAAACCCGCGCCGCCCGCGCTGAAGATCGGCCAGCACCCGACCCCGCAGCAGGGCGGGCCGCAGCGCGTGACGGGCGTGGACCGCATCATCGCCATCGCCAGCGGCAAGGGCGGGGTGGGCAAATCGACCGTCTCGTCCAACCTTGCCGTTGCCCTCGCGCGGCAGGGGCGTCGGGTCGGGCTGCTTGATGCCGACATCTATGGTCCTTCGCAGCCGCGCATGATGGGGGTCAGCAAGCGCCCTGCCTCGCCCGATGGCAAGATCATCATCCCGCTGCAGGCGCATGGCGTCACCATGATGTCGATCGGGCTGATGCTGAAGGACGACGAGGCAGTGGTCTGGCGCGGCCCGATGATCATGGGGGCCTTGCAGCAACTCATCACCCAGGTGGACTGGGGCAAGCTGGATGTGCTGATCGTCGATCTGCCGCCGGGGACGGGCGACATCCAGTTGACGCTGTGCCAGCGCACGCACCTGACCGGGGCCATCGTGGTTTCCACGCCGCAGGACGTGGCGCTGCTGGACGCACGCAAGGCGCTGGACATGTTCCAGAAGCTCAAGACGCCGGTGCTGGGCCTGATCGAGAACATGTCGACCTACATCTGCCCCAACTGCGGGCACGAGGCGCATATCTTCGGCCATGGCGGGGTCAGGACCGAAGCGGCGCGGCTGGACCTGCCGTTTCTGGGCGAGATTCCCCTCAGCCTGGATGTGCGGATCGCAGGCGATGCGGGCACCCCGATCGCGGCGGGCGACGGTCCGATCGCAACCGCCTATGCCCGTCTGGCCGAGCGTCTTGTGGCGGGTGGCGTGGCCTGATCCGACGCTGAGGCGGCTGCAGCGAATCAGGGCGGGGCGTCTTCTGGACCTCATCAGGAATTGAGAAAGTGTGACCAAAAACACTTTCTCGAAATTCGTTGTTTGTTCTCTACATGACCTGTGGGCGCAGCTTTGTCTGGAAGGCCGTTGGGATGGAATGGGATTGCGCCCCACGAAAGAGGAAAAACAACATCTGGGGGTCATATGAACATTTCAGTCAATTTGTGGGTAGTGGTCTGCAGCAGACTTTGACCTGGTTGGCCTTCACGGCGGGATTCTCCCATCTTCTCCCGTTCTTCATTCGCTTGAGACCAACTGAATCCATTTGAAACCCATGTAATCCCATGGCATCCCTTGGTCATCGAAGAACGGCGGGACGACATCAAGTGGGGCGCAGAATGACCCCGAACAGGCGAAAATCGGCAGGCTAGAACAGGCAACCCGCCTTCTTCGAGACAAAAGATCCGGCGCGCGGGCGAGCAGACGTCCCCCAAGACGGCGCGCGAAGCTGGACAGGCCCAGGAATGGGACGAGGGCGGCGGATCGGGCGAGGCAGCAGTCCCGATCCGCCGTTGTCCGTTCCGGGATCGGGCCAAGAGGTGCGTGAACAGGAGCCGCAGGGCCGTGACCGACAGGTTCAGAGGCGAGTTCAGCCAGAAGGTTGACAGCAAGGCCCGGGTGTCGATCCCGGCGTCCTTCCGCCGTGTCCTCGAGGCAGGCGATCCCGCGTTCCGCGAGACATCCCGGCTGCGGCTGGTCATGGTCTACGGCGACAGCCGCCGCAATTTCGTCGAATGCTACAGCGTGTCCGAGATGCGCACGCTGGAGGGCCTGATCGAGGCCCTGCCGCGCGGCACCCCGCGCCGCCGCCTGCTGGAGCGGAACTTCATCACCCTGTCGCAGACGGTGGACGTTGATGACGACGGTCGCATCGTGCTGCCTCTGAAGGTGCGCGACAAGCTGGGGCTGGACGGCGGCGGCGACGAGGCGGTGTTCGCAGGCACCCTCGAAACCTTTCAGCTCTGGCGCGCACAGACCTACGAGGCGGAACTGGCCTCGGACATGGCGCTTGACATGGCGGGTCTGGAAGAGGGGGCCGACATGCTGTCGCTCTTGCGGCTGCCCGACCCGCAGGAGTCCTGAGGCGTGGTGCCGGGGGAATCCCTCACGGGTCGTGCCCCGCACGTTCCCGTCCTTCTGCGCCCCCTTCTGGCCGCCGTCGCCCCGGTGTCCGGCCATTGGCTTGACGGGACCCTTGGCGCGGGCGGCTATGCGCGCGGGCTGCTGGAGGCCGGGGCCGACCTTGTGACCGGGATCGACCGCGACCCGCTGGCGCTGCAGATGGCGGCGGAATGGGCCGGTGCCCATGGTGACCGGCTTTCACTGGTGCAGGGCACGTTTTCCGATCTGGACAGACTCGCCGGGGGGCCGCTGGACGGTGTGGTGCTGGACCTTGGCGTATCGTCCATGCAACTGGATCAGGCCGAGCGCGGCTTTTCCTTTGCCAAGGACGGTCCGCTCGACATGCGGATGAGCCAGGATGGCCCGTCGGCCCGTGATCTGGTCAACGGCATGGCCGAAGAGGACCTGGCCGACATCCTGTATCTGTATGGCGAGGAACGCGCCTCGCGCCGCATTGCCCATGCCATCGTGCTGGCCCGTGCCGACGCCCCCATCGACACCACGCTGCGGCTGGCCGAAATTGTGGCTCGCTGCCTGCCGCGCCCGAAACCGGGTCAGACCCACCCGGCCACGCGCAGCTTTCAGGCGATCCGCATTGCGGTGAATGCCGAGTTTTCCGAACTCGCCGAAGGGCTTATGGCGGCGGAACGCGCGCTGAAACCCGGTGGCAGGCTGGCCGTCGTGACCTTTCATTCGCTGGAGGACCGGATCGTGAAGCGCTTTTTCACCCTGCGGTCGGGCGGGGCGGCGCAGGCCAACCGCTATGCCCCCGCGACCGAGACCGACGCGGCGCGGTTTACCCTTGTGACCCGCCGGGCCGTCATCGCCGACGCGGCGGAACTGGCCGACAACCCGCGCGCCCGGTCTGCCAAGCTGCGTGTCGCGGCGCGGACTGCCATCCCGTCAGGACCGGTCGATCTGGCCGACCTTGGCGTGCCCCAGTTCCGCCGCAAGGGGCGGCGCTGATGCGGGCGGTGCTGCACGCCTTGTGCTTTCTGGCCGTGATCGGTCTGGGGTTCTGGGCCTACCGCGAAAACTATGCGACCCAGGCCGCCTTGCGCGACCTGTCCGATCTGGAGGACGAGATTGCCGGCCTGCGCGATGCGCTGTCGGTGCAGCGCGCCGAATGGGCCTATCTGAACCGGCCCGACCGGCTGCGCGAACTGGCGACGGTGAACTTCGACCGCCTTGGCCTGCTGCCGCTGGAGCCCGAGCAGTTCGGGCAGACCGATCAGGTTGCCTTTCCGCTGCCGCCCGAACTGCTGCTGCCCGAAATCGCCCCCGATGCCAACCCCGAGGAGCAGATCCCGTGACCCGCACGCCGCTGCGCCCGCTTGCCCGTATCCTGTCTGCCCGCGAACGCGGCGAGAACCCCGACAGCATCGAACGCGAGAACATCCGCCTGCGTCAGGAAAAGGTGCGCGACCGCGCCCGCGCCCGGGCCGAGGGGCGACTGCTGCTGCTGGGGGCCGCCTTTGTCATCGCCTTTGCGATGATCGGCGGGCGGATGGGGCTGCTGGCCGCGTCGGAACCGGTCGAGCCGCGCACCGCCGATGTCGGCGTGCCGATCAATGCCGGGCGGGCCGATCTGACCGACCGGAACGGGCGCGTTCTGGCCACCAACCTGTTGACCCATTCGCTGTACGCCAACCCCAAGGTGATGGTCGATCCGGCGCGCGTCGCGCACGAGCTTGCGGCGATCCTGCCCGATGAAGACGAGAAGCTGCTGCTGAACCGCTTTACCGACGGGCGCAGCTTTCTGTGGATCAAGCGCAAGCTTTCCCCGGAACAGATGCAGGCGGTTCACGATATCGGCGATCCCGGCCTGCTGTTCGGCCCGCGCGAGATGCGCATCTATCCCAACGGCCGACTGGCCGCGCATGTCCTGGGCGGTGCCAGCTTTGGTGCCGAAGGCGTGCATTCGGCCGAAGTGATCGGCACGGCCGGAATCGAAAAAGCGCTGGACGCGCAGTTGCGCGATCCGGCCAACGAAGGCCGCCCCGTTGCCCTGTCGATCGACCTGACCGTTCAGGCCGCCACCCAGGAAGTGCTGGAAACCGGCATGAAGATGATGAATGCCAAGGGGGCCGCCGCGATCCTGATGGATGTGCACACGGGCGAGATCCTGTCGCTGGTGTCCTTGCCGGACTTTGACCCGAATGACCGGCCGCAGCCGCTTCTGTCCGGCGATCCGGGCGACAGCCCGCTGTTCAACCGCGCGGTGCAGGGGGTCTATGAACTGGGATCCACCTTCAAGATACTGGTCGCCGCGCAGGCGATGGACCTTGGCCTGGTGAACCCCGAAAGCATGATAGATGCAAATGCGCCGATGGTCTGGGGCAAGTTCAAGATCAAGGAGTTCGAAAATCACAACTACGGTCCACTGCTGTCGGTGACCGACGTGATCGCCAAATCCTCGAACGTGGGGGCGGCGCATCTGGGGCTGATGATCGGCCAGGACCGGCAGCAGGCCTTTCTGAAGGCGCTCGGGTTCTTTGATCCGACCCCGGTCGAACTGATCGAAGCCCCCGGGGCCAAACCCCTGCTGCCGGCGAGATGGTCTGAAATCACGACGATCACGGTGTCCTATGGCCATGGTCTGTCTGCCAGCCCGATGCACCTTGCCGCAGCCTATGCAACCATCGCCAACGGCGGCACGCTGGTTCGCCCGACGCTGTTGCACAGTGACCGGCCCGAACACGGACCACGGGTGATGTCGGAACAGTCGGCGCATGATGCCGTCCTGATGCTGCGTCAGGTTGTGACGCGCGGCACGGCAAGTCTGGGCGACGTGCCGGGATATGAGGTTGCGGGCAAGACCGGCACGGCCGACAAGCCGCGGCCGGGCGGCGGCTACTTTCATGACAAGGTCATCAACACCTTTGCCAGCACCTTCCCCGCCAGCGATCCGAAATACGTTCTGATCGTGACGCTGGACGAACCGGTGGAAACCTCGGGCACCGCGCCGCGCCGCACGGCGGGGTGGACCAGTGTGCCCGTCGCGGCCGAGATCATCCGGCGGACGGCCCCGCTTTTGGGGTTGCGACCCGCGATTGAACCCCCCCCGTCCGATGCGGTAACACTCGCGCGGAACTGAAACCGGGTCAGGGGGCCGCATCGTGGATCAGGCAAGATCGCTGGCGGCTCTGGGTCTGACCGCGCGGGGCGGGCGCGAGGCGGCGGTGCGCGGTCTGGCGGTGGACAGCCGCGCCGTGCGCGAAGGCTTCCTGTTTGCCGCCTTGCCCGGGGTCCGGGCGCATGGCGCGGAGTTCGTCGGCCTGGCCCTGAAACAGGGTGCGGCGGCAATCCTGACGGATGCCGAAGGTGCCCGGCTGGCGCTGCCGCAGATCGAAGGCAGCCGTGCCGCTCTGGTGGTGGCAGAGGATGCCCGCGCGGCCTTGGCCTGGGCGTCGGCGCTGTGGTTCCGGGTGCAGCCTGAAACGATGGTCGCGGTGACGGGGACCAACGGCAAGACATCGGTCGCAACCTTTACCCGGCAGATCTGGACCGGGCTTGGCCATGTCGCGATCAATATCGGCACGACGGGGGTGGAGGGTGCCTGGGACGCGCCCTCGGCCCATACCACGCCCGAACCGATCACCCTGCACCGCCTGCTGGCGGAAGCCGCCGCCGCCGGGGTGACCCATGCGGCGATGGAGGCGTCGAGCCACGGGCTTGACCAGAGGCGGCTGGATGGTGTGCGGCTGGCAGCAGCGGCGTTCAGCAACCTGACCCAGGACCATCTGGATTACCACGGCACGATGGATGCCTATTTCGCCGCCAAGGCGGGCCTGTTCGCACGCGTGCTGCCCGAGGGCGGTGTTGCGGTCATCAACCTCAACGACCCGCGCAGCGCCGAGGTGGCAGCGATTGCCGCAGGGCGGGGGCAGGACGTGATCGGCGTGGGTCACGGCGCGGCGGCCGACCTGCGCATTCTGGGCCAGCGGTTCGACGCGACGGGGCAGGACCTGCGCCTGTCCTGGGCCGGCCGGCAGCACCAGGTGCGGCTGAACCTGATCGGCGGGTTCCAGGCCGAGAACGTGGCGCTTGCCGCAGGCCTTGCGATGGCGACGGGCGATGCGCCCGAGGAGGTGCTGGCTGTCCTGCCGCGCCTGACGGGCGTTCGCGGGCGGATGCAGCCTGCCGCGGTCCGGCGGAACGGGGCGGCGGTGTTTGTCGATTATGCCCATACCCCGGATGCCGTGGCCACGGCCCTGAAGGCGCTGCGGCCGCATGTGCTGGGCCGTCTGGTGGTCGTGTTCGGTGCGGGGGGCGACCGTGATCGCGGCAAGCGCCCGCTGATGGGTCGTGCCGCCGCCGAACATGCCGATATCCTGTTCGTCACCGACGACAACCCCCGCAGCGAGGACCCGGCGACCATCCGCGCCGCCATTCTTGCAGAATGCCCCGAGGCGACCGAGGTTGGCGACCGGGCCGAGGCGATCCTGCGCGGGGTCGATGCGCTTGGCCCCGGCGACGCGCTGCTGATCGCGGGCAAGGGGCACGAATCGGGGCAGGTGATCGGCAGCCAGACCTATCCCTTTGACGATGTGGAACAGGCCAGCATCTCCGTGGCCGCGCTTGACGGGGTGATCTGATGGCAATCCTGTGGACCTCGACCGATGCCGCCGTTGCGACCGGGGGGCAGGTGACCGTGCCCTGGGGGGCCAGCGGCATTTCCATCGATACCCGGACGCTGGTTCCGGGCGATCTGTTCGTCGCCTTGACCGATGTGCGCGACGGCCATGATTTCGTGGCGCAGGCGCTGGCCAGGGGTGCGTCGGCGGCACTGGTGTCGCGGGTGCCCGACGGGGTGCCCGCCGACGCGCCGCTGCTGATCGTGCCCGATGTGCTGGACGGGCTGCGGGCGCTGGCCCGTGCCGCGCGGGCGCGCACGGGCGCGCGGGTGGTGGGGGTGACAGGATCAGTCGGCAAGACGTCGACCAAGGACATGCTGGCAGTGGTGCTGGGCGGTCAGGGGCGCACCCATGCCGCCGCCGCAAGCTACAACAACCACTGGGGCGTGCCGCTGACGCTGGCGCGGATGCCTGCCGACAGCGAATTCGCGGTGATCGAGATCGGCATGAACCACCCCGGCGAGATCGCGCCGCTGGCGCGGCTGTCGCGGCTGGACGGGGCGCTGATCACCACTGTCGGGGCCGCGCATCTGGAGGCGTTCGAAAGCCTGGAAGGGATCGCGCATGAAAAGGCGTCGATCCTCGACGGGCTGAAGCCGGGCGGCTTTGCCGTGCTGCCGGCCGATCTGGACGTCAGCCCGATCCTGCTGGACAAGGCTGTGGCGGTCGGTGCGCGGGTGATCCGTTTCGGTCTGACCGAGGGCGTGGAATTCAGGCTGACCGAAGTTGCGCTGACCCCGGAGGCCACGGTCATCCGCGCGACGGCGGGGCAGGAGAGGCTGCTGTTCAAGGTGATGACCCCGGGCCGCCACTTTGCCGGCAACGCGCTGGCGGTACTGGCGGTGGCCCGGGCGCTGGACCTTGATCCGACCCTGGCCGCGCTGGACCTTGCGCGCTGGTCACCGCCCGCCGGGCGTGGCACGCGCGAGCGGATCGTCATGGACCCGGTGGACGGGGTCGGGTTCGAACTGATCGACGACGCGTTCAACGCCAACCCCACCTCGATGGCGGCCAGCCTTGACCTGCTGGCGGCGATGCAGCCGGTGGACGGGGTCGGGCGGGTCGGCACGGGCCGTCGCATCGCCATCCTGGGTGACATGCTGGAGCTGGGTCGCACCGAACTTGACCTGCATGCCGACATTGCGCGCCACCCCGCGCTGGCCTCGGTGGCGCAGGTTCATTGCGTCGGCCCGCGAATGCGTGCGCTGCACATGGCCCTGCCGCAGCGGAGGCGCGGGCTTTGGGTGGAAACGGCGGCGGAACTGGTGCCGCAGGTGCGCGGGCTGGTCGATGCCGGCGATATCGTGCTGGTCAAGGGGTCCAAGGGCATCAAGGTGTCGGCCGTGGTTGACGCCCTGCGCAAACTCGGGCAGGCGACAGCCCACGGTTCCGAAGGAGAGCGATGAGTGCTGTACTGGCTGACAGAGTTCTCGGACGGCGGCGATATCTTCAACCTGTTCCGCTACATCACCTTCCGCGCGGGGGCCGCGTTCTTTACCGCGCTGGTGTTCGGTTTCATCTTCGGGCGTCCGCTGATCGACCTGTTGCGGCGCAAGCAGGGCAAGGGCCAGCCGATCCGCGATGACGGGCCGCAGACCCATTTCGTCAAGGCGGGCACGCCCACCATGGGGGGGCTTCTGATCCTGTCGGCGCTGGTCGTCTCGACCCTGCTCTGGGCGCGGCTGGACAATATCTATGTCTGGATCGTGCTTCTGGTGACACTGGCCTTCGGGCTGATCGGTTTCGCCGACGATTATGCCAAGGTGACCAGGCAGAACACCAAAGGGGTTTCCAGCCGCGTGCGCTTCCTGCTGGGGCTGGCGATCGCCGCGCTTGCGGCGCTGGCCGCCTCGCTGGCCCATCCCGATGCGCTGACCAACGAACTGGCCGTGCCGTTCTTCAAGAACGTGCTGATCCACCTGGGCATCTTCTTCGTTCCCTTCGGGATGATCGTGATCGTGGGGGCGGCCAATGCCGTCAACCTGACCGATGGGCTGGACGGTCTGGCCATCATGCCGGTGATGATCGCCTCGGCCACGCTGGGGGTGATTGCCTATGTGGTCGGCAACTTCAACTTTGCCGAATACCTCGGCGTGCATTTCGTGCCGGGCACGGGCGAGATCCTCGTGTTCTGCGCGGCGCTGATCGGCGGGGGGCTGGGGTTCCTGTGGTACAACGCGCCCCCGGCGGCGGTGTTCATGGGCGATACCGGGTCGCTGGCCCTGGGCGGCGCGCTTGGTGCCATCGCCGTCTGCACCAAGCACGAGATCGTGCTGGCCATCGTCGGCGGGCTGTTCGTGGTCGAGGCGCTTTCGGTCATCATCCAGGTGCTGTACTTCAAGCGGACCGGCAAGCGGGTGTTCCTGATGGCCCCGATCCACCATCACTTTGAAAAGAAGGGCTGGGCCGAACCGCAGATCGTCATCCGGTTCTGGATCATCAGCCTGATCCTGGCGCTGATCGGGCTGGCCACGCTGAAGGTGCGCTGACTGTGATGCCGCAGTGCCGCGAACGTGGCTCGACCGCGCGGGGCTGCTGCGGCACGGTCGCAGCGAACGAGTCTTCGTCCGGCTGACTGGCCGGATGCCCGGCGGCTTTGGCCGTCTTCACCCTTCCACAAGGACGGATGCCATGACCGCCACAACACCTGCCCGGGGCGCACAGGACTGGGTTCGGGTGCTGGCCCGCTACCGTGACCCGGACCCCGCCCGCTCGGCGCTGGAACTGGGGTTCAGCCTGCTGCCGTTTCTTGTCATCTGGGCGCTGGCCTGGTGGTCCCTGTCGGTCAGCGGCTGGATTGCGTTTGGGCTTGCGGCCCTGAACGGGCTGTTCCTGGTCCGGCTGTTCATCATCCAGCACGATTGCGGACATGGATCGTTCTTTCGCAACCGTCCGCTTGGCGACTGGATCGGGCGCGGGCTGGGGGTGCTGACGCTGACGCCCTATGACGTCTGGCGCAGGTCGCATGCGATCCATCATTCGAACTCGGGCAACCTTGACCGGCGCGGCATCGGCGATGTGCTGACCCTGACCCTGGCCGAGTATCAGGCGCTGAGCCGGTTCGGCCGCCTGCGCTACCGGCTGTACCGCCATCCGCTGGTGCTGTTCGGCCTGGGGCCGACCTGGCTGTTCCTGCTGCAGAACCGGCTGCCGGGGCGGATGGCCTCGGCGGATGCACCCGAATGGATCAGCGCGATGGGCACGAATGCGGCACTGGCGCTGGCGCTTGGCGCGATCCTGTGGTTCGGCGGGCCGGGACCGGTCTTGCTGGTCTTTGTGCCGACGGCACTTGTCGGTGCATCGATCGGGGTGTGGCTGTTCTATGTGCAGCATCAGTTCGAAGACACGCACTGGAACCGTGCCACCGACTGGCAGGTGCATGATGCGGCCCTTGAGGGAAGTTCGCATTATGTGCTGCCGCCGGTCCTGCGCTGGTTTTCCGGCAATATCGGCATCCACCACGTCCATCACCTGTACAGCCGCATCCCGTTCTACCGGCTGACCGAGGTGCTGCGCGACCATTCGGAACTGGCGAACCACAAGCGCCTGACCCTGCGCGAAAGCCTGCGCTGCACGCGGTTCCACCTGTGGGACGAAGGCCGCCAGCGCCTGTTGTCCTTTGCCGAGGCACGGCGCAT